>JANQIW010000140.1 GCA_028281945.1 Prochloraceae cyanobacterium PL24a_bin.78
TGAACCACCGACCTTCGGGTTATGAGCCCGACGAGCTACCAGGCTGCTCTATCCCGCGTCGTTTTTCTGACCTTTTTTAGTATAGCAACAAAAAATCTATTTTGACAAGTTTTTTGCAAGTTTTTTGGAAATTAAATTTTTAACTTGGAGATTAAATGGCTCAAAGCCCTTGTTGGGTGTAGATTTCAGCAGAAAATTTCCTTAAAATATAGGGATATTTAAAATTATAGCTAAAACAGAATTTCTAGAACTTTTTGGGAAAATCTCTGAGAAAACTAAGATAAACTGGGAGTTAGTAACGCAAAGATTTGCTAAGATATGCCAAAGTTAGAAACTAGAACCGAACCAATGGTTCTCAACATGGGACCTCATCATCCCTCGATGCACGGTGTTCTTCGTTTAATTGTCACCTTAGATGGTGAGGATGTGATAGATTGCGAACCTGTCATCGGTTATCTTCATCGCGGCATGGAGAAAATTGCTGAGAATCGGACTAATGTAATGTATGTCCCTTATGTTAGCCGTTGGGATTATGCGGCTGGGATGTTTAATGAAGCTATTACCGTTAATGCACCTGAAAAGTTAGCTGATATTGAAGTGCCTAAGCGTGCTCAATATATTCGGGTAATCATGTTAGAACTCAACCGTATTGCAAATCACTTGCTTTGGTTGGGACCATTTTTGGCTGATGTGGGTGCACAAACTCCATTTTTCTACATTTTCCGAGAACGGGAGATGATTTATGATCTTTGGGAAGCGGCTACTGGGATGCGGTTGATTAATAATAATTATTTCCGCATTGGTGGTGTGGCTGTGGATTTACCTTACGGTTGGATCGATAAATGTGAGGATTTTTGTGATTATTTCGATCCTGTAATTGATGAATATGAAAAGTTGATTACTAATAATCCTATTTTCCGCCGTCGTATTGAAGGCCTTGGTACCATTACTCGTGAAGAGGCAATTAATTGGGGGCTTTCTGGCCCTATGTTAAGGGCTTCTGGTGTGAAATGGGATTTGCGTAAGGTTGATCATTATGAGTGTTACGATGATTTTGATTGGGAGATTCACTGGGAAACTGCTGGTGATTGTTTTGCCCGTTATTTAGTACGAATTCGTGAAATGCGGGAGTCAGTTAAGATTCTTCGTCAAGCACTTAAGGGAATTCCCGGTGGTCCTTATGAAAATTTAGAAGCTAAACGCATGGCTGAAGGGAAAAAGTCTGAATGGAATGGCTTTGATTATCAGTATATTGCTAAAAAGATTCCTCCTACTTTTAAGATTCCTGAAGGTGAACATTATGTTCGTATGGAAAGTGGTAAAGGTGAGTTAGGTATCTTTATTGTTGGTAATAATGATGTATTCCCTTGGCGTTGGAAGATTCGCGCTCCTGATTTTAATAATTTACAAATCTTACCTTATATTCTTAAAGGAGTGAAGGTGGCTGATATTGTCGCGATTCTTGGCAGTATTGATGTGATTATGGGATCGGTGGATCGATAGTTTTTTGGTGGGTTGATGCCCACCTTTGTCTGTTTTTTGCATGGTTCATCTGAATTGTTTGGTATGGGAAAGGAAATTGAGCGTAAGTTTTTGGTAAAAGGTGATGCTTGGCGATCGCTTGCTGTTGGGGTTATCTACCGTCAAGGTTATATTTATACGAAATCTGGTGTTGTTGTTAGGGTGAGAATTGTTGGAGATTCTGGTTTTCTTACGATAAAAGGTATTTCTAATGGGATTTCTAGGGCGGAATTTGAATATTCTATTCCTCTTGATGATGCTAAGGAAATGTTGGATACTCTTTGTCATAAGCCTTTGATTGAAAAAACTCGCTATAGAATTCCTGTGGGTAATTTGGTTTGGGAGATTGATGAGTTTAGTGGTGAGAATCAGGGTTTGATTATTGCTGAGGTTGAGTTACAGCGTGAAAATCAAGTTATTCCTTTGCCTGAGTGGATCGATCGTGAGGTGAAGCATTCTAAGTATTTTAATTCTAATTTGGTGAAAAAGCCTTTTTCTAAATGGAAGAGGAAGCGTTGAATCAATTGAATATTGATAATTTGTAATTTTTAATTTGTAAAATTCAATTATTGTTTTCTACTTAAACTGCAAATCTGCAATTCCTATAGGAGAGATAGCATCAAGTTCATCTTTTTCTTCTCGAAGAATATGGTAAAAATCCCAACAAAGTTGTAAATTTATCCACATTTCTGGTGATGTTCCTAAAAATTTTGCTAATCTCAATGCTAAACTAGGGGTAATTCCTGTTTGTTGGTTTATGATATCATTTACCATTTCAGTGGAAACATGGATAGAGTCTCCAAGTTTTTCTGGAGTAATATCCATTGGTTTGAGGAATTCTTCCAGTAGCATTTCTCCTGGGTGTGTAGGTGGTTTATGGGTAGGAATTCGCATCGGTAGTTTCTCCTATTTTCTAATTTAATGATAATCAATGATTTCAACTTGTTCAATACCTATTGTTCCCCAGATAAAACAAATTCGATATTGCCGATTAATTCTTATACTATATTGTCCTAATTTTGTACCTCGAAGAGCTTCTAATTGATTACCAGGTGGAATTCTAAGTTCATCAAGCTTCACTACTGAATTCAATAGATTTAGTTTCCTTCTTGCTATAGGCCATAAATTCTGGGGACATACTTTCCTAGCCGCTTTAGTATCTCTACCGTTAAAAATATCTTCAGTGCCAAGATTTTGAAACGATTCTATCATATTCACAAATGAAGAAAGAACAATAATAATGAAATCAATTTAAAAATCGCATTGTCTTAGGTTGATTGATTTCTTTTGCTTGGTTAAGTAATATTCTCCAATCATGTTGTATTTCTTTGCGCTCTTCATATTTGCTAAATTCGGGCCAGATTTTTTTGCGGATTTCTGCTTCTTGTAGAAAGTTACGCCATGACTTTTTGAAGATATCCTTTGCATACAAAACTCGATCGAGGAATTCCTGCATTAAGAAATATTTTACTCTACTTGGCTTATCTAGATATTGTTCTAGGGTTTTTTTAGATTCTTCTAATACTTTTTTGTGGAGATTATTCAGCATATTTTCAACCTTCTGAGGAGGATTTTCAATATTTTCATCTAAAAGAGTAGGAGCTTCATCAGGATTGAGATCTTTGTCAAAGTGTTCTCTAATATCAGCCAAAACTATTCCTTCATAAGAGAGTTTTGCTTCAGCAAGAGTTCTAAATCCTAATTCTAATGGGTTATTTCTTTCTGCAAGTAATTCAGTCATATTTTTTAGAAATTCTTCAGAATTTCCTTCTGTGATATTTCCAAATTTAAGTTGATCTACAAATATTTCTGTAATGTCTTTTTTTAAGTTTTCTAAAGATTTTTTTAGTCCTTCATTTAATTTTAAAAAATGCTTGGATAAAGCACATCTCATAATAGCTACATTTTTACAATAAACGATTTTATAAGATTTTTTATTCTCTGGAGAGAGATATTGGATTTCGATTTCTTCTATACTTGGTATTCCATGATCAGTTTCGCATAGACGAAAAACTTCATTAACTTTATCTTGGAAAACTTTATCTGGTTGTTGTGATTCTTTTTCTATTTTTAAATCATCTTGCAATTTTGCTAATTCATTAGAAAGAGTTTTTTCAAATTCTTCAAAACTATCAGAGAATGCTATTTCTTCATTTCCATAATTTGCCAATACAGCATTTGCTTTTTGTAACTCTATTTCTAAGTTCTTTTGCATATTTTCTAGGATATTTTGTTCTTTTCGAGCATGAACTTTATCCAAAGATTCTATTTTATTAACAAGGTAACGTAGGATAATATCTAAAACTTCATGTGCTGCATCTGAATTACTACAGTCTGCGATCAAACTATCTACTACATTAAGATGATTCTCTTTAATCGTCTCTTTAAGTTTCTGACAACCTTTGAAATTATCATTTCCACCTTTTTTAGTATGATTTAAAACCATAAAAGCTCTTTCAGATAAATCATCTAATGCCTTTTCTCCTTTTTCATATAACTCTGTATCATTAGTAGTCCACTGATAACGAATAGAATCTGGTCGTTTAACGAATAACACTAAATCTACTTCTCTTCCTAAAGTTTCTAACATGAGTTTTTCGTCACCTACTCTGAAATCCCCTAATCCCGGAATATCTACTAATCCAATTTTTTCCACTTCAGTTTTAGGAAATTCACAGTAAATTTCTACTTGTTTGACTGCTAAATGGTTGAAAGATTTGAGGTTATTATTTTCATCGTATTGATGCACTACATAATCGCGAATTTCTTCTCGAGAAATACTTTTCACTCTTTCTGATTCTTCTTTTAAAAGATGACGATATTTTTTTATATTCAGATGATATTCATTCTTTAGACGATCGTACATTGCTTTTTTTGTGCTACCTTGAGGCGGAGATGGTAGTTGATTATTAGCAAAATCATCCAAGGTAAGAGGTTTATTTGGTAATTCTAATTCATCATAATAAGATTGGATCACTTCTTTGAGAAAAGAGTATTCATCATGAAAGATTACTTTAGCCTTGGTTTCCCCTTTTTCATAATAAATACTACTTCTTACAGCAGTGCAAGCACTTCCTTCTTGGGCAGGGATTTCCTCATTAGATAAACCACTCAAACTTTTGAGTAAAGTACTTTTTCCTTGCCCCATTAATCCTACTACACCTATATTAATACTTTCGCGATCGAAACGTTCTCTTAGTTTCCTAAGTGCGTTACTTCGGTTTTTAAAAGCCGTAAGTTGCCCTTCAAACATAATATTTTGAAGTTTTTGAGTGACATCTGAGCTATCGGGAGATTTTATTACTCGTTGGCGGAGATTTTCTAATTTAGATAAGGTTTCAATTAAATCTATGAGATTTTTTTCTACCTCTTTTATCCTTTTTACTAGAGGTTTACGCTTTTGGATTATTTGATCTAGACGGGCTGCTATATTCATATTTGATTGTTGATTAATTGTTATAGATATCTTTGATAGTTAACGCAATATCATTACTATTTGTTTATAACATGTTTATTATAATTTAGCATAATTCGATTTGGCAAGTATTTTCTTAATCTATATATTTTATCAAAATTTAGGTATGATTTTACGCATTTTTTCTCAGGCTAATTTTTGTTAGTAAATAATTATTTCTTGATTTCAACTTTGAGAATTTTGTTACCAACTTATATCAATTTTTTTCAGATTGGAAGAGATATATTAGAAAAATCAACAGTTGGAAATAAAAAAGCCATATCAAATCTATCATTGCTTTAGAAAATTGGTATTACCGACTTCAAACAGATTTCTTATATCAAATTGTTTAATAATGATAGAGTAAAAAATCCCAAATGTAGGATAATTAACTGATGAGGAGAAAAGGGAGAGACTAGCATACATTAAAAATTTTTCCCTATGATTAACGCGTATTATATTGAAAGCCAGATAAATTTTTGAGATTTTTGCCAACTTGAAACCTGATGGATAGATTAAACTAAACTTCTATTGAAAGGAAAATTTTTTTAGGTTAATATACTTGAAACCCTGATGGAGAGTGCCATTGATTATACCATGTCACCCCTTCAGGATAATTAACCAAAATTTATTCTCCCCAATCTCCCCAATCTCCACGAAGGTGTCTATCATAATTATGGGAAAAACGATATTAATAAGTCAACTTTGAAAATACCATTTGGCATAAGAGGAAAGAAAGAGCAAAAATAAACAAAAAAAAAATAAGATTCATTATTAAAAAACATGAAACTTATTATATAAATTTAAAATTATACTATTTTAAAAGTATTAATTTCTCTTGTTTTATGACTATATTTTGATTATTGAAGATAATTAATCCAATATTCTAATACAGATTCTGAACCATACCATTTAACAGGGGAGTTAGGTGCATGCATAACATCATCGATCGTGATATTAGTTGCACCTTCTAAGAGTGCTGAATTTACAGGAGTTATCCCATCACCCCAACATTCACCTTTACCACAAGTAAGTTTATAGCTATTATAAGTAAACCATCCTTTGAAATTTTTCTCACCATAAATGGCCTTACCCGCTACACAAACATAATTAACATCAGGATAATAAGCCCCCGGATAGTTATTTTTAACAAAATCTAAATTACGTTTTGTCCAACGCTCTTGGCTTACATGTGGAGTGCCTAAAGTAATTAAAGTAGATACATAGTTATGTGCCTTCCATACACCTTCAGATTCCGTGACATCACCATGAATAGTATAGGGAATTTCCCCCAAATATATTCTGGCAATCCAACCTCCAGCAGAATGGCCGATAAGATTAAGAGATGATATATTATATTTAGTTAAAGTTTCTTTGACAGTTTGATCAATTAGTCGTAAAATTGGTATAATAGATCTTCCTCCTATAGTTGGTAACCAATCTATTTTCCTAATAGGCACAGTTATTGTAGGAATTCCTTTGTGGTTTAAGTCTTTTTCTAATTGAAGATAGTCACTGCTTTTTGCTAGATAACCGGGTAAAATTATGGCTGGTAATGGCATATTATTTTGAAATGTTTTGAAATTGATTTGAGATTAATTTACGATTTATATTATTCTATTTGAAATTGATTTGTCATCAAAATTGAGAATAAAATTGAAGTTATCTTTGAAATAGTCTTAAGAAATTGAATGATTAGAATCAAGATTTTAGAGAAGTTTCAATTGAAGTTTAAATTAAAAATTCGATTGGAAATGGAATTTATTAAATACCATGACTTTGAATTTAAGGAGAGATTGAGATTCTATGATTAAATCAACATCGAAATTGAAATAGAATATAGAAATTGAATTGGGATTAATATTAAAGAAGATATTGAAATAATTATGTCTTTGAATTTTAAACTCAATATTGAGATTGAATTAGCAATTTGTTTAAAATTAAATGGAGAAAAGATTGAAAATAGATTGAAAATAAATTGAAATGGGATGATTGAATTAAAGATTAAATGGGAGTTGGAATGGAGGATTCAATGATTGAATACCATAAATTTGAATTTAAAGAAAGATTGAAATTGAATGATTGAATGGAAATTGAATGGAAATTGAATTGCGTTTGGAATTGGAGTTGAAGTTGAAATAGGATGATTAAATTAACATGGGATTAGAAAATTGATTTGAGATTTAGCTTGAAGAAGAGATGAAAGTTTTCTTGAAAAACTTAAGAAGAAACCGAGATTTTTTTTGAAATTATCTTATAATTCCAAATCCTGAATTTAAAATTGCTTTATTTTTATTGGCTAAAATTTCTGAAAAAACTAGAATTGGAAAAAATTTATCAAGACAGTTTGAGTTGCAGATTTAAGATAAATCATCATTGAATTAGAGTTGAGGTTAAAGTTGAAGTTGGATTTAGAATTAGAAATTAAATTTAGAAAAGATTGAATACTTTCACTTTCACTTTGGCTTAAAACAAATATTATAGTTAAATTATTAAATCCATGAATTTAAGAAGAGATTGAAATTGAATAATTAAATTCAGATTGAATTAGAAATGGAATTGCCTTTGGAATTCGATAAGAAATTGAAATCGGAATGATTAAATCAATATGGAATTAGAAAATTGATTTTGGATTAGAATTTGATAATAGATATTGTCTTTGAAATTCAATTGAGAAGAGATTGAAAAAGATTGAGATTGTCTTTGAAATCTTCTGATTTAATTTAAAATTCAATGATTCAATTAACATTCAAATAGAATTTAATCCCAAGAAAGTCTTTAATTAATCATAGAGTTTAAAAATACTAAATCTAAGATAATTAAGCGTTTTTTTAAGTAAGAAATAATACCAAGAAAGTCTTTAATAATGATAAAGTTAAAAATTTCCAAATCTAGGATAATTAACGAAAATTTATTCTCCCATTCTCCCCATTGTCTCCCCATTCACCCCATTCTCCAAGAAGGTGTCTATCACAATTACGCGAAAAATGATATAAGAAGTAATATCATTTTATCCATTAGTATGACATCGTTGGTGATGGAGAGACTTCTGCTTAGGCAGAGGCGGAAGCCAACGGTTGACAAGGGAGATAGGTTTTAGGTTGAGAGTCAGTAGGTTTTCCATAGCTTTAACTCTATCACAGTTTTAGAAAATTGATATAATATCAAATTTCTTTAAGATTGGAAGATATAAGTTTTAGAGAATTCTCAATAGGCTAGCGGCAAGGCTAAAGCCAACGGAATTCGGAGTATTTGCTAAGGCAAAAGCTACGCCAAAGGAAATTTTACTAAATTGAAAAACTAGAAAGTCTATCACCGTTTTAGAAAATTGATATAATATTAAATCCGGTTATGAAATAAGCTTTATTGACGAGGTAGAATTCTCAATAGCTTTAGGCATCGGCTAAAGCCAAGGGAAAAATTGGGAAAAATGGAAAAAAGAGGAGATAAAACAGTTTTTTTAATAAGTCTACTTTGAAAAAAGGATTTGATATAAGAGGAGATTGATAAGTAGGTAGGTGAAAAAGTTTTAAAATAAAAATTCAAAATCAATCCTTAAAGAGAGAAATATAAGATTACCCATTTTCTATTTAATTTTGCTTACCTACTTAGATATTTTTGAAACTGTCTGATTGAATTTGAGACGAAACTAAATTGGAAAATAGAAATTGAAGTAAAGATTGAATTATTCAATCAAAATCAAAATAGAAATCAAAATATAAAGAGAAATTAACTAGAGATGAAAATTGAAAATATATAGAAATTGTCTTGAAGAAATCGAGAAAAGATTGAATTAAAATTAAATAGAAATTAAATAGAGAATATATAGTGACAATTGGTATTATTTATGGTATAAGTGTAGGCCCAGGGGATTCTGAATTAATAACAATAAAAGGATTGCGTATTATACAATCAGTATCAGTAGTAGCATTTCCCGCTGGCATTGGAGATAAACAAGGCATCGCCGAAACTATTATTTCTCCTTGGTTAAAACCCAACCAACATAAATTAGCATTAGAATTTCCTTACGTTAGAGATGAAACCATTTTAAAACAAGCATGGTTGCAAGCTGCCAATCAAGTATTACCATATCTCCAACAAGGAATAGATGTTGCCTTTGCCTGCGAAGGTGATATAAGTTTTTATAGTACATTTACTTATTTAGCACAAACTCTACAACAAATTTATCCCCAAGTAAAGATTGAATTTATTCCCGGTGTCTCATCTCCTCTAGCAGCAGCTTCCGGTTTAGGTTTGCCTTTAGTTACAGTAGGGGCAAGTTTAATAGTTCTACCTGCTATTTATAACATAAAACGGTTAAAAGCGACGATCGAATTTGCCGATGTTGTCGTTTTACTAAAGGTAAATTCTGTATACCATCAGGTTTGGGAAGTATTAAATGATTTAGGTTTGCTAGATTCCGCCTATGTAATAGAAAAAGCCACTTTACCTGATGAAGTAATCTATCGAGGCTTAAGAAATCTTCCTAATTTAAAGCTTTCTTATTTCTCTTTACTAATAGTTACTAAATAATTAGCAATATCATTAGCAATATCATTAGCAATATCACTGAGGAAAATTCCTGAAGTAAGTTGTTGCTAAATTTATATTATGCCTACCAAAAATCAACTTTAAAAATTCTATTCTTTATTATCTGCCAACATTGATTCTACCCAAATTCTCCCACATTCTCCCAAATTCTCCAAAATAACCAAACTCCCCCAGATTTTCACTCAATTTCTAAAATAACTTTTGAAAAGTAATACCAATTTGTCTAGATATAATCAATCATAGAGTTTAAAAATCCTACAATCTAGGATAATTAACCACAATTTATTTTCCCTACTCTTTGCTATCAAAAGATAATTCTTTTTCTCCCCAATCTCCCATTCTCGGTGAAACCTATCTCCCATTCCCCAATCACCCCAATCCCCATTCCCTCAATCTCCCCATCTCCTATTCCCCCCATCTCCCATTCCCAAAAAACCATTCCCAAAAAAATCCCTGCCACTCTCCCACATCGCTATATGGCTTTTAAATCAAATCTCAATTAAAAATATTATTAAGATATATTGCAAATATGTTGAGAAATATTTAATCTCTAGGGTGTAATCAAAACATTGTCAAAATAAGATGATAAAGTTTAATGAGCTTTAAGAGATCAATTGAGGAGATGAAAAAGGAAACAATGAATTTACCATCTAACCAGAATCAGCCAGAAGGTTTCTATGAGAATATCAGTGATTATGTAGCCCAACTTCAATTACATATGGCATTGCAATCTCGTAAATTACTACCTAATTTAACAGATACCAAAGATGGAAGAGAGGAGTTTCTCCACCAAACTCAAGCAAATGTTGAAAAATTGGTTTCTCGTCAATTGCTTTAATACTATAAGTTTTAACTCAAAATAATTACTTATTAATTAATAAAAAAAATATCAATCGTTATTAATCCTAAATATCCAAGTTAGATTTTTTGAAAAATGAGTCTACCTTGGTTTTTTTATTATTTTTCTCAAGCTTATACCAAGAAAGTCTTGATTAATAAGAGAGTTAAACTTTCGTAATTTTAGGATAATTAGGATAATTAAGAAAAACTTTTTCCTTAATCTCACTATCAACGACTACTTCCCCATCTACCCATTCCTCTCATTCTTCATCTTTATCACAATTACGCGAAAAATGATATCGCCTTAATTTTCTAAAAAAAATTATAGAGTTTAAGGATGAAGGTATAAATTGAATAATCTATCCATTATCTCAATTTTCTAAAATAATCCTAGACTTCCCGATTATAAATTTAGCAATATTAGGATTTGTATCAAATTATTTATATCAACCTTTTAAAAAAACCATACTATACCAAATGCAGTTGACATACTCCTTTTATTTTATTTTTATTTTAAAAGGCTGGATTCCCTATATAGAATGGATTTAATCAATTTTGGATTTGTGGTTTTTCAAATAGGATTTAGTATTATACCAAGAGAGTCTTTAATAATGATAGAGTTAAAATTTCCTAATTTTAGGATAATTAAGAAAAACTTTTTTCTTAATCTCACTATCAACTACTACTTTCCCCCATTTCTCCCATTCTTCCTATTTCTTATATTTATCACTATAAAAAAAATGATATTAGTTATTTCTTCCATCATTCCTATCTCCTTCGTCTTTCCCATTCTCCCTTATATCTTTACTCAATAACTATCAAAATGAGAGGAAAATGATACTAGCTTTACAATTTTCGAGATAATGAAAAAATATTTACAAATAGATATCGGTAAAAAGCTAAGATAAAAGATTTTCAAATTATTGACATAAGATTTATCATTTTATTTATTATCAAAATTTTTATTTTAATACTTTCTATAATTTAATCATATTGATACCAAATGGTAAACTTAAACTATCTTTAATAATTTTATATCCAATTCTTCTTTTCTCAAGATTCTAGCTAATTAAAATGAAGCAAACATAAAAATAATACAAACTTACAAGTAATTTATTCTAAAAGCCCAAAAAGATTTCTTGATAAATTCTAATTATGACAATAATTATTTGGATAATTAATTTTGCTTGACTATGGCTAATAACTATCAAAATTAAATTTATTCCAAAACGATAAAGATTAAAATTATATCAATTTGTCTATTTATAATCATAGACTTGAAAAGTCTTAAATCTAGGGTGATTAACCAAAATTTATTTTCCCTATTCTCCCCTATCAATTCCTAATTCTCTTTTCTCTCTTCTCCCCAACTTTCCCAATTTCCTCAACTTCCCCAATTTCCTCAACTTCCCCACAGAAATCTCTATCCCTATTAGGAAAAATATTAGTAGAAAAATCTCCCTTGAATTTTATTCACTAAAATATCCAAATGCTATTCTATCTACTATTATTTAGTAATATTTTTTTTCTAAAGATATAAAATTAAATTTTAAAAATTATAAAAATTATTAAATTAACCCTAAATAGTTTAGCTTTTAATTCAATTAATTTTGTCTATTGAATATTATTATGCTTCTGCTTATGTAGCAGATTGGATTAATGAAAAATTTTAAGTAACTATATAAAAACCTTTATTGAAAAACCAATATTTTTTAATTAGCTGAAATATTAGGAAGATGTTGCCCACTATGATACTAGATTATTAATGTTCTCTCCATTACTATCCAATTCTATTATTTATTAGTTTATTTTTTGAATACTTTTAAGAACTATATATCACGAATAAAAAATATTTTAAATGCACTGTTTAAATAATTAAGACTTAAATAAAACTAAAAATATAATATTTTTCAAAAAATTAATTTTTATACTCAGCTTAAACAAAAAAACAAATGATTAAAAATAACCTAAAATAACAGAAGAAAAAAATAAAGGCACAAAAAATTTCTTACTTATTAAAGACTCCCTTATTAAAACTTCTTAAAAATGAAGAAAAATACTTGCAAAATAAAACTATACCAAGAAATTTCAAACCAGAAATCCGATCAAAAATATGGTATAATAGTAATTGGAAAAACAAAAACCAATAATAATTAAAACTAATGAATAGTTAAACCAATGTATAAATTATAAAAAAAACCTAACCACAGGTATTACGAAAAATATAACATAGCAAAGCCAAAACACGAAATCTAGTTAATAGAAAAAAAAGATTCTGATAATATGGAAAAGATTTGTAAAGAATCTTGTAAAGTAGATTAAAGAGTTTTCTACTAAAAAATAAAGTATGGTCAATCTCAATATCATATCAATCTTTACCTTTTGGAATAACAATCCATTAATAGCAGCAGCAGCAGAAACAGAAGCCGAAGCAGATAATAGTTCATTAATATTTGCTGGAGTATTATTGAGTTTAGTAATAATCTACTTTGCCAGCAAACTAGGAGGGGAAATATGTGCTCGGATCAACCTACCACCAGTATTAGGTGAATTAGTAGGGGGAGTAGTAATAGGAATATCAGCTACCCATTTATTAGTCTTTCCAGAAGCTGGAATCACAGCCGAGGATTCCCTAATCATGAAACTACTACAATCCACCTCAAGTCTGACACCAGAATCAGCACAATCAGTATTTAGTGCCCAAAGTGAAGTAATCTCATTACTATCAGAACTAGGGGTAGTGATCCTATTATTTGAGATTGGATTAGAATCAGATCTCAAAGAATTGATTCGAGTAGGTCCTCAAGCTGCAATAGTAGCAGTAGTAGGGGTAGTAGCACCCTTTGCCGCAGGGACAGCAGGATTAGTATATATTTTTGGAGTAGCACCAGTGCCTTCGATCTTTGCTGGAGCGGCATTAACAGCAACCAGTATTGGGATCACTGCCAAAGTATTAGCAGAATTAGGTCAACTAACTTCAAAAGAAGGTCAAATAATTATCGGAGCCGCCGTCTTAGATGATGTCTTAGGAATAATCGTCTTGGCGGTAGTTGCTAGTTTAGTCAAAACAGGAACCATCGAAATTACTAACATTATTTATTTGATCATCAGTGCAGGAGTATTCCTAATTGGCACAATATTAGTTGGTCGGGTAATTAGTCCTTGGTTAATCGCATTAGTAAACGAAATGAAAACCCGAGGTCAACTGTTATTGACATCCCTAGTTTTTGCCTTTATAGTTGCTTATATCGCTAATGTAATCCAACTAGAAGCAATATTAGGATCTTTTGCAGTGGGATTAGTCTTAGCAGAAACAGAAAAACGCAAAGAACTTGAAGAACAAATCCTTCCAGTAGCTGATATATTTGTACCAATATTTTTTGTGTGTGTAGGAGCAAAAACTGATTTAAGCGTTCTCAATCCAGCAATTCCTTCCAATCGTGAAGGATTACTAATTGCTTCATTTTTAATAGTTGTAGCAATATTGGGCAAAATAATAACAGGATTTACAGTTGTTGGTAAATCAGAACTCAATAAACTAGCAATTGGAGTGGGAATGATTCCTCGAGGAGAAGTAGGATTAGTATTTGCAGGAGTAGGCTCTGCAAGTGGAGCATTAAGTGAATCAACTGAGGCAGCAATTATAATGATGGTGATTTTGACAACATTTATTGCTCCTCCTTTCTTAAGGTTAGTATTTACAGAATCTGATCAAAGCGAAGAAGTTCCTACTTCAGAATCAAAAGAAATACCATCTTCAAAATGAAGCTAGAATAATCAGAAAATATCTGACAAAATCAATACCCTCAATTCGAGGGTTTGAAGCCATCAGTTTTTACTACTATAGAAAAAAACAGTTAGTATTATTACTTAGACAAAATTTTAATAAGTTGAGGAACTTAATTAGAGTTTTTCAGGTCAAATATAATATTTTGACCATCTAGGTTTAAATCATAGTATCTTGATTAATTAGAAATCACGATCCAATCCAATGTACGCTATTTCCTGTTAAGGGGTGAAAATAATGAAAATTCGCTGGCTATTACTAGGGTCCATTGGGGCTTTTATCTTTGCATCTCCTGCTGAAGCAGGAAAATTATTATTCTGGCGTTATGAAGCCAACCAAAATAGATTAACTTTTACCACAGACGAAGGAGTCCAACCAGAAGCAAAGTTAATTTCTAATCCAACCCGTCTAGTTATAGACTTACCAGGGACCGTTTTAGGCCAACCGCTGAGCAACCAGTCTTTTTCTGGTGCCATCAAAAACATCAGAGTAGGACAATTCAACCGCAGTACAACCCGTTTAGTAGTTGAATTAGAGCAAGGATATACCATCAACCCTCAAAAAGTAGTATTTAGAGGAAGATCTGCAACTCAATGGATGGTTGACTTACCACAACCTGAAAGACTTGAGACAGTAAACCTTCCATCTCCATCAGTATCACAGGGAAATCCACCAATTTCTCCTAATACACCTCCACCTATTACTGCCACACCCCCTATCTCCAGTCTTGGTAATAATTCTAATTCAGAAGTTCAAGCTGAAGAAGTCCAAATTACTAATAGTGGTTTAGTAATTGATATTGACAGTAGAAATGGCCAGGAAATTACCTACAGTCGTAGTAAAGACAAGCGTCAAATTTATTTCGACTTAGAAGGAATTACTGTTCCCGATAATCTACTAGCAAAATCTTTACCAGTTTATGAATACGGTGTTAGTACATTAGAGTTTGAACAAAGGTCGTCCGATCTTGCTCGTCTAACCTTAAATGTCACACAAGATAGTCCTAATTGGTTGGCTACTTTCAGTAGATTTGGAGGTTTAATCTTATGGCCTAAAGGAGGAATTAGCTCTTTAGACATAGAAAATCCACCATCTCCTACTAATAATAACTCTCAGAATAACTCTCAGAATAACAGTAATTTACCATTGGATGATAATCCCATAACTCTTACTGTTCCCCCCTCCAGTAGTTTACCAGAAAACTCTCGAGAGAACCTAAGAATAAATACTATTACCCCACCTACTATTACCAGATTCACTAATATCTCATCTGTTGAATTAAATGGTAATCAACTATTAGTAAAAGCTGATAAAAAAATTAAAGCAAAAGCCGATTGGAATCCAATCCTAGGAGCATATGAAATAAAAATTTCCAATGCACAGCTATCCCAAAACTTTATACAACCAAGATTATCTTATAACAGTCCAATCCATCGCTTGCGGATCTCACAAGAGAACAGTAGTGAAGTTGGGATTTTAATTCAGCCAAACTCAGGATTTAGAATTGATCCACTCCAACAATCAAGTGATACTATACTAACCTTGAAATTACAGAGATTGGATTTTCCTTTAGGACAATTTAATATTCCTCAGAATCCGCAGACTAATCCCTCCGTTCAAGAAGGAGCAATTTTTGTCCCACCACCAGAAGTAGTAAATATTCCTACCCCTCCTCCTCAAAGAAGATCCCAACCATCCTTAACCAGAGATCGCAATGGGAGAATTTTAGTAGTCATCGATCCCGGACATGGGGGGAAAGATCCCGGAGCAATAGGGATTGGTGGTGTCAAAGAAAAAGACGTCATTTTTCCCATCTCTCAAATGGTTGCTCAAATCCTAGAAAGAGAGGGAGTACAAGTAAGAATGACAAGAGAGCGAGATTATTTTGTCAGTCTTCAAGGAAGAACTCAATTCGCTAATAATCTAGATGCTGATTTATTTGTAAGTATTCATGCTAATTCTCTAGGTTTACAAAGACCAGATATAAGTGGAATAGAAACTTATTATTATCGAACAGGAAGAGAACTAGCAGCAACAATTCATCGAAGTATCCTAAGCCGTCTCGACGTTCGCGATCGTCGAATTCGTAGTGCTCGCTTTTATGTATTAAGAAGATCAGCAATGCCTGCGGTTTTGGTGGAAACTGGTTATTTAACAGGAGCAGAAGACGCTCCAAAACTAAAGAATCCTACTTTTCGTCGTAGAATGGCAGAAGCCATAGCAGCAGGGATTCTCGAGTATATACAGAAAAGCAACCTTTAATTGTAAATACGAGAATCAAGCAGGTGAAATTATCAAGAGCGAAAGAAAATGAGGTCGAACCTTGTCCAAATCAGCCCATCGGCATTTTTGATAGTGGAGTAGGCGGTATTACTGTTTTAAAAGAAGTATACCGACACCTTCCTTTAGAATCAATTATTTATTTTGGAGACACAGCCAGAGTTCCTTATGGTAATCGGAGTCAAAAAGAAATTTTAGAGTTTACCCGTTCTATTATTTCTTGGATGTGCCATCAAAAAATCAAAATGGCCATTGTTGCTTGTAATACCAGTTCTGCTTTAGCACTTGATACAGTCAAAGAGGAGTTTAATTTACCCATTTTAGGGTTGATTAAACCCTGCGCTAGAGGTGCTGTTGCTCAAGGAAAAAGGATTGGGATTATGGCAACAAAAGCTACTATTTCTAGTAATGCTTATCCTAAAGCTATTTATGCTTTTAACCATAAAGCTACTGTGCTTCAAGTAGCATGTCCTGAACTTGTTCCTTTGATTGAAAGTAATCGTCTAGGTGATTCTTATACTAAAGATGTAGTAAAACAATACTTATACCATTTATTAGAACAAAAAATTGATGCTTTAATCTATGGTTGTACCCATTATCCACTTTTAGAAAGTGTATTTCAAGAGTTGTTACCTTCACAAATTAAAGTATTAGATCCAGCTAAATATGTTGCAGAAGCAGCATCGCGAAAATTAAAAAAACTTAAATTAAACAATATGGAAAACCCTTTGCCCACTCATTTTTATGTTAGTGGTTCGGCTTATAAATTTGCTAGTACGACAAAGCAATGGTTAGGATTTACTCCCATGGTTAAAAAAATCTCTCTTGAGAAAACATCCCATTTTGATAAAACTTCGGCATAAAATTAGTTAATTACTTGAATATAACACCAAAAGATTTCTAGGAAAAAGGTAGTTATCTTAGTAAAAAATCCCAGCGGGTAATTGATCAATTCTAACTTAAATCTCAAATGTCAAAAAGAATTCCCCATGCCGTTACAGGGTGGGGATAAATTTTGATCAACAAAAAAATTCCGTTTTTAGCATAAACAACTAGTTTTATGCTAAAATTAAGGGTAACTCCACACGGGGAATACATGACAAAAGCCAAGTCAGACACATATAATATTGTGAGAACCGTGACTTATACCTTCTCCTGACTCAGAGGCTCGGCCAAGGGAACTAGGCAGTAGCCTATGGCCAGAATGTAAGACCAAAATGTTTTTACCATGGAGGCAATTCTTTGAGTAGGAAACCTCATCCTCCATGAGGTGAGGTAGTTCATCTCGCACTACTTGCAGAACCAACATTTTGACGCTGATTACCTGCCACATTAGCGATCTTTCTAGCAACAAACAACAAGCAGTAAATGCTTAATATATAGACAACGGCAAGGAATGGAATGAGCATAAATCCTTCTCCAAATTTTATAGGGTAAATAAAAGCATATTCAAACAATTCTTGATCTAAGACATTTTTTAGTAGAGATAAAACATTATCCAAGCACCCAAATGATCCTGTTATGTTTAGTGCTACAGGAAGCCTTTGGGTTTCTAAGTATTATCGCTCTGGTAATAACTCTTCTGCGCAAAACTAAGGTCTCATGGACTATCTTTCTTTCTAATGGGACAATTTATAGTCTTATAAATCAAAAAGATCAATCGTTTGATTATGATATTGAGAGTTTGAGAGGATTTTATCAACAATACTTCCCCTAATAGATGAGAGAGCATCTTTGAAACTTTTAAAATCCTTAATTATTACAATAACATAAATTTGGTAATTGACTATAGTTTTTAAAAAAAATTTTATGTAATAACGGGACTTCAGCTAACTTTAGAAAACAAATTGTTACATTAAGCCCAAGTTTAGCTTAAAATAAATATAAGTATTTGTAAACTTTCTTAACTATTTTCCCAGACAGGGCTAATCAATGATTTCAGTAACCTCTCTCTTTGATCCTATTGATAAAGATCTACTTACTTTAACCTCTAATTTGAAAAACCTAATTAGTGCGCGTCATCCCATTTTAGGAGCTGCGGCAGAACACTTATTTGGAGCAGGAGGAAAGCGAGTTAGGCCGGCGATAGTTCTCCTTGTTTCAAGAGCCACTATGGTTGATCAAGATATTACTCCTCGTCATCGACGTTTAGCAGAAATTACAGAAATGATTCATACTGCGAGCTTAGTACATGATGATGTGGTAGATGAAGCTCAAATGCGTCGTAATGTTCCAACAGTTAATAGTATTTTTGACAATCGCATTGCCATTCTAGCTGGAGATTTCTTATTCGCCCAATCTTCTTGGTATTTGGCTAATTTAGATAATCTTGAAGTTGTTAAATTACTTTCAACTGTAATTAGGGATTTTGCTGAGGGGGAGATTAAGCAAGGATTAACCAAATTTGATACTAGCTTATCTTTAGAAGCATATTTAGAAAAAAGCTACTATAAAACTGCCTCATTAATAGCTAACAGTGCTAAAGCTGCTAGCATTTTAAGCAATGTATTACCAGAAGTTGCAGATAATATATATGCTTACGGACGTAATGTGGGTTTAGCTTTCCAAATTGTTGATGACATTTTAGATTTTACCAGTTCATCAGAAGTTTTAGGTAAACCATCAGCATCTGATTTAATTAGTGGTCATCTCACTGCTCCAGTATTATATGCTATGGAAGAAAAACCTCAGTTAAAAGTCTTAATTGAAAAAGAATTTAGTAATGAAGGAGATATCGATCTAGCTTTAAATCTTGTTTATGAAAGTAATGGAATTCAAAAAGCTAAAGATTTAGCTGCAAACCATGCTCAATTAGCATTGAAACATCTAGATTGTCTGGAATCAACTCCTTCAACTAAAGTTCTTATGGAACTTCCAGAGTATGTTATTAGTCGTATTTATTAACTTTTCTGGAGTTTTAACTTGTTTAGTTATTAAACATCTTTTCAATTCTACAGGAATCCCTGCAAAACCTATTTTATCTATCTTTGTTATTCCATAGGTTTTGTGGGGCACGATACCGTGAATAAATATTTACCTATAGTTCATTAAAATTACTCAAAGAAGGATGGAGAATTCTTTTGACATTGAATTAAAACACAATTAAAACTAAATAATTTACAAAAAACTATAATGGCTAAACATATAGCCACAAATTGCCATGCTTATAATCGAGGTTTATCCATTTGCAATAAGGCATTAGAAAATCAAGAAAAATTACCTTCTGCTATTGACTTATATCAAGAAAGTTTTTAAGGTTGATAGAGTTGATTAAGTAAAAAGTAATATCAATTTATCTTTAATAATGATAAAGTTAAAAATTTCCAAATCTAGGATAATCAAGCAAAATTTATTCTCCCATTCTCCCCATCTCCCATTCTCCCATCTCCCATCTCCCATTCTCCCCATCACCCCATCACCCCATCTCCCATTCTTCCACGAGGGTGTCTATCATAGTTAAAGAAAAACGATATTACATAAACTCTTAGTAGCTAGGGTAAAACCAGAAAAACCACAGTATTATCAGGTTTCAAAATGTGCCCCACAACAAGCACTAATAAATATAGCAACAGCATTGAAAAATTGCTGGCTTAAATATTATCAAAAGCCCTCATTTAAAGAATTTTTGAAACTAGATTTACTATCTTAGCTTAAGATAGAATCATCTTAGAAAATTAACAGTGAGGAAAATCATGCAAAAAAATTTTTTAACCGTATTTTTACTAGCACTTGGTTTATTAGTAACTAGTTGTAGTGGAGGAGATTCTTCTAATACAGAAACCCCATCTCAAGAAACAGTAGATAACTCTCAAACAACTAATCCTAATTCTCCCACCCCAAATCCTCAAGAATCTTCAACTCAAGCAACAAACGAAAATAATACAGTAGCATCTAATGATTTAATCAAATCAACTCCATTAATTGAATCAACCAAACCTGAAAAACGTCTCGATCAAATTAGAAAACAAAGAAGCAATCCTTTCTCTGCTATTGAGATTAATCCTAAATTTGAAAATATTCCTCCATCCGGTATTATTCCACCTCCTAATCCTAATACTTCAATTCCATCACCACAAGGTAATAATAATGGTAATGATTTCAATCCTAATTCCGAAGGAAATCCTAATAATCCAGAAAATATTGAACTAGAACCAGTTTTAGCTAGAGAAGTTAAAATTACTGGAATAATAGATCTAGGTAATAAAACTCAAATTATCGTGAATGCTCCCCAAGAAGAATTCGCTCGTTATGTGGAAACAGGTCAATATCTATCTAATGGACAGGTATTAGTTAAGAGAATAGAAACCCAAATTGATGGCAGTAAACTTGTAGTTTTAGAACAATTTGGTAAAGAAGTCGTGAAAACATTGGAAACAACTTCTAGTTAAAATCGTCATTAAAATCTCAATTAAAATCCTAGTTCAAACTTCAATTTAAATCTCAATTCTAATATCAACTCCAATATCAATTACGATATGAATCAAGCAATAATTAAACTGCAAAAAAAATCTCTTACTTGCCCTAAATTACCTTTAGCAGTATATAAAGAAGTAGCCGCTCATTTACAACAAGTCAAGGGCATAAAAACAGAGTTAATTCCTCAAACTAGCACCTCTTTTGATTATAATCAAAGTCAAATAGGTGGGTTAAATATTGAATATTCTTCAGAATGTGATGCTAATTGTTATCAAAAAGTTGACGAAATTTTGGCTTATTATGGGGAGAAATTTTCTCCTTGGCAACCGTTTTTAAACTAACATTTTTATAGCTAATAAGTCATAGCTAATAAGTCATAACTAAAAAGGAAAATCATAGCATTTTGTAAATATTCACTATTAACTATTTTTATTATTTAGTAAAGCCAAGGGAAAATCTATTAATTAATAGTTTCTTTTGGCAAATATTCGTTTACAATTATCAAATTGATTTAATCTAAAATGAAGAATTAATTGTTAGATCAAATTTCCAAAACCATGATAGATTTTAAAACCCTATTTCAAGAAAAAATAGATTACTTAATATTGTTAGAAAGTGTGTAAATTGCTATAAGATGTTATATCATCTATCTTTGGTAGAATAAATACCTAAACCTAAACTCTAGCTTCCACATCCAAACTTTCAAATTATAAGTAATAAAAAATAAGCAAAACTACACCATTAGATAATTGAAAATGAATCATCGACAAATTCAGAAAATTACAGTAACATTCCTCATAATAATAGTAACAACTACCATTTTAATCTTAGGTTTAATGCAGCCTAGCAAAGCAACAACAAAATCAGAAACTAGAGGAGTATGGCTAACAAATGTTGATAGCGATATTTTGTTTTCTTCCGCAGCAATGAAACAAGCTTTACAACGTTTATCCAGACTCAACTTTAATACCATCTATCCAGTAGTTTGGCAAAAAGGTTACACCTTATATCCCAGTGAAGTAGCTAAAAAAACCTATGGAATATCTGTGGATCCCACCCCTGGCTTACGAAATAGAAATATGCTACAAGAAATAATTGAAGAAGGCCATAAAAAAGGGTTAAAAGTTCTGCCTTGGTTTGAATATGGATTTATAACACCACTAAATTCTAAATTAGCAATGGAACATCCCGATTGGTTAACTAATCGCATAGATGGTACAAAAAGACATCAAGCCGGCCAAGCTTGGTTAAATCCTTTTCACCCAGAAGTACAGCAATTTATTATAGATTTAGTTAAAGAAGTTGTTATTAATTACGATATTGATGGAATCCAATTTGATGATCATTTTGGGCTTCCTGCGGAATTTGGTTATGATGATTTCACAGTTTCTACCTACACTAAAGAATTAGAGGGTTTATCTCCTAGCGAAAATTTTTATGAGACATTTTGGGTGCGTTGGCGTGCGGATAAATTAAATGATTTTGTTAGAAGATTGTCAGCAGAAGTTAAAGCTATTAAACCTGATTGTATTATTTCTATCTCTCCAAATCCTTTACATTTTTCTTTGCCAGCTTATTTACAAGATTGGTTTACTTGGGAAAGAAGAGGTTATATTGACGAGCTTGTTATCCAAGTTTATCGCGATAAAATGAACCGTTTTATTCCAGAGTTGGAAAGAGCAGAAGTTGAATTAGCTAAAAGCAATATTCCCGTAGTTATCGGCCTTTTAAGTGGTTTGAAAAACAGACCAACTCCTATTAATCTTATAGAAGAACAAGTTGAAGAAGTGAGAAAACACGGTTTTGCTGGGGTATCTTTCTTTTTCTATGAAAGTCTCTGGAATTGGGATGAGATTCCTCCTGTGGCAAGAGAGCGGGCCATTGGAAGATTATTTCGCTAATAATTACCAAAAATTTCATCATAATTTCCTATAAAACTGATGAATTAAGTAATCAATTAACTCACAGCGAAATCAGTAAAAGGCCTTTCTTCAAGAGGATGAAAGGCTAGAACAATATGATCTTTAGAAATACCAGCAGCTAGTAAATCTGTCGCTATTCCATCTTCCAAACCATCCCGATGAATCCAGATTTTATCGTTAATAATTTCTAAATGGGTTATGCAACCATGAACCCTAATTTCATTCTCCCAACCAATAGTCATGAGAAGATAATTCCTTTTATCATCACTAACAATTAATTTATGTTCTAAATCTCCATAATGATAAGGAAGATCTGCATACTCTTTCAGAATAGGATAAATAATATTATAATAATCCATTAACTTATCCATTCCATAACCTCCTCTTTTTTAGGATTAAAAACTAATAAATTAACTATTTTTCTTTTTAATAAAATTTTGCCAATGGGTTCTTCAAAAATATCTTCATAAGCAGAATATTTAATAGCCAAATACAAAACTCGATCGTCTTGTTTTTCCAGCAAAACTTGAGAGTAAAGAATATATTGGCCTAAAGCATTTTCCAAATCGTTTACTGAAGATTTACCAATAAAACTTTTAATTTCAACGGCAATTTTCCTACTATCTTTTTCAGCAGCAATTAATTTTTCAGCACCCAAATCTACAAACAAATCTTTTTTACCAATAGATAAAATCAAAGGATCATGGGTAATTGTCCATCCATCTTTAATTAAAGCATTTTTAACAGTATTATGATAAATATCTTTTGCAGGCATTAGTTATTTTATATCAGTTATACACTGAAAATTAAGGCATATTCTTCCCATTCTCCCATTCTTTCAACAGAAAAATATTACTTCCATTCTGGATGTTGGCCTTGAGGAGATAAGATTTCAAACTTATTAATAGTATTAATCATCTGATATAAACGGCCTAAATTTTTCTGATTAAAATTGAAAACAAGACGAGGTAAATTCTCAGTTTCATCACCTATTTCTGGAGGCAAAGCCTTACTTTTAGTGATTTCTCCTTCTAACAAAATATCACCAAAATTTTGATTTAAAATCTCCACCTGAGAGTCAGAAAGTTCAGCATTAAGACGCATAACAAATTGCTTCTCTACATAACGACTAGAATGATAAATGCGATAAAAATGACAGATTGTGGCACAAGCAAACTCAATATTATCTGTAATAGTATAAAGGTTACAATCATCACGACTAATTAAATTTTTATTGCTTAAGTATTCATATACATTAGTATTCCAAGTTTCCCAATAATCCCCACCAGGTTTATCGATTAAAACCAAAGGAACCGGTCCATATTTTCCAGTTTGACAAAGAGTTAGAGTTTCAAAAGCTTCATCTTGAGTTCCAAATCCTCCCGGAAAAAGAGCAACTCCATCACTTTCTTTTAAGAAAAATAACTTACGAGTAAAAAAATATTTAAAATTAATCGATTTAGGATCATTGGCAATAAACTTATTCGTATACTGCTCAAAAGGAAGCTGAATATTCAAACCAAAAGAATGCTCTCTACCAGCACCTTCATTCCCGGCTTGCATAATTCCTCCACCACCCCCAGTAAGCACCATAAAACCCAATTTAGTAATTTTCCTAGCAAATTCAACAGCTAGAAGATATTCAGGAGTATCAGGTAAAATTCTTGAAGAGCCAAAAATCGTTATTTTACGTATGTGACGATAAGGGTAAAAAACTTGAAAACCACCTTCAAAATCTTCCAAAGCTGAAGTTAAAATTTTCCAATCGAGGCGATCGATATTTTCCCCAGCAATTCTTGCCAATACTGAAAGCGATCGCTTAATGAACTTACCATACTTATGATCTGGTAAATCCCGAAGCAAATCTAGCAAATTTGGGTCTATAGAAGATTCAAGATTATTGTCCCAGCTAGGTGCTACCATAGATTGATATTTTCTTGTAGTGTGTGAATAGAATTATATCAAAATCTTCACCTCTTTTGGGTAAAATTGTAAGATAGAGAAGCAAAACTAGGTAAAGTTGTAGAGATTAAAGATTAAGAAGACTGAGAATTTATCGGGATATAATCCCCGTTGATTTCAGATTTTTTTTAACAGGAGAAATTCAACGAGGCCCATTCTCCCGACATTTGAGGTAATAAAAAAAGATTAACTATGAATCGAGATGTTTTTCTAAAGTGTTGGCTAAAGTCGTCTTTGGCACAGCACCCACCACCATATCAACTCTTTGACCACCTTTAAAGATCATTAAAGTTGGTATGCTGCGAATCCCATACTGACTAGCAACATTAGGATTATCATCAGTGTTAAGCTTAACCACTTTGATTTTGCCGTCGTATTGTTGTGCAATTTCATCTACAACTGGGCCTACCATACGACATGGTCCACACCAAGGTGCCCAAAAATCCACAAGTACGGGCATATCGCTTTCTAAAACATCCTGTTTAAAGCTTGCATCGGTAACTGGAATAGCTGCTGACATTTTAATAGTCCTTAATTTACAATTATCTGTTGTCTCTATTTTCTCAAAGTATACCATATCAGAGAATAACCCGATCTAATCAAAAAAAAAACCAAACTTTACCTATCAAAAAGAAACCGCCCGAAATTACATCGAGCGGAGTGTGGTGTGAGGAGTGAACGGAAAACCAGAATTTTCTCAAGCTTTCCGCTTTTTCTATTCTAATACCTATTCTCTTTAATCGTCAGTTTCCATTAAGGCATTAACAGATTTACCAAGGCAAAAACTCACAGTTGCACGCAATCATAAGAAATTTCTGACAACCTTCCCTTTTCTTGATAAAAAGTTGAACATATCAATAAAAATTAAAACTTAAAATTTTGTTTTAATAGTTAACTTTGATAGAATCAAAAAAATAATTAACTATTCCATTATTTTAGGTCTAAGACACAGATCAAATCCTAGACATAGAGAGGGATCAAAATCCTAGGAAAAACTGAGTTAAAAGGGTTTTAAGCCAATAAGATAAAGGTTAACTCCTTTGTGCCCAATAGAGATAAAATTAAGATTTACTGCTAAATTATAAAAAAATTAGAAAAAAAATAACCCTCAAAAGAGAAAACAATAAAACCGATTTTTTTTGGTAAATTAGATTAACACCATGATTATGAGGATACTTTTAACCATTGACAAATAACTATCCAATCAATTGATTCCAAAATCAATACCTGATTCATCACTGTATTTTTTGTACAAAAATCGATTCCTTAAAACTTTTTTCAATCTAAAAGAAATTACTAACCAATAAACTTTCCCTATATGCTAATAACATTAAAGAAAAATCAAGGATTACGACTAGCAATATTAGCTGCCGTTGTCTTTTTTATTTTAACTCTTATGATTGGACTGCATCGCCATCTCACCTTTTATTCCTCTTATGATCAAGGAATTTTTAATCAAGTATTCTGGAATGGAATTCATGGTAGATTTTTTCAAAGCTCTCTTTCCTCCCAATTATCAACTAATGTAGTTCATAATAACGAATTACCAGAAGTTTTTTACCATCGTTTAGGGCAACATTTCACCCCAGCCTTATTATTATGGCTACCAATTTATGCTTTATTCCCCAATCCTGCCACATTAACAGTAATACAAGTAACCCTAATTACAGCAGCAGGTTTAGTACTTTATGCCCTAGCTAGACACTATTTAGAACCATCACTAGCGGTAATGATTACCATTAGTTTTTATAGTGCTATTGCCATAGTAGGACCAACAGTTACTAATTTTCATGATATATGTCAAACACCATTATATGTTTTTACAATTTTATTAGCAATGGAAAAACGATGGTGGTGGTTATTTATCATCATGTCAATCATATTACTAGCAGTCAGAGAAGATAGTGGCATAACATTATTTGGTATTGGATTTTATATGATAGCCAGTAGAAGGTTTCCTAGAATTGGCTTAAGTGTTTGTATTGCTAGTTTTGGATATATTGTTATTCTAACTAACTTAATAATGCCCTTATTTTCAGCAGATATATCTAGAAGATTTATGCTAGAAAGATTTGGGCAATATGCCACAGGAGATGAAGCCTCTACCCTAGAAATTCTTTGGGGTATGATAAGTAATCCTTTACGTTTAATCTTCGAGTTATTCACACCATTTTTTGATACAATAGAATACTTATTAGGACATTGGTTGCCCTTAGCGTTTATTCCAGCCATCGCTCCCGCCTCTTGGTTAATTTCCGGTTTTCCATTACTGAAATTATTTTTAGGCAAAGGAGAATCAGTTTTAGCCATAACCATTCGTTATGCTATGACAATAGTACCGGGATTATTTTATGGTGCAATCCTCTGGTGGGCAGGCCAAGGATTTAAAAACTTTACCACTAAATTAGAAAAACTCAAACCCAGACAATTAAATAAAGGTTTCCGTCGCTTTTGGATATTTTGTCTAGCAATTTCCTTATGTTTTGCCCTTGGGGATACCAAAAATCGAAGTCTTTATTTTGTCATTCCCGATTCCATTGAACCATTTGTTTATGTTTCTTTACCCCAACAATGGCAACGTGTCGGGGAAATTCGTAGTATTATCGCAAAAATACCAGATTCTGCTAGTGTTTCCGCCACTACTTATATTATTCCTCATCTTTCTGGTAGAAGGGAAATTATTCGTCTACCTGAATTGAAGTTAAAAAATGATCAAGGAAATATAGAAAATGTAGATTATGCAGTGGCAGATTTATGGAGATTACAGCATTATCAAGTAGCTTTTAGGCATGATTTAAGTAGATTAAAAATTCTGGTTTCCTTAATAGATGAAATTAGCAATGATTCTTCTTATGGCATTGTTGATTTTAAAAATGGAGTAATTTTGCTTCAAAAAGCAGCAGATAATAATCCAGAAGCAATTGTTGCTTGGCTAGCTTTTCGTCAAGAAATTGAGGGTATTTTATCTCAAACCTCACAAGATAATTTGTCGTTAGCAAATAAATGAACTACCCCACCTCTAGGAGGATGGGGTTTCCAGGCTCATCGGCAGTAGCCAAAGCTGAGGGTCATAATACCTAAGCCCGGTCTTACACTCCCTCCCCTGGCAGAATCGGGTGTTCCCTCCGATTGTACAATTCTGATACCCTCTGCTCTAATATTTTTCGCAGCGTTTTCGTCTCTATCATGCTTTGTCTGGCAACTAGGACAAGTCCATTCTCTTATATCTAATGGCATTTTATCCATTTGATAGAGACAATTCGAGCATATTTTAGATGAGGCAAACCATCTATCTATTTCTATTAGATGCTTATCTTCTCTTTTAAGCTTATAGGAGAGAAAATTGACAAACATTCCCCATCCGCAGTCAGATATTGCTTTAGCTAACTTATGGTTACGTACCATTCCCTTTACATTTAGGTTTTCCACCACAATGACTTGGCTGTCGTTTGTCAGGTTTCTACTTAGTTTATGTAAGTAGTCTTGACGGGAATTACTTATTCGTGCGTGAACTTTAGCTAATAATTTTTTGGCTTTATTTCTAGAATTACTATCTAGTTTTTTCCGAGCTAGCTTCTTTTGTTTTCTAGCTAAATTCTTATAATGTTTATCAAAATGTTTTGGATTCTTATATTTACTGGTTTTACTCCCATCATTTACAATGGCAAAATCTTTTATTCCTAAATCTATTCCCAGAATTTTATCTCCTTTCCCATTAATAAAACAAGCTTCTAGTTCATAAATGATAGATGCAAAGTAATGATTACAACTGTCTTTACTTACTGTAACTGTTTTTATCTTTCCTACATATCTACGCTCAAATACTGCTTTGACTAAGCCAATTTTAGGGATTTTGACATAATCACCTTCCACTTTGACTGATTGTGGAAAGGCTACAGATTGTTTTCTATGTTTAGATTTGAATCTAGGAAATCTTGCTCTTTTTTGAAAAAAGTTGATGAAAGCACGAGATAAATTTAGTGAGGTTTGCTGTAATGATTGTGAATATACATCGGTTTTCAACCAAGGAAATTCTTTTTTTAGATTAGGCAACAAGGCATTCAATCCACTACGAGATAAACTTTTTCCTGTTTCCTTATAACTTTCTATGATTTTATTAAGTGCATAATTCCACCAGAATCTGCAACAACCCATTGCTTTGGCCAATTGTAGTTGTTGAGCATTTGTAGGATAAATTCTGATTTTCTGCACTTGCCGAATCATAACGAATTTTTTTGTCTTTTAGTTTTTTCATTATAACAAATAATGAGAGAAGTATCTTGAAAAAAGTCTTGTTAATCATGACTCCCTAACTCTCGGTTTATTTTTGGGTCAAAATTCATCCCCACCTTTAAGAGGAATGGGGAATTCTTTTGACATCGGGTTAAAAAAATTAGTTTTGTAGTGATTGTGATAGTATTTTCGGGAAACTTATATCATTTTTCCTATAATAGCGATAGACAGCCTCGTGGAGGAATAGAAGAATAGGAGAATAGGAGAATGGGAGAATAAATTTTGGTTAACCTAGATTTAGGATATTCAAACTTTATCAACCTTAAAAACAAATTGATAATTAGTAGTTAATGATTGATTCTTAAGTCATTAATCATTAACTATTAATAATAGTTATCAAAAGTGTTAGGAAATCAAAAAAACTTCAAAAAATCTTATAGTTTTGTAATAAAATTTAAAGAAAATTACGAATAGAATCTGATGAGAATTTTAGTGCTTGCTTGGGAATTTCCCCCTAGAATTGTTGGAGGTATAGCCCGTCATGTAGGTGAATTATATCCAGAAATAGTCAAATTAGGATGGACAGTTGATTTAATCACAGTAGAATTTAAAAATCTGCCAAATTATGAAATAGTTGATGGAATTCATCTTCATAGAGTACCGGTAAATGACATAGATGATTTTTTAGATTGGATTTCAAGTATGAATGAGTCTATGTTTCTCTACGGACAAAAGTTAATTGAAGAAGGAGCAAACTTTTCTCTTATTCATGCACATGATTGGTTAGTGGCAGATGCAGCTATTGCCTTAAAACATAAATTTAAAATTCCCTTAATTGCTACTATTCATGCTACAGAATATGGCAGAAATCGAGGTATTCATAATGATATCCAAAGGCATATTGCTAGTCTAGAAGGAAAATTAGCCTATGATGCTTGGCGAGTAATTGTCTGCACTCGTTATATGCATGGAGAACTCAATCGTTATCTAAATGTACCCCAAGATAAAATTGATATTATTTATAATGGTATTTATTCAGAAAAAAAGAAAAAAGATCCTAACTTTGATTACCTTACATTCCGTCGTAAATTTGCTAAAGATTCGGAAAAAATTGTATATTATGTCGGGCGAATGAGTTATGAAAAAGGAGTATTTGTCTTACTAAATGCGGCTCCAAAGCTTTTGTCGGAAATGAATGGTAATGTAAAATTTGTGATTATTGGTGGGGGCAATGCTGATAATCTTAAGAAACAAGCATGGAATTTAGGTATTTGGGAACGATGTTATTTTACAGGTTTTATGCCTGATGATGACTTAGATAAATTCCAAACAATTGCCGATTGTGCCGTATTTCCAAGTTTATATGAACCATTTGGCATAGTAGTCTTAGAAAGTTTTGCCGCTAAAGTGCCTGTAGTGGTTTCTGATGCCGGAGGTTTACCGGAAGTAGTCCAGCATAATTATACAGGAGTTGTTACATATACTGAAAATCCAGATTCATTAGCATGGGGGATTTTAGAAGTAATTAGAAACCCTGATTACTCCCAATGGTTAGTGGATAATGCTTACAAGGATTTAAATCGTCGTTTTCATTGGTCCAAGCTTGCCAAGCAAACCGAGTTAGTCTATGAATTAGTAATCAAAGAGCGATCCCGTGTAGTTTGGCTTTAGATAGCAAAAAAAAATATAGATAAAAAAATAAATTTAAGTAATAAATAATCATTAAATTTCCTAGCCTATTTCGATTCTTCCGTATCTTCCTATTCCTTCTCAATCTCCCAACTCTTCCCAAGTCTTCCCTTATCTCAAGAAACTCCCCATTCAAGATTTAAGTAATAAGTAATAAGTAATAAATAATAAGTAATTAAGATGACTCTTTTTCTCCCCATCTCCCATTCACCCACTCTCCCACTCTCCCCATCACCCACTCTCCCCATCACCCACTCTCCCCATCACCCACTCTCCCATTCTCCCCATCCTTGATTTAAGTAATAAGTAATAAGTAATAAGTAAT
>JANQIW010000149.1 GCA_028281945.1 Prochloraceae cyanobacterium PL24a_bin.78
ATGGGGGAATGGGAGAATGGGGGAATGGGAGAGTGGGGGAATGGGGAGAATGAAAACTTTAAGAGTTATCAGAAAGTAGGCAAAATAAATTCTTGTTGATTATCCTGGATTTAGGATGTTTAAGTCTATGATTTTTTTTTAGAAAATCCATATAAGATAAGAGTTTGGACTGAATTTAAAGTTTGATATAAACAATCTGGTTTTAATATATTATAACAGATTTTTTAATTCAGAATAAATAAGTTTTTATCATTGGTTTTCCTATTATTTTTGATATAAAAAAACTAGATTTTAATTTATTAAGCCGCTAATAAAGTATAAATAATTTTTCTTATCTATATTTTTTGTTTATAAGCTATAAATTATACCTAGTTTTAGTGATTATTTATTTTGATATATTAATTCTCTAGGAATTAAGTAATTACAGTTGGTTTATCGCGACCGGTAAATTCACGAATTTTAGCGATTTCATCAGCAATCTTGATTAATTCCCCTAAAGCTTCTTGGGTATCTAAACCGTGTTTGCTGGAATCTGGCTCATAACTTTCTAAGTAAACTCGTAAAGTTGCCCCTTTAGTTCCTGTCCCTGAAAGCCTAAATACAATTCTCGATCCATCAGTGAAGCCAATACGTAAACCTTGTTTCTGGGCTACGCTACCATCCACTGGATCTGTGTAACTAAAGTCATCACTATATTCCACTTCATAGTTACCAAATGTAACTCCTTTTAAGTCTCCAGTCATAGAGCGTAATCTTTCCATTAACTCTTTTGCCTTTCCTGCATCAACTTCTTCATAGTCATGACGAGAATAAAAATTACGTCCATACTTTTGCCAATGACTTTTTACAATTTCTTCTACAGATTCACCACGAGCAGCTACAATATTCAACCAAAATAATACCGCCCATAAACCATCTTTTTCACGAACGTGGTTAGAACCTGTCCCAAAACTTTCTTCCCCACAAATGGTAGCTTTATTAGCATCCAGTAAATTTCCAAAGAATTTCCATCCTGTTGGAGTTTCATAACAATCAAATCCTGCTTCCTTCGCTACTCGATCGACTGCTTCACTAGTAGGCATAGAGCGAGCTACCCCTGCTAAACCATCTTTATAACCAGGCACTAAGTGAGCATTTGCAGTGATCACAGCAAGGCTATCGCTAGGATTAACAAAGAAATTGCTACCTAAAATCATATTGCGATCGCCATCACCATCGGAAGCTGCCCCAAAATTAGGAACATTATTCCCAAACATAACCTCCACTAATTCGTGGGCATACACTAAATTGGGATCTGGATGGCCACCGCCAAAGTCTTCTAAAGGAACACCATTTTTAACGGTACCAGCAGGCGCACCTAAACAATCTTCAAAAATTGCCTTAGCATAAGGCCCAGTTACGGCATGAAGAGAATCCATACACATAGAAAACTTACCAGAAGTCAATAACCCTTTGATGGCATCAAAATCAAACAAAGATTGCATCAACTTCACATAAGGTGCAACAGCATCTATTACTTCCACATCCATAGTGCCTAATTTAAAGGAACCGGGCTTGTCTAAGTTAATATCAGCAGCTTCAAGGATTTTGTAATTATCGATGGTTTTAGAGCGTTCAAAGATAGCACTGGTAACCTTTTCAGGAGCGGGTCCACCGTTATCAATATTATATTTTATGCCAAAATCTCCTTTAGGGCCACCTGGATTGTGACTTGCTGAAAGGATTATCCCCCCAAGGGCTTTATTTTCTCGAATCAAACAGGAGGCAGCGGGAGTAGAAACAATACCATTACAGCCTACTAAGATTCTGCCAATGCCGTTAGCAGCAGCCATTTTGAGGATGGTTTGGATGGCTTGACGGTTATAATAACGCCCGTCTCCTCCTAATACGATGGTCTTTCCTTGACAATCTTCTAATGAGTCAAAGATTGATTGTACAAAGTTTTCAAGATAATTTGGCTCCTGGAATGTTGGTACGGATTTACGCAATCCCGATGTTCCAGGCTTTTGATCTGAAAAGGGTTTGGTGGAGATGGTCTTTATACTCATACAATGCAATTTTAAATAGATTTTAGGACTATCTTAACTGCCGATGATCGTTTTTTCTTAACTAGATTGGTTTTCTCTCTTTGAGGTGGTAATGGGAAAAATGTTACCGAAGATAAAAGGTAACATCCCATAATTATTTAGTAAGATTTTTGTATTTAAATATTGACAACATCAGGTAACAAGGAATCAATAAAATCTTCTATAGCATCAGAAGTATTTCTGATAGCATTTGGTGCTACAGCATTATTAATGAGAGCATCTCCTGTAAATCCAAATAAATCTCGTATGATTAGAAGACCATCACTAAGTGGATCTGCTGAGCCGTTGCCATCTATGTCTAGTAAACCTGTATTTTCTCCTAGTTCAAGAAAAGATTCGATTTCTTCAGCCGTAGTTCGAGTAGCATCATCATCTACAGCATTATTAATGAGAGAATCCCCTGTAAATCCAAATAAATGGCGTATGATTAGAAGACCATCACTAAGTGGAGCGACTGTGCCGTTGCCATCTATATCTAGTACAAATCCAAGATCCTTTTCGGGATCGTTTTCCTCAATAATAGCCTCAGTAATGGTAGCCAAAGCTAATTCATTTGCTAGTATGGCGTTGGAAGGACTAAATAAATTTAAACCAAAAACTTCATCATCTTCAGCGATATTATCTTGATTTAAAACGATATTGATTGTTTCAGTAGTTTGACCTGGTGAGAAGATCAGGGTTGTTGTGAATTGAGATTCAAAGTCATTAGTTCCTGCGGTGTCAAAAAAAGTATTGTAATCTACAGTAACAATCTGGTCACTCGGACTACTCAAGGAAACGGTAAAAGTAGCAAATACTTCATTTTCGTTAACTAAAATATCATCCACAGAGATTTCTACTGAACCACCACCGGGTTGATCATTGGCACCAATAGTAGCTATTCCTCTTGCATCTAGAATATTGGCATTAGTAGCACCACTTAAGTGAAGATCAAAAGTTTCAACTCCTTCAAAAATGCTATCATTGATCAAATCTACGGCTACGGTTTGGGCGGTTTGATTTGGCTCAAATAAGATAGTACCATTGGCAGAGATATAATCTTGTCCTGCTATTGCTGTCTCATTTCCTGTTGTATAATTAACAGTAACTGGTGTATTAACTGATCTATCTAAGGTTATGGTGAAAAAAGCTTGTCCATCAGTTTCATCTACGATGATATCCTCTACAGATATATTAGCAGTTCCAAAAAGAGCACTATCGTTATCTATAATAGTTGCAAAAGCAAAGTCATCTAAGAGTATAGCGTTAGAAGGACTAAATAAATTTAAACCAAAAACCTCAGGATTTTCATCTATAGTATCTTCATTTAAAGCAATATTCACCGTTTCCGTAGTTTGACCTGGTGTGAAGATCAGGGTTGTTGTGAATTGAGATTCAAAGTCATTAGTTCCTGCGGTTTCAAAAAAAGTGTTGTAATCCACAGTAACAATCTGGTCACTGGGACTATTCAAGGAAACGGTAAAGGTAGCAAATGTATCGGCTTCACTCACCACAATGTCATTAATGGAGATTCCTACCAAGCCACCACCGGGCTGATCATTGGCACCAATAGTAGCTATTCCTCTTTCGTCTAGAATATTGGCATTAGTCGGAGCACTTAAGACGAGATCGAAAG
>JANQIW010000150.1 GCA_028281945.1 Prochloraceae cyanobacterium PL24a_bin.78
ATGGGGGAATGGGAGAATGGGGGAATGGGAGAATGGGAGGAATGGGGGAATGGGAGGAATGGGGAGAATGGGGGAATGGGAGGAATGGGGAGAATGGGAAGACAAGGAAGAAAAAGAGTGCATTTTATTTACTTATTACTTCTTACTTATTACTTATTACTTAATCATAGTCTCTGCCCTAGTAGAAGCCAGAAACTAGTAAGATGAAATAGTCAACACTTAATATATATATCAATAATTATTAAATATGACCCTAACTGCAACTCCTCCTAAAACTCGTCGTTTGGTTTTTCCTTTTACCGCAATTGTCGGTCAAGACGAAATGAAATTGGCTCTATTATTAAATGTTATCGATCCTTCTATCGGTGGTGTGATGATTATGGGCGATCGAGGTACGGGAAAATCAACCACAATTCGAGCTTTAGCGGATTTATTACCAGAAATTGAGGTGGTAGAAGGTGATCCTTTTAATTCTCATCCGAAAGATCCTGAATTAATGAGCGATACCATCAGAGAAAAACTTGAAACTCAAATATCTTACAAAATAGTTAAGAAAAAAGTCCAAATGGTGGATCTACCTTTGGGTGCAACTGAAGATCGGGTTTGCGGCACTATTGATATTGAAAAAGCTCTCTCTGAAGGGGTAAAAGCTTTTGAACCAGGTCTTTTAGCTAAGGCTAATCGAGGCATACTCTATGTGGATGAGGTGAATTTACTTGATGATCACTTGGTGGATGTGTTATTGGATTCGGCAGCTAGTGGTTGGAATACTGTAGAAAGAGAAGGGATTTCCATTCGTCATCCTGCCCGTTTTGTTTTGGTAGGCTCCGGTAACCCAGAAGAAGGAGAATTACGTCCCCAATTACTCGATCGTTTTGGGATGCACGCAGAAATTCATACTGTTAAAGAACCAGCTTTAAGGGTACAAATCGTAGAACAAAGAGCAGAATTTGATGCTAATCCTCAAGGTTTTTGTGAGAAATACGAAACACAACAAATTCAATTACAAGAAAAGTTAGTCAAAGCTCAACAGCGATTACTAGAAGTAACCATAGATTATGATTTACGGGTGAATATTTCTGAAGCTTGTGCTCAATTAGATGTGGATGGTTTGCGAGGTGATATTGTTACTAATCGGGCGGCTAAAGCTATTGCTGCTTTTGAAGGGCGTAAAGAGGTGAGCGTAGATGATATTCGACGGGTAATTACTATGTGCTTGCGTCATCGTTTACGAAAGGATCCTTTGGAATCCATTGATTCTGGTTATAAGGTTCAAAAAGTATTTAGTAGCGTTTTTGGCATAGATCTTGTTGAGGAAAATTAAGCTAATTAATAGTTTGAATTATTAGTTAATTACTATCAATTTAGTTCGGGAAATATTGGGAAAATCTCTTAAAATTTTGGTTTTTTATTAGAAATAATATTATTGCTAAAATTCTAGAACAAAAGATTTTCCCAATTGATTTATAATGAATATCTGAATAATTTTTGTTATAATTACAATATCAGTTGATATTTTTGAGGAAGGATCTTCTATATTACAGTTAATCGCAAGTTATGAATCATGATTCCCAAGAACCTTACATTGAACTTGTTGGTGCAAGCAAAAGCTTTGGCGATCGCAAAATTCTAGATAGTATAGATTTAAAAATTTACCAAGGGGAAGCATTAGTAATAATCGGACCTAGTGGCACAGGAAAATCAACTATATTAAGAGTTATAGCAGGATTACTAGAACTAGATGAAGGAGAAATTTATATAAAAGGAAAAGAAAGAAAGGGTTTAATTGAAGATGGAAATGATCCTATCGGGATTAGTATGGTATTTCAACAGGCAGCTTTATTTGACTCCCTAACAGTAAGGGAAAATGTGGGCTTTATTCTTTATCAAAAGTCTACTATATCAGAGGAAAAAATTACAAAAGCAGTAGCCGAAACTCTAGGATTGGTAGGTCTTGATCCAGAAATTGGAGATTTATTTCCTGCGGAATTATCAGGTGGTATGCGTAAGCGTGTTAGTTTCGCAAGAGCAATTATGTCTAATCCCCAAAATCCTGAAGCAAATCCAGAAGTTATTTTATATGATGAGCCGACAGCAGGTTTAGATCCCATTGCTTCGACAGTAATTGAAGATTTAGTACGAGAGTTACAAAAGGTATCCAACGCTTGCAATACTTATGTTATGGTAAGTCACCAAGATAGTACAATTCGTCGTACAGCCGATCGCGTAATGTTTCTTTATAATGGAAAAATCCAATGGCAAGGAGGGGTAAAGGAAATTGATACTACCAATAATCCTCTAGTCAGGCAATTTTTTAGTGCTAGCACAAATGGGCCGATTAATTAGTCTATTTGAAATGTATTTATTTGAGGAGTGAAAAAAAATGTTAAGAGGCAGAGCAATTAGAGAAGGTTCTGTAGGTTTAATATCTATAGTAGGAATAACAGTATTTATCTTAATAGCAGTATGGTTAAGAGGAAGTCCATTTACTCAAAGGGGTTATAGATTTTTTGTTAGATTTAATAATATTAGTGGGATTAAAGAAGGTGGAATTGTTCGTTATCGAGGTTTTGAAATTGGTAAAGTTAGAGAGGTAAAGCCAGGGATTAATGGGATTGATGTTACCATAGAAGTTGAATCGGGAGATTTACTGATTCCAGCAGATGCTGCGGTTAAAACTGTTCGTACTGGTTTTATTGGAGAAGCTAATATTGAAATCTATCCCAGTAGGGAAATAGATACGGAGTCTATTTCTAACTTACCCACTAGCCCTGATTGTAATTCTAGTTTGATTGTTTGTGAAGAAGATATTTTACAAGGGGAAAATACCCCCGGTTTTGATGATTTAGTTCCGGGTTTTGCTAAGTTAATTGACCTTTACAGTGATTCAGATTTATTAGAGAACCTCAATGGAGCAGCTAATGAAGTTACTAAGTTATCACAAGAAATATCTAAAATAACCGCTCTTATTCAAGAAGATTTTAAATTATTCTCTGAAGCAGCAATTTCTTTAACTGAAGCAGCAAATACAACTGAGGACCAAATAAATAAATTAGGAACTGAATATCAAGAAACAGCAAGGAGAATTAATACTTTAATTTCAGATATAAACACAATATTTAGTGAGAATCAAGAAGATATTAATCGAACAGTTGAGAATTTAGCGAGAACAACTGAGGAATTAAATTCTTTAATTGTGAACTTAGATGGAACAATTACTGAAGTTAATGCTTCCATTAATCCTGAAGCAACTCAAAGATTAATTGCCAACTTGAATACTCTAAGTGAAAATTCCGTTGAACTAACAGCCAATTTGAAAGAGATTTCCGAAAATATTAATCAACCAGCTAATTTGGTGGCCATACAACAAACTCTAGATTCGGCACGGGCAACTTTTGAAAATGCTCAAAAGATTTCAGCAGATTTAGATGATTTAATCGGGGATCCTCAATTTCGAGAAAATCTTCGCAAGTTAGTTAATGGTTTAAGTGATTTGGTTTCTTCTAATGAACCTTTACCACCCGGAGCGGTTTTAGTTCAAGGTTTACAAACTCCATCGGAATTAGAACTTCCGATTCAATTAGAATATGATGAGTTAGTTTTTGTACCTTTGGATTTATTCTCAGAATAAGGGATATTTATTTAAGATAAGTATTCATCAGGAAATTTATTGTTTTTGATGAAAAAAATAAAATGAATATATAACTATTAAAACCTAGATGGTGTTTTATCTATTAATCTTTTTCCTAATGATTATCATTGGGATTAGTGAAGATATTTTGAGATAAGTATAAAGCCTGAAATCAGAGTATATATCTCTACTAGATAACAGAGGGAGGATTTTGACAATAACTTCCACTTTTTCTAGAGAAACTTTGACGTTTACCTTAAAAATTAGGTACAATTCAATGTAAAGAAGTACAAAGAAAAAAGGTAATTAATTAAACAGTGTTTGTCCTCAGTGGCTACGAATATTTACTGGGTTTTATTTTCGCAACCAGTTTAGTCCCAATACTTGCTCTTAGTGCATCAAAACTCTTAAGCCCAAACACTGCTGGGCCTGAAAGGCGCACTACATACGAATCTGGAATGGAACCTATTGGGGGTGCTTGGATTCAATTCAACATCCGTTATTATATGTTTGCTTTGGTTTTTGTAGTATTTGATGTAGAGACAGTATTTTTATATCCTTGGGCGGTTGCTTTCCATCTTCTAGGTGTTTTTGCATTTATAGAAGCGTTAATTTTTATCGCTATTCTAGTAGTTGCCTTGGTTTATGCCTGGAGAAAAGGTGCTCTTGAATGGTCTTAAATTTCTAAGAAATTCCGACAAAGAAGTCCAAAATTTGTATTGTAATATAGAATATTTCAGGAGAATTCTAGATGACTGGTAAACTGAATATTAATCCTAACGAACAAAAATTAAAAGATAAAATTCTCAATCCTATTAATCGCAGTGGTGTAACTTCTGATCTCTCGGAAAACATCATTCTAACAACGGTAGATGATCTTCACAATTGGGCAAGGCTTTCTAGTCTTTGGCCTTTAATGTATGGTACAGCTTGTTGTTTTATTGAATTTGCCGCTTTGATTGGTTCAAGATTCGATTTCGATCGTTTTGGCTTAGTGCCTCGTTGTAGCCCTAGACAAGCAGATTTAATCATTACAGCAGGTACTATTACTATGAAAATGGCTCCGGCTTTAATCCGTCTTTATGAGGAAATGCCCGATCCTAAATATGTAATCGCCATGGGTGCTTGTACGATTACTGGAGGAATGTTTAGTGTAGATTCTCCCTCAGCTGTAAGAGGTGTTGATAAGTTAATTCCTGTGGATGTTTATATTCCTGGTTGTCCTCCTCGCCCTGAAGCAATTATTGATGCTATTGTGAAATTACGTAAGAAAGTCAGTAATGAATCTATTCAAGAACGTGATGCTAAGCTTCAGCAAACCCATCGATATTATGCGATTCCTCATCAAATGAAGGTAGTTGAACCTATATTAACTGGTGAATATCTAAATTCTTCTACTCGTAATGCTCCACCTAAAGAATTACCTGAAGGGATGGGTGTGTCTATTCCTACTACTGATGGGGAAAAAGTCAAGGAGGAAGCTTAGTCATGGTTGAATCGACGGAAAATCAAGAAAACTCTAGTGAGATAGTAGAAGCTGGTGTTATCTCTAATTGGCTGAGTGAGAATGGTTTCGAGAATTCACCCTTACCAAAAGATCATCTTGGGGTGGAGTTGATTAAAGTTGATGCAGAATTTTTGATTCCTATTTCTACTGCTTTAGTTGGTTATGGTTTTAACTATCTTCAGTGTCAAGGTGCTTTTGATTTAGGCCCTGGGAAGGAGTTAGTTAGTTTTTATCATCTAATTAAAGTGGTGGATGATTGTGATAAGCCAGAGGAAGTAAGAATTGAAGTATTTTTACCTCGAGATAATCCTGTAGTGCCTTCTGTGTATTGGATTTGGAAAACTGCTGATTGGCAAGAGCGGGAATGTTATGATATGTATGGTATCATTTATGAGGGTCATCCTAACCTTAAACGCATTCTTATGCCTGAAGATTGGATTGGTTTTCCTTTACGGAAGGATTATATTTCTCCAGATTTTTACGAGTTACAAGATGCTTATTAAAGTTGGATTCATTATGTAATTTAAATTGTGTTTTAGGGTTGCTGTAATTGGCAACTTTTTTTGATTTTTAGGGTAAAAATATTTTTTTGATTATTTAAGATATTGGATTGCTAGGAAATATTTTATTCTTATCTAAGACAATTATTCTAAAAATACAGTTAAACACCTTAATTGAAGGAGAATCAACAACTATTGATTACTCTATCTCCGATTATTCTCTCCATTCTCCCAATTCTCCCCATCCAAGATTTAAGTAATAGGTAATAAGTAATAAGTAATAAGTAAATAAGATGCACTTTTTTTCTCCCGACTCTCCCAAGTCTTCCCAAGTCTTCCCAAGTCTCAAGAAACTCCCAATCTCCCCATCTCCCATTCTCCCTCCCAATCCCCCAATCTCCCTATCTCCCATTCTCCCAATCCCCCATTCTCCCCATTCCTCCCATTCCCCCATTCTCCTCATCTTTATGACTATTCAAGAAAACTATATGAGGTTTTGGGTTATCAAAAGAAGAAATTTGAAATGAATATAGATAGTAATGTCAAGTGGGAAAATCCACTAATATTTTTGATGGAAAAAATAGTAAAATCAAGATGTAACTTAATATAGATTAAAAAAGAAGAAAGATCATGAGTGCTAAAGTAGAAATATATACTTGGAGTAGATGTCCATTTTGTATACGTGCTAAGGGTTTATTAAATACAAAAGGTATTGATTTTACTGAATATTGTATTGATGGAGACGAAGAAGCTAGAGACAAAATGGCTGAAAGAAGTAATGGGAATAAAAGTTTACCACAAATTTTTATTAATGAGCAGCATATAGGTGGTTGTGATGATTTATACGAACTAGAATTTGATAAAAAGCTCGATCCTCTACTTCAATAAATTAATATTAGGAATCAATTTAAAGTGAAATTTTTATTTATTATAGATCCTATAGCTAAACTCGATCCTAAGCATGATACTAGTGTTGCCTTTATGGAAGCTTCAGTGACATTAGGGCATGAGGTTTTTATTACCCAAATGGAAAATTTAAGTGTCAAAAATGGGAAAGCTTGGGCAAGTGTTGAGAAAGTAACTCTCAAGCCTGTAGAAATAATTGATTGCCATTATCATGCTGTTAATGATTGGTATGAAATTTTGGGAAAAGAAATTCTACCTCTTGAGGAAATGAATGCAGTTTTTATGCGCACAGATCCTCCTGTTACTATTCCTTATCTATATACAACTTATATTCTAGATTTAGTTGATCCTAAGAAAACTTTGGTGGTTAATTCTCCTAAAGGTTTGAGAAATGCTAACGAAAAAATGTATGCTCTTCAATTTGAATCTGTTATTCCTGAGACTATTGTTAGTCAAAGTAAGGAATTTATTTCTGAATTTTTAGAACAACATCAAGCAGGTGTGATTAAGCCATTGGGAGGTAAAGGCGGTGAAGGCATTCTTTTGATAGAATCAGGCGATCGAAATTTTAATTCTCTTATAGAAATTAGCACTAAAAGAGGATTTGAGCCAATAATGGTACAAACTTTTTTGCCTAAAGCTAAAGAAGGAGATAAAAGAATAATTTTATTAGATGGAGAACCCATTGGGGCGGTAAATAGAATCCCTACTGGAAAAGAATTTAGAGGAAATATGGCAGTAGGTGGAAGAATTGCTAAAACCGAAATTACTCCAAAAGAACGAGAAATTTGTGCAACATTGGCTCCAAAACTGAAAGAGGATGGTTTATATTTTGTGGGAATAGATGTTATTGGCGGCTATTTAACGGAAATTAATGTTACTAGCCCAACTGGTATTAGGGAAATAGATTTGTTAGATAATGTAAATCTTGGGAAACAAACTATTCAATGGGTTGAAAATCAAGTAACAAATTTTGATTAAGCAATAAATAATTAACCAAGAGATAATTATTTTCTACTATAAATTATTAACCATTAACTATTAACTATTTCTAAATTTGTACAACTTATATAGAGGTGATTTTAAGTTAATTTGGATAATGTTAATTGCCTCTAATATCATTTTTATTTAATAGTGACAGAGAAGGGGAATTAGGAATAGGAAAATGGGAGAATGGAAGAATGTGAGGATTGGGGAGATTGGGAGATTGGGAGATTGGGAGTTTCTTGAGACTTGGGAAGACTTGGGAAGACTTGGGAGAGTCGGGAGAAAAAAAGCGCATCTTATTTACTTATTACTTATTACTTATTACTTAAATCTTGGATGGGGAGAATGGGAAGAATGGGAAGAATGGGAAGAATGGGAGAATGGGAGGATTGGGGAGAAAAAGAGTGTATCTTTACTTATTACTTATTACTCATTACTTATTACTTAATCAAGAATGGGGAGAGTAGGGAAAATAAATTTTGGTTAATTATTTTAGATTTAAGATTTTTCAACTCTATTATTGTTAAAGACTCTCTTGGTATAATTAATAACTAATAGTTAATGTTAGATTCAAAGTAAAAATTCAAAAGTAAAAATTCAAAAGTAAAAATTCAAAAGTAAATCAAAAAAAAATGGAAGCTTTATCAATCCCAACGTGGATAATACATATATCTAGTGTCATCGAATGGATAGCCGCTATCTGGTTAATTTGGAGTTATAGTGAGGTAACAGGAAATAGATATTGGCAGGCTTTATCTTGGGGGATGTTACCATCTTTAATTAGTGCGATGTGTGCTTGTACTTGGCACTTTTTTGATAATATGGAATCCTTAAGCTGGCTAGTTACTCTTCAAGCAAGTATGACTGTTGTAGGAAATTGTACTCTTTGCATTGCTGGTTGGTGGATTTGGCGCGTTAGTGGTAAAGGTGAAAATATTAATAGTTGATTTTGATGGGTTAATATATGGTTTTTCTTTAACTATGATAGACACCGTCGTAGGGGAATGGGAGAATGGGAGAATGGGAGAATAAATTTTGATTAATTATCCTAGATTTAAGATTTTTCAACTCTATCATGCTTAAAGACTTTCTTGATAATAGTTAATGGTTAATTGTTAATGGTTAATTGTTAATGGTTAATTGTTAATTGTTGAGATTATTTAGCCTGATTTTTTTTTGATTATTTATTATTATTTATTGTTAACAATTTTAGGGGGTTTTATGTTTTCTAAAGAGAATTTATTTGCGATGTCTTTATTTCCTTATTTGGGATTTTTATGGTTTATGACGAAGTCTGGGAAAACTCCTCGATTAGCATTAATTGGGTTTTATTTGTTGTTATTATTTGTCGCTATAACTATCCCCGCTGGAATTTATGCCAAGGTGAATTTTAATGCGGAATTAGCTAATGTTGATTGGTTACATGGAGGCGCGGAATCTTTTTTGACGCTATCTAATATTGTGGTTGTTTTAGGGTTTCGACAGGCTATTATTGAGGCTAAAAATAAGAATTTATCTAGCAATAATACTGGTGAGATAGAGAATTAAACTAGGGTATTAAACTAAGGAATTAAATATAAGAATTTAAAGAGATTCAAGGGAGAATTTAATAATGACTTCTCAAGAAATCAACCAAACCAAAGATTTAGAGACTAATCTCTACGATAAAGACTTTTATCAATGGATTAAAAAAACTTCCCAACTGATACGAGAGGAAAAATTTCAATCCATCGATTGGGAAAATGTGATTGAAGAAATAGAAGGTTTAGCAATCGAAGAAAAAACCAATATTGAAATTAATTTGAG
>JANQIW010000043.1 GCA_028281945.1 Prochloraceae cyanobacterium PL24a_bin.78
TTTACAAGGGATGGAAACGCCTGATTAAGGCTTACTAAAAGTGAAGTCCCGATCTTTACTTCTCCTTACAAAACATTTCCCTTTACAAGGGATGGAAACTTTATAGCGCAGAGGCAGGGATGCGGTAATCCTCAGAGGCCTTACAAAACATTTCCCTTTACAAGGGATGGAAACAGTTAGATTACGCAGCTAGAAGATTTTGAACAGCAACAAGCCCTTACAAAACATTTCCCTTTACAAGGGATGGAAACACGTCGTAAATGTCGTCGTAGCTTGTTAGGTCTGCAAATCCTTACAAAACATTTCCCTTTACAAGGGATGGAAACATTTCGAACTGCTGCTCCATAAGCTTATACAACCTCATCCTTACAAAACATTTCCCTTTACAAGGGATGGAAACACAAGTATCTAAATTTCCAACGTCTGAGAAGTCTAGATTATACCTTACAAAACATTTCCCTTTACAAGGGATGGAATATGGATTTTCGGGAGAAGAAGATAGATATTAAGTAGGAGAATGGGGAGAATGGGAGAATGGGAGATGGGGGGGATGGTTTTTTTGAAGATAGATGATGGGAATGGGAAGAATGGGGGGAATGGGGAGAATGGGAAGTAGTTGTTGATATTAAAATTAAGGAAAAAAACTTGGATTATTTATGATAATTCAGACATTGAAACTCAATTAGTTGCTACCTTTAGCAAAGAAGAACAAATAACTATTTATCAACCTGAAATCTTTTACCAAATACAAAAAATTAATTATGAATAACCCTCAAGATAAGCCCAATAAAAGTGAAGATATACACGACAAAATCGATCGAGGAGTGCGCCAAGCCATCTACAAAGCCATCAAAAGACACGCCTTATTAGGAGAGGAAATAGCCGTTTGGAGAGATGGAAAAGTATTAATCTTACCAGCATCACAAGCCCTTGAAGAATATCACAAATCCCAAAACCAAAAAGAAAACTAAAAACCATCACCCCATCTCCTGATTAACACTCTAAAGTATCAATATTTTGATAAGATTTTTCGGTAGTAAAACCTTTGATACCCAAGAAAAATTTATGCCCAAAATCAAACCCAAAATCAAAACCTTTCAAGCCTTAAAACTTTTAGACTCAAACAAATCCCCTCGTCATAGCTGGCAAAAAAAACTCTTATCACCCAATTGGAAAACTTGCATAATCTTATCAATCATCGGATTCATCCTCTTTAACTCCAAAGCCATCGCCCAATCTAACGAAATCAATGTAGTAGATTTAAAAGTAGGACTAGATACATTATGGGTAGTAATCGCCTCAGTATTAGTAATTTTCATGAACGCCGGTTTTGCCATGTTAGAAACAGGCTTTTGTCGCCGTAAAAATGCCGTAAATATCCTCTCCAAAAATCTCGTAGTCTTTGCAGTATCCACCATCTCCTTCTGGGCAATCGGTTTTGCATTGATGTTTGGAGATGGTAACGGTTTGTGGGGATACGAAGGTTTTTTCCTCACAGGAGCCGATAATAGCCCTGCAACTGGTGATGCTTATCAAGGTGTGTATGACTCTTTGAATTGGACAGGTGTACCTCTTGGGGCGAAATTCTTATTCCAAGTAGCTTTTGCCGGTACAGCAGCTACCATTGTTTCTGGTGCAGTGGCAGAAAGGATTAAATTTATTAACTTTTTCTTCTTTAGCTTCCTTTTAGTAGGCTTTGGATATCCAATTGTAGGACATTGGATTTGGGGTGGGGGTTGGTTACAAAACCTAGGCTTTTATGACTTTGCAGGCTCAACAGTTGTCCACTCTGTAGGTGGTTGGTGTGCCTTAGTTGGTTCTTTTATTTTGGGTCCTCGTTTGGGGAAATATGATGAAGCAACAAATCAAGTGGTAATGCCTTTACCAGGTCATAATTTAACCATCGCTACTTTAGGTTGTTTTATTCTTTGGATTGGCTGGTTTGGTTTTAATCCGGGTTCTACAATGGCGGTTAATGAAGATATTGCTCATATTGCCGTGACTACTAATTTGGCTGCTGCTTGTGGTGGTTTAACTGCGGTTGTTACTTCTTGGTTGCTTTCGAGTAAGCCTGATTTATCTTTGTTAATAAATGGTGTTCTTTCCGGTTTGGTGGCGATTACGGCTCCTTGTGCTTTTGTTAATAATTTTGCTGCCATGATTATTGGTGCTATTGCTGGGATTTTGGTGGTATTTGCGGTGTATTTATTTGATTCTATTGCCATTGATGATCCTGTTGGGGCGGTTTCGGTACACCTTATTAATGGAATTTGGGGAACTTTAGCAGTGGGATTATTTGCCGATCCTCAAATTTCAGGTAGTGATGGACCCGGTGGTGGTTTATTTGTGACGGGGAATTTTGAGCAGTTTCAGAACCAATTGATTGGTATCGTTGCGGTTGGTTTTATGTGTGTGGTTTTTAGTTTTATTTTTTGGCAAGCTTTAAGGTTGGTTTTTGGTTTACGTGTCTCTCCTGAGGATGAAATTCAAGGTTTAGATCTTAGTGAACATGGTATGGAGGCTTATTCTGAGTTTATGGATAATAATCAGGCTGATTCTTTTTTGGATCAAGACGACGATCGTTTTTCTCCTAATTAAAATAATGTGTTCTTGTTCCCGATAAAATCAATGTAATAGTAAACTTTGAAAATTTAGTTTTTTTGTCTGGAAGTTATCTATACATTGTCGAAACTCTCTGTTTAATTAAAAAAAGTTTTGCTTTTGGCTAGGAATATCTAGAACGAGAACAGGTTAATATTAATCTATTGTTATTATCTTATGAGATATATTTAAAGTTTATGAATAAGAAAAATCAAAGTTTCGATTATCCAGTGAGTTATCAATCTGAACAAGTTGATATTTATCATGGAGTCTCTGTAAAAGATTCCTATCGTTGGTTAGAAAATCCCGATTCTCCCGAAACTAAAGCTTGGATTGAGGCACAAAATTCCCTCACTTTTGATTATCTTTCTGGGATTTCTGCTAGGGAAAAAATAAAGGAGCGCATTACTCAATTATGGGATTATGAAAAATATGGGACTCCTTTTAAAGAGGGTGGACGTTATTTTTACTTTAAGAATGATGGTTTGCAAAATCAAAGTGTTCTTTATACTTTAAAATCTCTAGATGATTCTCCTCAAGTGTTATTAGACCCTAATTTACTCTCAGATGATGGAACTATTGCTTTATCTGGTTTGTCTATTAGTAATGATGGTAAGTTTTTAGCTTATGGTTTATCTACTTCTGGCTCGGATTGGAATGAGTGGCGGATAAAAAATATCGAAACTGGGCAGGATTTACCTGATTTGATTCAATGGGTAAAGTTCTCTGATGCGTCTTGGACTAAAGATAATACTGGTTTTTTCTATAGTCGTTATGATGCTCCTAATGAATCTACTAAGTTGGAAGATGTTAATTATTACCAAAAGTTATATTATCATCGTTTAGGTGATGACCAAAGTGATGATATTTTAGTTTATCGTCGTGATGACCAGAAAGAATGGGGTTTTATTGGAGAGGTCACAGAAGATGGTAAGTATCTAATTATTACGGTATTTTTGGGTACTGATAGTAGAAATCTGGTTTTTTATAAAGATTTGGAAACGCCAGATAGTGAAGTAGTTGAGTTAATTAGTGAGTTTGAAGCTCGTTATAGTTTCATTGAAAATGAAGGAAATCTCTTTTGGTTTTCTACTAATCTAAATGCTCCTAAGGGTAAAGTGATTGCCATTGATATTCTGCAAGCTGATAAGCAGTATTGGCACGAAATTATCCCTGAAGAAGAGGAAAAGTTAAGAAGTATTAGTTTATTATATAATCAATTTGTGGCTTGTTATCTAAAAGATGCTCGCTCTCTGGTTAAGATTTTTAATATTGATGGGTCTTTTGCACGGGAAATAGAGTTACCGGGGATTGGTTCTGTGGGTGGTTTTAATGGCAAGCATAATGAAACTGAGTGTTTTTATAGTTTTACGAGCTTCACAACCCCTTCTACTATTTATCGTTATGACCTCACTACTGGCATAAGTACAATTTTTAGGCAGTCTAAGGTGGATTTTAATCCTGATGATTATGTAGTGAAACAGGTTTTTTATCACAGCAAGGATGGTACTAAAGTTCCTATGTTTATTACTCATAAGCAGGATTTGGTTTTGGATGGGAATAATCCTACTTATCTTTATGCCTATGGGGGTTTTAATGTCTCTATTACTCCGAGTTTTTCCATTAGTAATCTGGCTTGGATGGAATTGGGGGGTGTTTATGCGGTGGCGAATCTCCGTGGTGGTGGTGAATATGGAGAGGATTGGCATCAGGCTGGCATGAAGTCGAGGAAGCAAAATGTTTTTGATGATTTTATTGGGGCGGCTGAATGGTTGATTGATAATAATTATACTCAGTCGGGTAAATTGGCTATTGGTGGTGGTAGTAATGGGGGTTTATTGGTGGGGGCTTGTATGACTCAACGCCCTGAATTGTTTGGGGCGGCTTTGCCTGCTGTTGGGGTGATGGATATGTTACGTTTCCATAAGTTTACCATTGGGTGGGCTTGGTGCTCTGAATATGGTAATCCTGAGGAATCTGAGGAGGATTTTCAGTCTATTTATGCTTATTCTCCTTTACATAATCTCAAGCCTAATACGGTTTATCCTGCTACTTTGGTGACTACTGCTGATACAGACGATCGAGTGGTGCCGGCTCATAGTTTTAAGTTTGCTGCTGCTTTACAGGCTTCTCATAATGGTGATTCTCCTGTTTTGATTCGCATTGAAACGAAGGCTGGGCATGGCGCGGGGAAACCTACTTCTAAGATTATTGAGGAGGTTGCTGATAAGTGGGCTTTTTTACTGGATAATCTCAGTTAAATGGGAGTTTCTGAAGAATGGGAGGATTGGTAGAAACTAATTGATTTTCAATTGTAAATAAGATTAATACTTTTTTTATATTATAATTGTATAGCAATAATATAGGACCAATATAAAATGAATTTAAGATGGATTTCTTGGCTGGTAAATGGTGTGATTATTTCTACCTTAATGTTTCCAATGGTAGTACGAGCAGATTCAAATTCTCCCAGCTATTTACCTCCTGCTTTGGGTGAGATTCAACTTACACCTGAACAACAAGCTCAATTAAAGGCTCTCAGGGAACAAGTTCAGTCTGATTTGGATGATTTACTGACAACTGAAGAAAAAACTCAGTTTCAAGATTCTATTTCTCAGGGTAATGATATACGCTCTACCATACGCTCTATGGATGTCTCTTTTAGAAAGCGTCGTCAAATCGGTAAGGTTTTTAAGGGTATGAAGTCTGAACTTGAGGATATTCTTACTCGTGAACAAATGGCACAACTTGAGGAGAATCTTCAAAGTAGGCAAAATTAATTTTAACCTGTTCCCGTTCTCGATAAACCCAATCAAGACTAAACTTATTTTTTTTCTGTGGAAATTTTTTTTAGCTAGAGAATTATAAATTTAATTTCTGATTTAAAAAAAGTTTACTCTACATCAGGTTTATCTAGAACTTTTTAACTTCTTATTTAATCATCATTCTATCCCCAATTGTTTCTTTAACTCCTCTGGGATATTCTCTGCTGTTTCTAATCCCTTCACATTATTCCAATTTGTATTTTCATCCCAAGAAATATTTGTGAGGTATGCAACCTTGAGGTTTGCGTCTTCGAGGATTGCACCCCCTAGGTTTACCTGGGAGAGAATTGCGTCTTCAAGGTTTGCCCCTGAAAGGTTTGCTTGGTGGAGGTTTGCAAGCCTGAGGTTTGCGTCTTCGAGGGTAGCACCCCCTAGGTTTGCCCGGGAGAGGTTTGTAACCTTGAGATTTGTCCAGTCGAGGATTGCACCCCCTAGGTTTGCCCCAGAAAGATTTGCATCTTCAAGGTTTGCTCGGGAGAGTTTTGCCCCAGAAAGATTTGCCCCTGAAAGGTTTGCACCCCTTAGATTTGCACCCCCAGAAAGATTTGCCCCTGAAAGGTTTGCCCCTGAAAGGTTTACCCGGGGGAGGATTGCGCTGTAGAGGTTTGCACCCCCTAGATTTGCACCCCCTAGGTTTAGCCCTGAAAGGTTTGCCCGAGGTAGGATTGCGCAGGAGAGGTTTGCACCGTAGAGAAATTGACCTACAGTATTAACAAAACCTCTCTGACTAAGACAATGACAATAACCAATCACCCGTAATAATAATGTCTCATCTTCAAGAATACCTTCATCATCAGGTTTACTACAGGGATAAAATACCAACTCCTTTTTTAGATTCTCCCTTAATTGAGCATAACGATGCAACTCTAACAACAAAATCATCACATTCAATCCTGCATAAACATCCACCTGTCGTTGTCCTAAAGATTTTTCTTTTTGGGGGAATTGCTTTTCATCTCTAAATTGAAGCATTTTCCAATGGGGCAAAACTTCTTCTTCAGCATCGATAAACTCTCCTTTACACCAACGGAAATAAAAATCCTCTAAACGATGTAATAATTCTAAGGGCTTAAATTCCTTATTAGATTTACTATTGGCTATCCATATTCCCCTTAAATATCCGACTATTTCTTCTGTTAATCCATCATAACCCAATAAATCATAGATTTCTTTCGCCATAGATTGGTCATTAATTTCAAATTCATTGGCATTGCTACTAAGTAAAGTCCATTTCTCTATACTATTTTGAATTCTTTTCGCAAAGAGAAACTCACTAAAACTTTTATGACAAAATTCAAATCCTCCCCCTTCTTTAGCAAAAGATTGGATATAGAAAATACATAGAGTATTTGTTAAAGCTTTCTCTTTATCTTTTTGTTTCTCTATATTGTATTCTTCTATTAATTTCTTAAATATTTCGCCTATCTCTTTATTATTTTTTTCCAGTCTAGTTTGAAGTAGATTTACCTTAGCATACTCACCTTCCGATTGGATAACACATAAAGCTGCTTCTGTAAGGATATGAAACATACTAGGATGAATATTATCTCTCTGCTTGTTTAATACCCAATGTAGAGAACTTTCATAGATTATATTTTTAATTAAAAGCCCTTCCTCTTCCTCGTATGGATGGTTAATATTCCTTATCTTTTGTAATTGATTACCTAGATTATCACGAACATTATCATTATTTTCAGCTTCTATTTCATCATCTCGGTGCATTGCTGCTAGTAAATAAAGTAATAAAGGCTCTCTTGCTAATCCTTCTTGATAATCTATTAGAAATTTATTTCCTTGAAGAAAAGTAATAAACTCTTCTATTTCTTCCTTAGCTTTAGGAATATTATTAGGATATACAACCTTTTCCCATTTACTAAACCATTCATCTAGAATCTCATCATACATGATTTCCAGCTTCATCCTTGATAAATTCTTAGGTAAATCAATACCTTTTAAAGCTAAATCACGTCCTGTTAAAATAATTCTATGATTATATTGGCTAAATCTCTGTTGAAATTGGGCTGCTTTTCTAATAAACTCCTCAATTCCTCCATCTACTCTTCCCTGCATTCGTAATTCATCAAAGCCATCTAGGATAAGTAAATAAGGAGTATTTTCATCTTTTAACCAATCTCCATTACCATCTACAAATTTTTCATCAAAGAGGTGGTTACTTATAATATCTTTAAAGTGTCGATCGAATATA
>JANQIW010000054.1 GCA_028281945.1 Prochloraceae cyanobacterium PL24a_bin.78
TCCCGAACTCGACAGTGAAACTTTGCCGCGGCCAAGATACTCGTTGGGTTGCCAACCTGGACAATAGCTCTGTGCCAGATCCATTCTTAACATAAGCCCTGAACTTTATTTAGTTATTTAGTTCAGGGTTTGTGCTATTGCTGCTTCAATTTAATTTCATTCTTTAAACTACATTTATATTTTTTTTCTAATCATGATTATTTATGGAAAATTATTTAATTCAGCAAGTTAGAGTATTAGATCCTATTTCTGGTAGTGATTGTACGGCTGATGTTTTAATCTACGAAGGAAAAATTACTACAATTGAAGACAAGGTTACGAGTTTTAAGATGAATACAAATATAATTGATGGACAAGAATTAGTGATTGGTCCAGGATTAGTTGATATTCATAGTCATACTGGTTTTCCTGGTCATGAAGAAAGAGAAAATATTGCAACTTTGGCAGCTACAGCAGCAGCAGGTGGCTTTACTCGTATATCAATTTTACCAGATTGTCTTCCTTCTATCGATAATCCTTCTGTATTAGAATTGTTAAAAAGGCAATGTAAAACCCTTAATACTGATGTTATTTTCCAATTTTGGGGCGCACTCACTCTCGATCTATCTGGAGAAAAAATGACAGAGATATCAGATTTGGCATCGGCAGGTGTAATTGGTTTTGCAGATGGATATCCTTTAGAGAATTTGGGTTTACTTCGTCGTTTATTAGAGTATTTACAACCTTTCAATCTTCCTATTGCTTTGGTCGCCAGCAATACTCAACTTAAAGGCAAAGGAGTTATGCGTGAAGGTTATGCTTCTATTTCTTTTGGTTTACAAGGTATTCCTGTAGCTTCTGAGACGGCGGCTATTGCAGCTACTTTAGAAGTGGTGGAGGCAATACAAAAGCCTGTCCATTTGATGAAAGTTTCTACCGCTCGTGGTGTGGAGTTGATTGCAGATGCTAAGGCTAGAGGGGTTCCTGTAACTGCTAGTACTACTTGGATGCACTTACTTCTGAATACTGATTCTATTAGCAGTTATGATCCTAATTTACGTTTAGAGCCTCCTTTAGGTAATTATAATGATATGTTAGCTTTGATTCAAGGTGTCAAAGAAGGTATTATTGATGCTATTGCTATTGATCATACTCCTTATACTTATGAGGAAAAAGCACTTGCTTTTGAAATTGCACCTCCCGGAGTAATTGGTTTGGAATTAGCTTTACCTCTTTTGTGGCAACGGTTTGTGGCTAGTGGAGAATGGTCAGCTATTGAGTTATGGAAAGCTCTAAGTGTTAATCCTTCTCTTTGTTTGGGGCAAAATCCTCCTTCTTGTGCTGTTTCTCAACCTGCTGAATTAGTGCTTTTCGATCCTTTGAAAACTTGGAACGTCTCTAAAGATAATCTTTGCTCTCTTTCAAGTAATACTCCTTGGTTAGGTAAAGAGATAACTGGAAAAGTTATTAGAATTTGGAATCACCAATAGTTATTAATCTTTTTTCTCCAAGATTTTAAATCTACCATTATTTTAGATATTTGCCATAAGGAAACTTAATATACTATAATTTAATTCCCAAGACTTGAGTATAAGCACCTCTTGCTTGAGTAACTCCAATGGTTCTTTGAGAGGATTCAATCATAGGTCTTCGTAAACTTACCACAATAAACTGTGCTAACTCTGCTTGTGTGCGAATCATTTTAGCTAATTTTTCCACATTTGCTCCGTCTAAAAACATATCCACTTCATCAAAAGCATAAAAAGGTGATGGACGATATCTTTGTAGAGCAAAAATAAAACTTAAAGCCGTTAAAGATTTCTCCCCTCCAGACATTGAACTCAATCTTTGTACAGGTTTTCCTTTAGGATGAGCAACTAGATTTAAACCTCCTTTAAAAGGATCTTCTTCGTCATCTAATTTCAAATATCCATCTCCATCTGATAAGCTAGCAAAAATTGTTTGAAAATTCTCATTAACTGCATCAAAAGCTTCTTTAAATGCCCGAAAACGTAGAGTAGTAAAATTTTCTATTCTCAACAATAATTCTGTTCTTTCTGCCTTTAAAGTTTCTAATTTTTGCGAAAGTTCTTCTAATCTTGCTTGATTTTCTTCGTATTCTTCTAATGCTAACATATTTACCGGTTCCATAGCTTCAAGGCGTTTTTGAGCTTTACGAATGTCTTTTTGTAATTGTTCTAATTGAGCACTAAAGGTATTAAATGTTATTTCTTGAATTTCTTCTTCTCCATTAGAAGTAGCAATTAATTGAGGAATTTCTGGTATGGGATCCGGTAATTCCTGTTCTTGCTCTTTAATTTTTTCTTCTAAACTTTCTATAGATGCTTGTCTTTCCTCTTGAGTTGTTTCTAACTTTTGTAATTGCCAAGTTTTTTTCTGATGTTTATCTTGTAATTCTCTTAAGCTTTTTTCTGCTTCATCTCTTTCTTTTTTTACTTCTTCTAATTTCCCTGCCAATTGTTTTAAAATTTCTTCTGTTTCTGTAATTTTTTCCTCAATTTCTACTAAGAGATTACTAACTTCTAATTGTTGATTAGTAAATTCTTCCTCTTGTTCTCGATATTCTTGTAATTTACCTTGGTTTTCCTCAATTTTTTCTTCTTTACGAAGGCAATTATTCCCTAAATCTTTTAACTCTTCTTCTGCTTTGCGTAATGCTAATTCTAAATCTTTTAACTCTTTTTCTTGGGTTTTAATTGAACTTTGAATTGTTTGCCATTCACTATGGGTTTGGGATGCTTCTAATTGGGCTAAACTATCTTGATTTTCTTTTAATTCTGCTTCTAAAATTGGTATTTGTTCTGTTAATATTTTTAATGTATTATTAGCTTCATTTAATTCTATTGTATTGCGATCAATTTGAATATTAAAATCTTCTTTTTGCTGAGTTAAACGTTTAATTTCTCCTTGTAATTGTTCTACTTTTAATTGTTGTTTAGTACCTTCTTGTCTCGCTTCGGTTAATCCGTGACTTAATTCCCGAATTTTGACAGTTTTTTCTTGTATTTTTGCTTCACAACGAGTTAGTATTTCTTCAATTTCTATTAATCTTTTTCTTAAATTATTTAATTCCTCTGATTCTTTAGCAGAAACATTTCCAAAGTGAATCGAAGACCGATTAGGTTGACTTCCTCCTGTCATTGCGCCGCTAGTTTCTAACAAATCTCCTGTCAAAGTAACAATTCTATTTTGCCCTAAATAAGCCCTTGCATTATCTATATTTTCAAAGACTATAGTATTACCAAAAACATATTGAAAAACAATCCGATAACGAGATTCACAATCGATTAAATTAACAGCTAAATCCATATATCCTGTGGCATATCTTAACATTCCAGGAGAAGAAGCTCGAGAAGCTCTAATCTTATTTAAAGGCAAAAATGTTGCTCTTCCTATTCTTTTTTCTTTCAATAATTTAATGCCTGCTGCGGCAACGGCATCGTCTTCAACTACGATATTTCCTAATCGACTACCTGCTGCTATTTCTAATGCTAATTGATATTCTGGTGCAACATTTCCTAATTGGGCGACTAAACCACAAATTCCTGGTAAATCTGATTGTAAAATAAATTTGGTAGCATAGGTTCCTTGGACTTCTTGTTGTGCTTTTGATGTTGCTTCTAACTTATCTAATAGTCTTTGTTTTTCTCTTTGTTCTTTTAATAAACGATTTTGGGTTTCAAGTTCTAGATTTTTTTGAGTTTCTGCATTGGCTAAATTTTGAGCTAAAGTTTGGATTATTTCAGTAGAATTAGTAAATTGATTGGAGAGGTTTCCAAGCTCATTTTGTTTATTAATAATTTCTGTTTCTATATTTTGATATTGTTGAGTTTGTTCTTGAATTTTATTTTGTAGTTGACTGTATCTTTCGGTTAATTGTGCTTGTTGAGTTTGTTGAGGATTTAGGGTTTTTTGAATATTAGAAATCTTATGAGTTAGAGTCGTTTGTTGTTTTACCCAAGCCTCACTTTGTTGGGCAATTGCATTAGCTTTTTCTTTACTTTCTTCTAGAAGAGATTGGGATTGTTGTTGCTGCTTTTCTAAAGTGGGAATAGTTTCTATTAATTGAGATTGGGATACTTTAATTTGCTCAATATTTTGTTTTTCTAATTTGATTTCTTCTTCAGTTTTCTTAATAGCAATTTGATTATTTGTAACAGTTTTTTCTAGTTCTTGTTTTTGTTGTTGTAATTGATGACGTTTTGCTTTTTGGGTAGCTAATTTAGAAGCTACTGAAAGTTGTTCTTCTTCTCCTAATTCTTTAACACGAGAATTAAGCTTTTCATATTCTGTTGTGGCGAGATTAATTTGATTTTCTAAAGTTTTAAGTTGTTCTGTGAAATTAGTTAATTGAGTTTTTCCTCCTTCAATTTCTTGTTCTATTTGTTGTTTTTGTTGTAGAAGAGAACGCCAAATTAATACTATTTCCCATTGTTTCTTTTCTTGAATTTTTTCCCTAAGTTGCTTATACTTTTGTGCTTTAACTCTATCTGCATCTAAACGATCCCGTGCTTTAATTAATTCTTGTTCAATAATTCTGCATCTTTCTTCTCGTTCTTTTACTTCATCTAAAGTTTTCTTAGTTTGTTCAATTTTGCGATCAAATTCTGCCACTCCTGCTAATTCATCAATAATTTCCCGACGCTCTTTAGAATTCATTGTAATAATCCTAGTAACATCTCCTTGTAATACCACATTATAACCTTCAGGATAAATACGAAGACGATTTAATTGCTGATGAAGTTCATTAGCTGTACAAGGTTTTCCATTAATGTAATAATAGGAAGCATAACTTCCTCCTTTAGATACTCTTAAACGTCTAGTTACCGTCCAATCTAAAGTCTGATTATTATTTTGGTTTGTATTTTGAATAATTTCTTCACCATTATTTTCTATTATTTCTTCAGTAGTATCTTCCGTAATGTTTTTAGTAGCATCTTGAATTACTTGTACTGCTAAATCCCCTAAATCTGACAAATCAAAGGTTACAGATACAATCGTTTCCGCACTACGACCATTTTTATTGCAATTGTGATTAACTAAATCCGGCAGACGTTCAGCACGCATTCCTTTAGAAGTAGAAAGACCTAGACAAAACAGCAAAGCATCAAGTATATTTGATTTACCTGAGCCGTTGGGTCCTGAAATCACCGTAAATCCAGGCAGCAAAGGAACTTTAGTTGTGCCACCAAAAGATTTAAAGTGAGATAATTCTACTGCTTTTATGTGAACCATAAATCTACTGTTTTCTGAGGTTAATAGGAATAAGAACAATTCTACCAATTTATTTAGAAATCGACTATGGTGTCTAGATAATTGAGTTATTCTAAAAGGTTTTAGAGCAAATCTCTGAGCCAATTTCTAAAAACTTTTTTAACTTTTTGTTCGCCAATTTCTTGACTTTGTTGCAAAAACCGTGGAATTTCTTTCACTGGAATTGGAATAAAAATAGGACTATTTTCTCTCTCAACATATTCTTTTCCTTCTAAGCAATAAATAAAAAGTTGTTCCCCATTATATCGCCAAATTTCTGGAACTCCTATAGCAGCATAAATTTGTAGTTTATTCACAGTAGAGTTAGTGTATTCTATTTCTATAACTAAATCTGGTAGAGGATCTTGAGTTAGATCTATTTTATTCTTATTTCTAACTAAAAATTCATTTTTTATGTAATAAATACTATCTGGTTCTACTGCTTTTGCTAAATCTGGACGCTTACAAGTCATCGAACCTACACTTTTGAGATTTAAATCCAAATATTCAGCTAAAATACCAATTAAATTGTCTAAAAGTCGATTACTATGTTCATGATTCATCAAAGGACTCATTAGTTCTAATACGCCTCCATCATAAATTAATCTTGTCCCTCTAGTTTCTCCTAATTCCGATAAAAGATTTTCAAAGCCATCCCAACTAATATTTTGCAGTAAAACTCTTTGCTCACCTAAAATTAATTCTGTTTCTATCATAACTTTTTTCCTTTACTATCTTGTGTGCTATAATTGGAATATTATATCAAAATAGAATAATTATAAAGATAAGTATTATAAGCATTATCATAGGTAATTTCTGAATTGGGGAGAATTTTTGAAATTTTTAAGAAAAAAATTTTCCCTCAAGATTTCTATATAATCAAGATATTATATGTTATATTTAGAAGATTAAAAAATCTAGAAGTTAGGCACTGTAAAGCAATAATGATGGTTTCAACCTATCGAACTAGCCGTTATTCTCCACCCATGTTGAAGACATATTCTCAATGAAATTCCGTGGTTTTGAGCCTTGGGTGCATAACTCCTAAATCCAACTATCATTATTTTAATCAAACACTATGATTACTCAACTCAAAAAAACTATTAGAAATACTATTACTAAATCATTAAATAAAAGCTATCCTCTATCTCTTGCTTGGAAAAATTATTTAATTCAAAGATTAGTTAAAGATCAAGTATTTGTTGTATATACAGGTGGGAAAGTAGGGTCATCCAGTCTAACTAAATCACTGAGAGATTATTTTAAAAAAGACTTCGTCTTTCATATAACAAAATTAACCAAAGAAGCAGTAGATAGAGAAGAAAAATATTATATGAGAAATCCTGATAAAGAAATTCCAGATAATCTTTTTCATAGTAAATTTCTATACAAAAACTTAGAGCAATTATCTAAAACAAGAAAAATTTACTTTTTTTCGTTAGTCAGAGATCCTATTGCTGCTATTATATCTGGATATTGTGAAAATTATCCTTACTATAAAAAACGATTAACTAAATCAGAAGATGAAATCTTAGCTGAAAATATTCAGCATATTCTTGAGCGATTAAATTCTAATAAAATGCAATCAAGGTTAAATTGGTTTGATGAGGAATTCGGTAAAGCATTAGATTTTGATATTTATAGCGAAAAATTCGATCAAGCAAAAGGATATCATATTTATGAATCTCAAAATATTTTAATCTTAAAATTAGAAAGGTTAAATTCTGTTTGTTCTTCTGCCATGAACGATTTGTTAAATATACCTAATTTTGTCATTCAAAATGCAAATAAAGCTGAAAACAAACCTGAAAAGTTAAACTATTTTGATACATATCAAAAAGTAAAGAAATCTGTTAAAGTTCCCATGGAAACTATGGATAAAATTTATAACTCAAAATATATTAGATATTTTTATCAAGAAGAAGAAATTAACAAGTTTAAAGAGCGATGGAAAGAATAAAATATTTTTAGTAGTTTTATCCAAAAATCTTTAACTTGATAGTCAGCCTTCTGAAGATTACAAAATTAAACTAAAAATTAAAATAGGATGATTATAAATATGAGTATTGTAAACATCCCCGAAGATTTACCTAAAAGTTTGCCAACCCATAAAGACTTACCAGAATCAGACGGAACTTTTGTGAAAAATTTTCAAGAACATCCCCAAAGTCTGCTTTTGACGGATTCCATTAGACCGATTTTACAACAACTTCATCCAGACAAACAATATTGTATAGGGCAAGATAGTGGCATTTATTGGCGAATTACCGATCCACCACAAAAAGGTGCGGTATCACCAGATTGGTTTTACGTTGCTAATGTGCCCCCTTCATTGGATGGAGAAATGCGTCGATCGTATGTTTTATGGCAAGAGAATATCCCGCCTTTAATTGTCATAGAATTTGTGTCTGGAGATGGTTCAGCAGAACGGGATCAAACTCCTTTTGAAGGAAAATTTTGGATTTACGAAAATGTAATGAGAGTTCCTTTTTATGCGATTTACGAGGTTCGTTTATCTAGAGTGGAAGTTTATGGATTAGTCTCTTCCAAATATCAACTACTTCCTCCTAATGAGCGAGGGCATTTTCCCATTCCGATTATGGGTGTAGAGTTAGGAATTTGGCAAGGACTTTATATCAATACTGAACTTCCTTGGTTGCGTTGGTGGGATAATCAAGGCAATCTTTTATTAACAGGAGAAGAACGAGCACAACAAACCCAAACACAATTACAACAAACCCAAACACAATTACAACAAACCCAAACACAATTACAAGAAGCAGAAAATGAGAAAAATCAAGCTTTACAAAAAGCAGAACGTTTAGCTCAATTATTAAGAGAAAGAGGCATTGAAACAGATGATTTAATTTAGTCAAAAAATCAATTCAAGTATTAATTAAAAGATGAACTTATGGGTAAAATAACTTTGAAAATAGTACCTCGATCGAGATTACTTTCAACAATTATTTGCCCTTTATGATTATCAACAATTGTTTTGGCAATGGCTAAACCTAATCCAGTATTAGTAGTATTAAAACCCCCATTAGATTGACTACGGGAAGGATCAACTCGATAAAAACGATCGAAAATATTTGGTAAAACCTCAACAGGAATTCCAATGCCATTATCTTTAACAATTACCTGTAAAAATCCATCACGATTTTGCATTACTGAGTCAAGATATTTTAACTCTATTTCCACGGAACCTTCCCTAGAATTGTCTTGAATTTGTTTCAACTCTGTATATTGCAAAGCATTACTAATCAAATTAGTAAATAAACGAGCTAATTGTTCCCAATCTCCTTGAATATTAAAAATATCATCTGTACTTATTTTCTCTTCTTGATCATCAACTTCCACCAAATGTAAAGATAAAAAAATGCCTTTTTGTTCAGCAATAATTCGTTGTTCTTCGATTACTTCAATCAATAAAGCATCTAGAGGCACAGATTGATAATTTACTTGCACAATACCACTATCCCATCGAGCTAAAAAAAGTAAATCATTAACTAAACATCCCAATCTTTGGGTTAATCTTTCCACTACTTTTAATTGTTGTTGTAACAATTGAGATTCTGTATTGGGATAAGTTAAAGCCATTTGAATATTGGTTTGAATTGTCGCAATAGGGTTTCTTAATTCGTGAGAAATATCAGCAGTAAATTGTTTCAAACTCTGATAAGAATTCTTAACAGGTTGAATAGCAATTCCCGATAAAAACCAACCAATCCCTCCGACACAAATCACCATAATACTAATACCTAAAATCAAATCTATAATCAATTTTCTAATAGGTTTAGTAACTTCAAACCAAGGATGACTTACTCTTAAATAACCCAAAAGATGATCTTCTAATTTAATTGGTTTTGTAACTTGCCTTAATAAAGTTTCTGATGATAAATGGACAGTATTAGCAGTATTATGAGGTGATAAAGAAATATTAATGGGTTGCAAAAAAGTTGACCATTCTAATTTTCCATTAGCATTAAACCATTCTAAATCAATATGATCATCTTCTACTGCATCAATATTTTTACGAAAACTAGCTTCTAAGTTAACTTGATAAATCTTGTCTTGATAAATTGTTTCTTGATAAGTGTTTTCTTGGCTAATCTCTTCTATCACTAAAGAGCGTTTTACTACTTCAATAACGTGCTTTAAAGTATCATCAATACGATCGATTAAAGTTGTACGTACATAAAAGTAAACTCCTGTAGCAAACAATAATAATAAAATAGCAGTAACAGCCGTATACCAAATAGCTAAACGACGACGGGTTTTTTGGAACATATGAAAAAATATATTATCCATCAAAATGGAAAGGAATAGTCAAAAGAGGAAAAAACATTAAAATAATCCAACTCCAACCATACCTATAAAAATTATAATTAAAATCTTTTTCTTCTAAAAGAGCATCAATTCTTTCCATAAAACGATTACGAGGTATTGCACAACTAAGCTCAGCACAAAAGCTTTCATTAAACTTATTAAAATTCAAATTACAAGCAACAGATTGATTAACTTTTTGAGCAACTAATAATAAAGATTCTGCTAATAATAAAGAATCTATTGTTTTACTTGCCTGTTGATCTGCCCTTAACTCTCTTAAAAATAATAAATCTTGCCAAAGAAGCTCAGTATTAGGTAACCAAAAAGTCCAAGATTTTAACCAACTTAACCAAAAGAAACAGAAAGTATCTCGATAATAATTATGGGCTTCTTCATGTGCCAATACTGCTTCTAAATGAGCTATATCTAAAATCTTTAATAAACCTCTACTAACAATTAATTCTGAATGCCAAAAGCCAATTGTGGCACTATAAGGAAAATCTATTTCTAAAATTCTTACTTTTTTTCCTCTTATTAATTCTTGAGAATAGCTATTAATTTTTTGCTGAGTAATATAGAGTTCCAAGCTTAATTTTAATAATAAGATTATAGCAATAACAAGACAACCAATAGCTAAAATATAAGTAACCCAACTCGCTTGTAATCCTAACATTTTTCCTATTGGCCCCATAAAAATTATGGCAATAATTGTCATCAACAATAGTAAAGGGGGAATGATAAATAAAAAGAAAGAATGCCACCAACTTTTTGAGTAATTCTCAATAGTTTTTGATGCAGTTAATCTAATCAACCAAGCTAAAATTAAGATGGAAATTATCATTACTAAATGCATTATTTTTCCTCCTGACGCAACCGACGCACTACTTCTAAACGAGAGGCAATAGCTTTAATTTGCTCTATACTAGCAGTATCTAAACTATCAGCAAAAGATGCTACTATTTCGGGATTACTAATAGCCAGAAAACTATGTAACTGCTCATAAGCTTGAATTGCTTGGGCTTCTTCTTTAGAAATTAATGGATACCACACAAAAGCACGTCCTTTTTTATCACATTTTAACCAACCTTTTTTAACTAAACGATTTAAAACTGTTGTTACTGAAGTATAGGCTAATTCTCGATGGGGATCGGATAAAATTGTATCATGTACTTCTTTTACCGTAGCTGAACCTAATTTCCAAATAATATTTAAAATTTCCGTTTCTAATGGACCTAAATTCAGTTTTTTAGGACGATAATTAGGCAAAGAGGTCATTTTTCTGATAATATTTTAAGTTTACTGTAATTAGTTTATCACTGTTAGACTACTTGGAAAAATTACAATTTTCTATAATATTAAAACCGAAATATTCAATTGAATTTTAATGCTATAAAACTAAAAAATAAAAACTAATTGAAGATCCCAATTATCACCTCCTTGACGAATAATTTTGATTTGCCGAATAAATTCGCGAAAATAAAATCTTCTTTCTGATTCTGATAAATCTAACCAAAATTGAGGAATGGAAATTGTTTGGGCTATAGTTTTTAAATTTACGGGCGGCAATTGGGCTAATTGCGCTTGTAATTTTCCTATTTCTGTTAATAATTTATAGCGACGAATTTGGGCTGTTTCTTCATCTAAAATTTTTTGATTGATTAATTGAGGTAGTTGTTGAATGATTTCTTCTTTTTGAGTAATTTCTGTATTGATTTTTTCTGTAATACTATCTCCTATGGGAAAATTTATTTTAGCTACTTCTAAAGGTAAATCTTGGCAAATTCTTTCAATAGTTTGTTTTAATACCTCTTTATAACTAATAGTTTTACATTTTTTCTTAAGAGGACAATTTATCCCCCTGAGATAAAGATATTCTTGTTTTTTATTTCTACTTGTAACTTTACTAATTGTCATTTTTGATTGGCATTGATCACAAATAACTAAACCTGCTAAGGATCGAGGTGCACTTGCAGTTCGAGAAGCTAAACCTTGATTCCGACGAAGGATGCGATCGATTTGGGCAGCTTCTTCTTTAGAAAGAATAGGTATATGAGTATTAGGAATGATTTCATTATTTTTATATTCTAAATTCCCTCGATATACTGGATTTTTCAGCCAATAACGACCAGTAGAAACAGCTATTTTTTTTCCATACCTATTTTCTAAATACCTTACAGCTTTTCTTAAAGAACCATATAATAAAAAATAGTCAAAAAAATCTTTCACGATAGGGGCAGTACTACGATCGATTAAATAACGATCTTTTCCTCTACGATACCCATAAGGGGCTTTTCCCGGAGGTGGTAAAATATTAATCCGATTACGTGCATGACCTAATTCAATCATCCGACTGCGTTGTTTTTCTTGAATTTCTTGAACTAAATCAGCTAAATTTGCTTTTAAATCTGTAGGTTTATAATGATTAATTTGAGAAGAAGTATAAGACTGTTCAGTGGTAATAATTTCTATGCCAAGAGATTCTAGTTTACCAAGATAATTTCCAATTTCTTTGATAGATTCACCCAGTTCATCTAAGCGTCTTAACAATAAATATTTAGGAGAATTTACTTGACAATCTTGGAATAACCTTTCCAATTCTTGACGAGAACCAATATCTTGATAAACTTTATCCACTTCCACACCCCATATTTCTGGATTAGGAGGAGATTCTAAAAGAGGATCGCTATAAAGATAAGCAATTATTATCATTTTTTTCCTATTTAGATTACCATAAAAATCACCCTTTTACTAACTATTAAACTTGAGTAATTTCAATAATATTGCCATCTGGATCTTGAGTAAATAATGCAGCACGACCAGAAGCACTCATTTGCATTTCTAAATCATGCTTTGTCAAGGTTTCTTTTATTTTTTCCAAATTTGAAGTAGCTAAAGCAATATGAGGATTTCGTCCCCATTTTTGTTTATTGTCCAAATTATTACTAAAATTTTCATGCACGATGAGATGGATTTGATGATCTCCTAACTGATACCATACCCCAGGATATTTAAGAATACGATCTATTTTCGATAATCCTAAAATTTTACTATAAAAATATTCAGATTTTTCCAGATTAGAAACCAGAATTGCAGTATGAAGACATTTAGTAATATACATTTTTCTTTTTATTCTCCATTCTATTTATTATATAAACAAATTAAATTATCTTCTTGAACAGAAATTAACCCTAACTGACCTAATTTTCCCATTAATTTTGTTACAGTTACCCGTGTAGAACCAATAGCACTACTAATTTGAGCGTGAGTTATGGGATTTTGATAATCATTGATGGTAATTTTGGCTTTTGCTAACATACGAATAGCACCTTTTTCCATCAGATACAATAGCCTTGGGCAAGTTGGAATTCTCTCATCTTTGATAAAAGTTCGACTGGGATAATATAACTTTGCCCAGTCAAGGATTTTTTGCCAAGTAAAAAATGGTGTATATCTTTCTAGTAAGGGTATGTCCATATTCATATTTTAGTTAAAGCTATTAGCCTCTCTACAATTTAAGTTATTTTTTGGGATTTGATTTTAATATGAGTTTTAATGTATCAAAGAAGACGGATTTTTGTCTCGATTTTAAAATAAATATTTGTTGTGATTGTATTTCTCTTTGGAATTTATTTCAAAACTTACTTTGGCATGGTGTTAGCTTATTGTGGCCTGATGTCTTGCCAAAGTTAGAAATTATTTCCTTATCTTTATTGCAAAATAAATACCATGTTGTTTATCGTAGTGGCATTTCTTTTCAAATTCAAAATCAACTTGAACAAAGCCCTTTGGCTATTGCTAAACAACTAATTAATTCTTTCCCTAAAGTAATTGAGAATTCACCAGAAAAACCTCAATTAGATATTACTGTCTCAATAGTTAATGACGGTTTCATTGATTTCCAACTCAAAGATCAATCCATGGATATTTGGTTAACTTTCCTCTCTAGTAATCTATCTTTATTTAAATCTTTTCCTTCTACTCCTATAACTTGTTCATCAGATTTTAATTATTTTCCTATTCAATATATACATGATCGTTGTTGTTCATTATTACTTTTAGGTGAGCGAGAAAAAATAATTCAGCTAAAAACTCAAGATTTTTCACAACTAGATTGGCAATGGTTACAACCAAATCCTATTCCTTGGTCAACAGCTTCAGGAAATTTCCCATTAGTTCATCCTGTTGAAAGATCTTTGATTCATGAGTTGATTACAGTTGTTGATGCTTATTTTTCTATAATACCACAAAATACAATCTCAAAATGGCATAAATTGACTCTTGCTTTGAGTAAAGCAATACTTGAATTCGATCGTTCTTGCCGTATTTTTGGGGAAGTTAAACAAAAATCACCTCAACTTTCACAAGCTAGATTAGGTTTAATTGCCTTGGCTCAATTTTTTTTACAATCTATTTTACAACAGAAATTCAATATTATTCCTTTAACAGAATGATAACTTAAACATATTTTATATTTAACCAAAAATATTGAGTAATCAAACTGCATAATTATTTTGAACTTAAAAAGACAAAAATATGGTTCGAGAGAGAATTTGTTATAAAAGTTAACATAAAGAGAATCATCGATGGAATTACTTCATAACCCAAGAGAAGAAATCTAGCAAACATCTAGTCTATCTACTTACAAGAAAATAACGATAAGATAGAGTGTAGTGCTTGAGGATTATTGATATAAATCAATAGTGTTTTCAACCCTCAAATTATTTATAAATTAATGTAAATTTTGCGTAAAGTTTTGTCTGAAGAGATTGACTGATTAGTTTTAGTATTTTAAGATGATTCTTGTCAGAATAGTATACCTTTGAGAGTCAATAAAAATAGCTCTTGACAGCAATATTATTCCAAACAATTGGTAAAGCTCCAAAAATAAGTTAACAGCTAAGGACTAATAGTTAATTAGAAAAATATAAAAATTAATTATTATTTCTTATCAAATATTGACAATTTACCAACATAAAAGGACAAAATTTAAAATCAAAAATAAATAAATCTTAATTAATCAGGTAAAAAACTGATATCTTCCTCAACAAATAAAGGTATTAAGTCTAAATCAAATCTTCTTACAAAAGTTCACAATAAAAATTTAATTTCCTCAGAAATTCATCAAAAACCTAATGTATCTAGATATTGAAGACCTAATCCCAAAAGAAACAATTCAAGATAGGCAACTTCAGACAGACACAGCAATCAAGATGTCATCAAAGTCTTCAAAAAACAAATCTAATAATTTAGGAGAATTAGATTATGCGTTTATCTTCTCCCATAGAAGAAATTAAAGATCATTACGAAGTAGTAGTAATAGGATCTGGATATGGAGGATCCATTGCCGCATCAAGAATGGCTCGTGCCGGACAACAAGTCTGTATCCTAGAGCGAGGTAAAGAATTACAACCAGGAGAATACCCTGATACCTTGGCCAAAGCCACAAAAGAATTCCAAGTAGATCTACCAGAAAAGCACATAGGCTCTGAGACAGGATTATTTAATTTTCACGTTAACAAAGATGTAAACGCTCTCGTAGGTTGCGGACTAGGAGGAACATCACTAATCAATGCCAACGTATCACTAGAAGCAGAACTCAACGTTTTAGAATCACCAGAATGGCCAGAAGCTTTTCGGGCAGATATCAATACAAAAGTTAAAGTTGGCTATCAACGAGCAAGAGAAATGCTCAAACCAAGCCCTTATCCAGAAAGCTATCCCCATGTACCTAAATTAAAAGCCCTAGAGACATCAGCATCAGTTCTTTCCGGCAATTTCTATCGTCCTCCTATTAATGTCAACTTTGAAAAATTTGAAAATGGTGTTAATCATGTAGGTGTAGAACAAGAGCCTTGTAATGGTTGTGGGGATTGTGTATCAGGCTGTAACTATAAAGCCAAAAATACAGTGTTAATGAACTATCTCCCTGATGCCAAAAACTTTGGAGCAGAAATCTTTACCGAAACATCCGTAAAATGGATCGAGCGAGAAAATAATCGTTGGTTAATTCATTATGAAATATTAGGTTTAGGAAGAGAAAAATTTGACGCACCAGATCTAATAGTTAGTGCAGATATCGTATTTGTCTCCGCAGGAACCCTTGGATCAACAGAAATTTTACTAAGATCGGCACAAAAAGGATTATCAATGTCCAACGAGTTAGGAAATCACTTTTCCAACAATGGTGATGTCTTAGCATTTGGTTATAACTGTGATGAAGAAATCAACGGAATAGGTTTTGGCGATCGTTCCCCCCAAGGAAGAGAACAAGTAGGACCCTGTATTACAGGAATTATCGATCGACGTTTAACCTCAGAAAATCCAGATCAAGCATTAGTAATCGAAGAAGGATCCATACCCGGTGCCATAGGTTCTCTTTTACCCATCGCCTTAACCGATGTAGCAGCAACAGTGGGGGTAAATACCGTAGGAGGTATCAAAAATGTCCTTCAACAACAATGGCGACAATTGGTAAGTTTATTCCGTGGACCATATAAAGGAGCAGTACGTAACACTCAAACCTATCTAGTGATGTCCTACGACTCAGATAAAGGGAAAATGCTGTTAGATCCCAAAAGCGATCGCCTGCGTATTGATTGGCCTGGAGCGGGTAGTCAACCCATCTTACAATTCATTAGTAATCTGCTTCAAGCAGCAACAGTACCCTTAAAAGGAAACTATCTTCGCAATCCCATTTGGACAAAATTATTCGGTCATGACTTAATTACCGTTCATCCATTAGGAGGTTGTATCATGGGAGAAGATGCAGCTAAAGGAGTAGTCAACCATAAAGGACAAGTTTTTGCAGGTACAGAAGGAACAGAAGTACATGAAGGACTTTACGTAAGTGATGGTTCTGTAGTTCCTAGGGTTTTAGAAGTAAATCCATTATTAACAATTTCCGCAATTACTGAAAGATCTTGTGCCATCTTAGCGGAAGAAAAAGGTTGGACCATAAATTATGATTTACCCTCAAGTCCTTCAAAAGTTACAAGCCCCACAAAAATTGGGATAGAATTCACCGAAACCATGAAAGGGTATTTCTCCAATCAGGTAAAAACCCAAGATGGCTATCAACAAGGATACGATCAAGGTCGTCAAAACAATTCCCCATTTGAATTTACCTTGTCAGTAATATCAGAAAACTTGGACGAAATGTTGAAAAATCCTCAACACCAAGCAGCAATGATTGGGACAGTAATAGCACCAGCCCTTTCACCAGACCCTTTAACAGTGAATCAAGGTGTATTTAATCTCTTTACCATCGATCCAAATATTGTAGGTGCTCGTCAGATGCGTTATTCCATGATAATGGATGCGGAATCTGGCCAACAATACTATATGTATGGTTATAAAGAAATCAAAGATGATTCGGTTTTAGATATTTGGCGAGATACCACAACCCTATATATAACCGTACATGAAGGTAAAGATAGTAACTCTCCTGTGCTTGGCAAAGGAATTCTTAAGATTGCTCCGGAAGACTTTGCTAAACAATTAACCACCATGGAAGTGAAAAATGCACCTAACAAAGAAGTAGAATTAAAATCCTTGGCAAAATTTGGTGAATTCTTTGCTGGAGCCTTATTCCAAGTTTATGGTGGCATTTTCGCTAAATCAACGGTATTTAATCCTGATGCGCCACCTCGGAAAAAACGGAAATTGAGAGTTTCAGCACCTGAAATTTATCCTTTCACAACTAAAGATGGGGTAGATTTACGATTAACGAGATATCGCCCTGAAAAAATAGACGAGAAAAAATTACCCGTCATGCTTTGTCATGGTTTAGGAGTATCCAGTCTCATCTTCTCCATGGATACCATCGAAACCAATATGCTGGAATATTTATATGCAGAAGGTTATGATGTTTGGCTTTTAGATTTTCGCTCCAGTATCGCCCTCCCCAAAGATGCTGTTCTCGAATCTAGTGGCGATGTTATTGCCGAAAATGACTTTCCAGCAGCCATCGATGTAGTAAGACAAGCAACAGGGAAAAACCAAATTGATGCAGTTGTCCATTGTTACGGCTCTACTACCTTCTTTATGTCCATGTTAAAAGGACTTCAAGGGGTACGCTCCATCTTCTGCTCTCAAATTGCTACCCATATGAAAGTGCCATTTATGACTGGCCTTAAAGCAGGATTACATTTACCACGAGTTTTAGATGATTTAGGATTTAAATCACTAACGGCAGATGTGACTCCAGATGAAGGTTGGTGGGCTAAAGTCTTTGATAAAGCATTGAAGTTTTATCCAGTAGATGCAGGTCCAGATGATACTAATCCCGTTAGTCGTAGAATTTCTTTCCTTTATGGACAATTATACGAAATCGAACAACTTAACACTGCAACTTATGATGCTCTCCATGAGATGTTTGGTGTAGCAGCTATAGCGGCATTTGAACACTTAACAAAAACTATCCGCAAAGGGCATTTGGTAACATTCCAAGATGAAAATACATATTTAACCGATGCTAACTGGAAAAATTTAGGAATCCCCATTACCATAATTCATGGTGCTAAAAACCAATGTTGGCTACCTGAAAGCACAGAAATTACCTACAAATTACTCCAACAATATAATCCAGGGACGCGTTATGTACGTCATGTAATTCCAGCTTATGGTCATATCGACTGTATCTTTGGCAAAAACGCCTCACGAGATGTATATCCATATCTATTACAACATTTGAAATCTTTGGAGAATGGTTAATGAATGGTTTTTTAAAGTGGTTTGGTAGAATTATTGGCATCGGGATTGTAATTAATTCAGCCTTTTTTATACCAGCCTTATTTGCACCTAAATTTTTACAAGTAACTTTAGGATTGCCTTTAGATGGTAATCCCCTAGTATGGATGGGCAATGCCGGGATGTTACTCTTATCCCTCAGTCTGTTTTATGCACCAGCAGCTTTTGCCCCCGATCGTTTTCCGATTTACACATGGCTAACAGTATTTTCTCGCTTTATAGCAGTAGGATTTTGGATTAGCGTAGTCAGAACACCTGGTTTAACTCAAACATTCATCCCATTTTTAATTATGGATTCTAGTTTGGGGATTATCTTAGGAATTCTTTTGAATCTAGGATTACCAGAAGAATACAAAATCAATCTAGAAAATATTGGTAAAGCATTCGGCGCAATAGGAAATTGGCTGAAAGGCATCTGGGAATCAACCACAGTAAAAGTAGTAGCAGGTTTATTAGTTGTAGTCATAGGTGTATTTGGTTATGGTTTTTGGCAAAATCTAGTGAAAGCAGAACCCATCCCAAATTATCAAGATCCTGCAAAACACTTTAAATACGGCGTAATTGGCTTATCACAACCCGATCGCCTTCCCTACTGGATTTTCCGAGTGTTACCAGAATTATTTGCCGATAAACTTCCAGAGCCGGGGCAACTAAGTTCTTTGGGTTTAATCTTTGAAGAAAATGTAGAAGAAGTGCCACAAGCAGTGCCAGTAGGATTTGGCTATCGACAAATTGGATTCCCTTCCATTGAAGCCAACTGTGCTCTTTGTCACACCAGTACCTATAGACCTACTCCTGAAAGCAAACCAATAGTATTATTAGGAGCACCTGCTCACGAATTAGATCTCCAAGCTTTTCAGCGTTTTCTTTATGATTGTGCTAGCGATCCTAGATTTACCACTGGGAATATTTTAGGAGCTATTGAAAAGATTCATCCTATGTCTTTCTTTGAATCCCTTAGTTATAGGTTTTTAATTATTCCCATAGCTAAACAAGGATTGCTTCAACAGAAAATAGATTACTCTTGGCAATACAAACGACCTATTCAAGGTGCAGGAAGAGTTGATACTTTTAATCCTACAAAGATCAATGTTTATCATTTAGGGGATGATGGCACTATCGGAACAACAGATTTACCTCAAATCTGGGATCAGAAAAAGCGAGAAAATATGTACTTGCACTGGGATGGAAATAATAACAAATTGATCGAGCGTAACTATGCTGCTGCTATGGCGGTGGGGGCAACTCCTAAATCCGTTTTCCCAGATAGTTTTGAGCGAGTTACAGATTATTTGCTAACTCTAAACTCTGCTAAATATCCCTTTGAGATTGACACTGAAAAAGCCGACAAAGGAAAAGTGATTTTTGATGCTGATTGTGCTAGTTGTCATGCCTTCTCTGGTAAAGATGTGGGGCAAGTAATTCCTATTGAAGAAATCGGAACCGATCGTCATCGTTTAGATTCCTTCACTCAAGGATTGGTAGATAAGTTCCACGAAGTAGGTTTTGAGCCTTGGACAAAATTAGATGCTTACCGGAAAACGGAAGGTTATAGTAATACCCCAATAGATGGAATCTGGGCTAGAGGGCCATATTTACATAATGGTTCCGTGCCTACTCTTTGGGATTTATTACAACCAGAAGAGCTTCGCCCTGATATTTTTTATCGAGGCAACAATATCATTGATACCGAGAAAGTCGGTTTTGTTAGCGATAACCCTGATTTTGATGAACCTAATTTTAAGTTCGATACTAATATCGAAGGTAATGACAATAAAGGACATTTATACGGGGTAGATTTACCTGAAAATGATAAATGGGCATTGATTGAATACTTGAAAACTTTGTAGATATGTTGGTTTTAAACTAATAAATCTAAGCTTTTAACCGAGAATAGTCACATCATTATAGTAGGGAAAATTGAATAGTGAATTTATAAGAAAAATAAAATAGCTATTAATATCATCCCTGCTTTCATCTTTAAAGCTTTACAACTTTACTAAAAAATAAATAAAATACCTAAAATGCAAAATAGTTCTCGTTCCAAATCTAATATCACCTTACCCGAATCCTTTTTATTCGGAGTAGCCACAGCCGATCATCAATGTGAAGCCTACGAAGCTGAGTATAAAGATATTCAAGATCTTTGGGAAGAAAAACGCAATCTCGAAAAAAGAGAGAGAGCAACAGATTTTTGGCATCGTTATCCAGAAGATATTAATCTAGCAAAAGATCTCGGCTGTAAACTCTTTCGTTTTTCCATCGCTTGGGCAAGAGTTGAACCCGAACCCGGAAAATTCAATGATGCCGCCTTTGAGCACTATAGAAAACTCTTAGAAGCCATCAAAGAAGCAGGTATGCAATCAGTAGTAACTTTACATCACTATACTTGGCCCATTCATGTAGAAAAAAGAGGAGGATCCGTTGCTGATGAATTTCCTTCTATCTTTGCCAGTTATGCTGATGAAACCGCTAGAAGGTTGGGTCATTTAATAGACTATTGGGTCACATTTAACGAACCAAATCAACTTATTTTTGGTTATTTCAAAGCAGGAAATTATCATTTGCCCCCTGGTCTTCCTGCGGGAACTTCCGTTAAAGAACAAATGGAAAAACTGCGCAAATTAATCCCCAATCTTTTTGAAGCTAATGCTCGCGCTAGAGCAGTTATTAAACAACATAATCCTGAAGCTAAAGTAGGAACCAATCCTTTTTTATTTGGATTACCGCCTATTTCCCGTTGGTTTGTAGATTGGCAAGTAACTCATTTGCGAGAAGAAGACTGGTATAACCAAGGAAATCGTTTGAGAGAACAACATCCTTTATGGGGAAGCGATGTAGATTTAGTTGCAGCCATGTTGAGTGTTACTCCTGAAAGGGAAAAATATATTGATTTTTCAGAGGTTTATTATATTGATAAATTGAGATTATTAGTTCCCATGAATAGTCCTATTGAAGGTTTTCAGGATTTACAAAGAAAATGGGTCGGAGTAATTAAAGATTCAACAGGAGCAGAAAAAATTAGCGAATTACTTCCTGAGTCTGAAGATCGGATTATAAATGATACTAAAGCCGCAGTTACCGCCTTACAACAAGGACAAGTATCAGCCTTATTTGGAGATGAAAGTTGGTTAGATAGTATTATTAAGCTATATCCAGGAAAATATAAGTTAGTAGGCACTAGTTTGGGTGAAGAATATTATGCACTTGGAGTGCCAAAAGGTCATCCAGCTTTATTAGATGTAGTGAATGTTGCCGTGAGAAAGTTTCGAGATTCAGAGGAATTAAAGAATAGTGCTTCAGTGTATCTAGATAATTTGGACAAATTAAAAGACATTTCTAGTAAAGTAACAAAACAAGTAGCTTTAGATGATATAAATCCGGAAATTACCACCTCAGAAGAAGTTCAATCTCATCCTTGGCCTCTTGCTGAACCTGGAACTTTACTGCGAAAAATCCAAGAAAGAGGTTATATTATCGCTGCTGTTCCTGAAAATGTACCCGGTTTTTCTAGTTACGATCCCCAAACTAAAAAATATAAAGGAATAGAAATCGATCTTCTTCATACTATTTCCGAAGTTATTTTTGGCGATCGCGATCGAATTCAATGTCGCCCCATCAAAGGTGAAAAGCGAATACCTTCCATTTGTAGTGTGTTTGATTTTCTCAATCCCCTGCTGAGGAGTTTTACCACCTTATCAACCATCTTTAATAGTAACTGGTGGAATTTAGGAATGGCTGGAAAATTACCAGAATTTCTTTGCCCTCCAGAATATGCTCATCAACTAGATTTTGTAGGATTTGACTACTACTGGGGAACAAATTTCTTTTGGCCAGAGAGGTTAATAGAATTGGGTAATGCCGCCCAGGGTAATTATACCAAAGCCCCCGTTTGGCCTGGTGGATTGTATCGACTTTTAAAGCAACACGCTAAATTATTTCCTGGGCTAGAAATTCTCATCGTGGAAAATGGCTGTGTTGATACTGCTGATAAGGTTTCTAGAGAGGAATATATTCGTCTCCATGTAGAGGAAATTAAACGAGCTTATGCAGAAGGAATGAATATTACAGGTTATGTCTGTTGGGCAATTACTACTAACAAAGAATGGGGACTAAAATTTGGTCCTTCTAATGATTTTGGGGTTTATCATATCGCTCTAGATACGGATCCTGAACTCAAACGCAAGCCAACTAGTGCTGTTGAAGCTTATCGTCAAATTATCCAAAATCGATAACCAAGTAAAATAATTAAGATGCAGTACATATTAAATTACTAAATTTAAATATTCTTAGAGATTGAATATTTTCCCAAATTCTTAAATACTGCATTTATTCATCAACATTAACTAAAGGAGAACTAGAACCTTGAACCAAAATATACAATCTCACCCATGGCCATCTCTTGGTGAAGTAAAACATCCTGAATCCACTATTGAAGATGAATGGACTCCCAGAAAATTTTTTCAAAGCTTTTTCAAAACTTATTCTACTATAAATAAGAAACTTAAAGTAAAAGCGGGAACTCTTTTCTCTAAAGTTCCAGCACAAGAGTTTAAATTAGGAGAATTCACCCTAACTTGGACTGGCTCTGATACTGAACCCTATCAACTTTGTATAAAACATTCCCAGTGTCCCAGCGAAATTTTATGGTCTTCACCTCAAGGAGAAAACTTTGTTGGTGGAGCAGATGTCTCCCTATATATAGTCGAAGAGCGTGGATCTTTAGTATTTGACGAAACATTTAACCGCTCATTTCCCAATCAAATTGTAGAAAAAATCGAACAAAAGGGAGATACTTTAGTAATTTCAGGATATCTCGAAGGAGAAAATATCTACGATCCTTGGGAAAAATATATTTTATCCTTTAGGGCATCCCATCCCAAAGCCCTTGACTTTAATCTTCAAATAGATGGAAAAAATGCTAGTCAAGCTCAATTGCGTTTTAATACTTCAATTGACGAACAATTCTATGGATTTGGGGAACAATTTTCAGAAATTAACGCTAAAGGATACGAAATACCCATCGTTACTCAAGAAGGGGGAGTAGGTAGAGGAGATGATAAAGATGCACCAATTCCTTTTGTTCTAAGACTCATAGGCACAACAGGAAATGCTTTCACTAGCTACTCACCAGTGCCACAATTTTTAACTAATCAAGGACGTTGCGTTTTTCTTACCAATACTGAGCCTTCCGTATTTGATCTAAGAGATTCAGAAGTAATTAGTATTAGAGTTCAAGCAAGTATCATGACTGGCAAAATGATTGCAGGCTCTACCCCTTTAGATCTCATTGAAACCTATACAGAATTTGTAGGTCGTTTGCCAGCCTTACCAGATTGGGTTCATCAAGGAGCAATAGCTGGTTTACAGGGAGGCACAAGTAAAGTCAGAGAAATTTGGGCTAAACTCAAGGAATACAATACTCCCTTGGCTGGATTTTGGTTACAAGATTGGGTCGGACAACGCACAAGTCTAATTGGTAAACAACTTTGGTGGAATTGGGATCTAGATACACATCAGTATCCCAACTGGAATGAATTAGTGAAAGATTTAGAAGCAGAAGGTATTAAAATAGGAATTTACGTCAACCCATTTTTAGTTTGCTTGCAACCAGACCAACTTAAAGGAAGAAGACATCTATACGACGAAGCTCTTAAGAATAATTTTTTGGTTGAGACAAGTAAGGGAACAGTAGAATTAATTAAAAATACCAGTTTTTCTGCCGCTTTAATAGATTTAAGTAATCCCAAAACTAGAACTTGGTTTAAAGAAATCATCAAAACTGAAATGCTGGGTATAGGAGCGAAATTTTGGATGGCTGATTTTTCAGAAGCTGCCCCATTTGACGGAAAATTTGCTTCTGGAGAACCCGGAATTTCCTATCATAATCAATATCCAGTGGATTGGGCACAGATTAATCGCGAAGCCATTGATGAAGCAGGCCAAGGAAATGAAGCCTGGTTTTTTACCAGAGCAGGATTTCTCAAAACTCCTAGCAAAACAACTGCCATGTGGCTTGGGGATCAAAATACTAGTTGGGGCGAAAACGATGGTTTACCTAGTAGTATAGATGGGATGTTAAGTAGTGGCTTTTCAGGTTTTAGTATTAGCCATAGTGATACTGGAGGCTATACCAGTTTTTCTAATAGATTTCTTGAATTTTTAAGAATTGGCTTTTCTCGTTCTCAAGAGTTATTATTTCGCTGGATGGAAGTTAATGCTTTTACCAGTATTTTTCGGACTCATGAAGGTAATCAGCCATCTATTAATGTACAATTTTACAGTAACGAGGAAACTTATCGCACATTTAGTTATTGGGCAAAAGTCTATGCAGCCTTGGGTAATTACCGTAAAAAGTTAATGAATGAAGCTCAATCAAAAGGATATCCTGTAGTTCGCCATCCTGTTCTGCATTATCCTAACGATAAAAAGTTATACAAAGTTGAAACTCAAGAACGGGAATTCATGTTAGGGAGTGAGTTTTTAATTGCTCCTGTTCTACATAAAGGTGTAACTCGTAAACGAGTATATTTACCAGCAGATAAGTGGGTTTATTTATGGAGTGGTGAGGAATTTGATAACTCTTCTAATGGTAATTGGTATGATATAGATGCACCTTTAGGTAAACCTCCTGTATTTTATCGTCAAGATTCTCAAGATGCTAAAGCTGTTGTAGAAATCTTGAAACAGGAAAAAATTCTCGATTATTAATTAAATAAGTGATTAAATTCCAATAATTTTTCGCCAGAAGTTGTTGACTCGTCTAGAAATTTATTTATTTAACCGTCTTTATACTTATTGTTTTTCTAAAAATATCTTTCACTATTAAAGAAAAAGGATATGAGTACTATCTGAGAAATACTCTTTGAGAAAATTGAGAAAAAAGATAAACTAAAAGAAAACACCAAGAAAAATAGATGGTTTTAAACTACACCAACGACGCGCCAATTTCAGAGAAAATAAAGCGGATGAAACAACGAGTCTGCTGGCAAAACGAGCAAATTCTTACCCGCAATATTGATCAAAGCCGTCTAAGTCTTGATGATTCTGGGAAAGAAGATTTAGAATTTTCCTTTTTAGTCATTGGGGATACCGGTTGGGGACCTGATGATGGATATTATCCCCAACGTCACATTGCCAAGGAAATGTTACCCCACCTCAAAACTAGTAGATTTTTACTTCATACAGGGGATGTGATTTACAATAATGGTTCAGCAGAATATTATCCTCAAAATTTTATTGAACCTTATCGGGAATGGTTAGTAGGAGGAGATCATCCTCAAAATATTCCCTATGACAAGATGACATTTAATTTTCCCTTCTTACCCGTCCTAGGCAATCATGATTATTATGAAATTACCCCAGAGTTAAAATCATTGTTGCAGTTAGGAAAGTTTTTTATTAAAGATTCCAAGCTACCAGACTCAGTGAAAAATGTCGGTTTAGAAGGCTCTAATTGTGGGGAAGCTTATGCTAAAGCATTTATAGATTGTCTAGAAGATTTAGATCCAAAAGCCTTAGCAACACATCTCGATCGTCATTATTCTGCTGTTACAGATACAGGACTTTGTTTAGAATATCAACCAGGTAAATTCTCTCGAATTCCAAATAATTATTATCGATTTGAGTATGGAGGAATAGATTTTTTTGCCTTAGATTCAAGTACTATTGCTGCTTACAAGGAAGAAGAACCAGACTGGAAACAACTAAATTGGTTAAAAGACCAACTAATTCATTCTTGGTATAACAAAAATATTAGAGGACGCATTATATATTGTCATCATCCAGCTTATAGTACTGAAATAACTAAATGGAAACAGAAAGATACACTGGCAATGCGCCGTTATTTAAATTTGGTGATTCAGGAAGTTGTAGAAAAAATTGAATATTTACCAGAAGATGGACCTTTAGTCAATCTATTTGTAACCGGTCATGCCCATTCTTTAGAGTATCTCCAAATCCAACACAAAGGATTTTCTAATCTCAATTGTCATCTCAACTTTCATTGGTTAGTCTGTGGAGGTAGTGGTTGTAGTGCTCGTCGTCAGCACGTTGGAGATGTAGATGAACTAGAAATAGGAGCCGATGGAGAAACTAAATTATTGGCTCAATCTAAATTATTTGTAGGGTTAAGCGGGTTTGGTAAAGACAAGAAATATTCCTATTCCTTTGCCAGAATAGATATTAAAGGAAACCAAGCATCACCTCAAATTTTCATTAGGCCCTTTGTATCCCAATGGTATCAAGGAAAATGGTACGATTTTGAATTAGAAACTATCAAAATTTTGTAGGAAATAGTGTTGCAATGAGCATACTTTCAGCTCGATTAATTTATAATCCAGTCTCAGGTGATGGCAAAGTAGAAGAAATCATTCACCAAATCCAGTCAACTTTTGGGGATGGAGTTTCTCTCGATATTCAACCCACATCCAAAGAAATTGGAGCAACTCAGTTGGCAAAAGAGGCAGTAGAAAGTGGCATACAAGCTGTCATTGTTGCTGGAGGTGATGGAACCATATCTGCTGCTTCTAAAGCATTAGTTAATACTAGTACTATTCTGGGAATTATTCCCTGTGGAACGGTTAATGCCCTTGCTATTGCCTTGGGAATTCCTTCTGATCTTGAAGCTGCTTGTCAAGTGATTTTAAATGGTAGGACCAATGTAATAGATGTTGCTCGTTGTAATAATCAATATGCTATTACTTTAATTAGCATTGGATTGGAACCTGAAACTATTGAAAAAACTTCTCGCAAAGCTAAAAATCGTTGGGGACCTTTTGCTTACCTTTTACCTGTGTTGAGACAATTAAGAAGATTTAAGTTTTTTAGAGCAACCATTGAGACTGACAATAAAACTTTGCAGATAAGAACTAGAGCAATTACCGTGGCTAATGCTGCACCTCCCATTTCCTTTATGGCTCAAGGTCCTGTGAAAGTTATTCCTGATGATGGATTCCTTGATATTACTATTTTTGCCGTCAAAGGTGTAATTCCTGCCATCATAGCTTCTCTAGATTTATTTAGAACTGCTCATACTCAATCACTTAATCAAAGAGATGATATTGGAGTTTTACGAACTAAGAGAATAAAAATATCTACTAATCCACTTCAAAAAGTTAGTCTTGATGGAGAGTTAATGGGAAAAGTTCCGTTGGAAATAGAGTGTATTCCTAATGGTTTGACTATATTTACTCCTGAAATAGATGAAAATAATAAAATTAACAGTAAAATCGAGAAGATTCCTGAGCAAATTATTCTTTAGTTGTTTGATTAATTGTCCTTTGGATTAGTTGTTTAACTTTATCTGCGGCGTAATTGTTAGGACTATTGTCACATCTCTCAACATCAATTTTAATTTGGCTAATTGTTTCTTTCAAGATTTCAATGGTGATAGTGAAGTTTCCATAGGGTTTTTTATTTTTGCCCCAAGGATAATCAACTCTTAAACCAAAAACATTGATTTCTTTATAAACTGTTGATTTCCATTTACCTTGGATTTTGTATTTTTGAATTGAAGGCTTATTTTCATTATAAATTTGTAAATTTTCTAGTAAGACATCTTCTAAACAAACACAATAACTATAAAAACTCCCGGTAATACGATCGCCTTCTTTCCCTTTCAATTTAGCAATATTCAGTTTAGCTACTAATAAATTAATTTCATCAATATCTTTATAATTGGCAACAGGCTTAAGAGTTGTTTTTATTCTCTTGATTTGTTGATAACATTCTTCAATCTCTTTTTCCAGTGAAAATTTTTCGGCTCTATTAGCAGTTTTCCCTCGTTCTTTCTCAAGCTCACAAATTTTATCCTGATAAATTTTCAGTGCTTCTTTTAGTTTTTCCATTGAAATTTTTGATCTCCAATTTCTAAGAAAATCTTGTATTTTTTCAACTATACTAAAATATCTTATATATTATACTAAATCCGGTTCTAAAAACACCTTTATGGTGAGGTTGAATAGCCTAGCGGCAAGGCTAACGCCTACGGAATTCGGAATTCGGAATTCGGAAAAATTGGGAATAAAGTAGGAGATAAAACAGTTTTTTTAATAGGTCAACTTTGAAAATAGGATTGGGTATTATA
>JANQIW010000038.1 GCA_028281945.1 Prochloraceae cyanobacterium PL24a_bin.78
TATAATACCCAATCCTATTTTCAAAGTTGACCTATTAAAAAAACTGTTTTATCTCCTACTTTATTCCCAATTTTTCCGAATTCCGAATTCCGAATTCCGAATTCTACCTTGCCAATAAAGCTTGTTTCATAACCGGATTTAGTATTATTCTATTTTTAGAAAAATCTAATTTCTCTGAAATAGACAATTTTTAATATTTAAGAGATTTATTCAAAAAAACTATTCTAATTTTAATTCTGATAAAAATCTTTGAAAACCATCATCTTCAAAGAGATCACCCAAATCTGGATTAGATAAGGCTAATCGATAATATTTCTGGCCTCCTAATTTAATGGCCTCTTGTAAATTAATTAAACCATCTTCACGAAGGCCTAAAATAGCATAGCAACAAGCTAGATTATAATAAGCGTGTTCATCATCAGGCTCAGCAGCAAGAGCTTTTTTATAGATAATAATTGCCGCATTATATTGCTTTAAGTCTTGTAAAATCAATCCTTGTTGATACCAAGCCCAATAATCTTGAGGTTTAACAACAGATGCTTTGGAATAATTTTCTAAAGCCTCTTGAGGTTTTTTCCAATCCCTAAAGACATCCCCCCGACGATACCATGCCCAATAATCATTTGGACGTTCTTCTAAGGCTTTATCATAACAAGATAATGCTTGAGTGTAATTTCCTAATAACCGCCATGCTTCCCCTTGGCGATACCATGCCCAATAATCACGAGGGCGCATTTCTAGGGCTTTTTGGAAACACTCAATGGCTTTGGGATAATCTTTGGATTCCTCTATATGGAGGCATCCTGCATCATACCAAGCCCAGTAATTATTTGGTTGTGAGTTTGATGCTTCTTGATAACTTTCCATGGCTTCATCGTAACGTTTTAATTTTTCTAAGATTGTTCCTCGACGATACCATGCCCAATAACCATGTGGATAATAGAATAAAGCATTTTCGTAGCTAATTAATGCTTGTTGATAATCTTCTTTTTCTGTGAGAATATTTCCTTGCTCATACCAAGATTTATAATTATCAGGTCTAGATTCTAGTTCTCTATATAGGGTAGGGGTTTTTAAAGGATTCATAAATTTTTTTTATATTTTCTGCATATTTCTATGTTACCAAGCGAGTTATTAATTTATCGAAAAAATGGGGAAACTATTATCCCTAAAAAATTACCTATCAATTCGGAAACTATTGCTGAGGCTACTAGTCAAATTCAATGTTTTCACGATTGTCTTGGCAAAACTCAAAAAATTCTTCATCAAAAGCTTACTGAGGCTGAAGGCGATCGACCGGATTTTCGGGTTTTAAGGGGATTGGCTCACATACTTAAGAATAGTTTTTCTACTTTTGAAATTATTAGTCCGATTGATCCTCAGTTGTTAAGGGAAAAGATTTTTTCTATAGCTGCTGAACAAGTTACGATCCCTCAAAATCGATCGTTAGCTTTGGAGAAGTTGGCGAGTAATCTTTCTGAGGAGTTGAGTCGTGAGGTTTTACCTTCGGAAATTGAGAAGGGTTTGTTTGCTGATTTACATGAAAACCGTATCCTCACTAATTTTGAAGCTCCTTTGCCTGAGAGTCTTTTACATCGTTACAATTTATCTCAGGTTCAGGGGATTTTTTATCGCGCTAGTGTGATTATTATTCATGCTCATCGCAACGATCCTGGGGAATATAAGTTGTTATTTCGCTATTTGAAGTTATTTCAGTTGATGTCTTATATCGAAGGTGATGCGGATACTGGGTTTACTATTACTATTGATGGTCCTACGAGTTTATTTAAGCCCAGTACTCGTTATGGTTTATCTTTGGCTAAAATGATTCCTGCTTTACTTCATGTCACGAAGTGGACTTTAAATGCTGATTTACAGCATAAGGATTCTTATAGCAAGGTGGTTAAAACTGCTAAGTTTGATTTGAAGGATGATTGTAGTTTGGTGAGTCATTATCCTCCGGGGAAGGTTTACGATTCTTTGATCGAAGAGTCTTTTGCTAAACGTTGGCAGAAGGAGAAGACTGAATGGCTTTTGGAACGTGAGGTGGATTTAATTCCTATTCCGGGGAGTGTTATGATTCCTGATTTTAGGTTGGTTCATCCTGATGGTAGGGATTTTTTATTGGAAATTATCGGTTTCTGGCGACCTCAATATTTGAAAAAGAAGTTTTATCAAGTGCGTAATAGCGATAGAGATAATTTGATTCTGGCTATTTCCGAGCGGCTTAATTTGTCTAAGTCGAATATCGATTTCTCTGATACTCCTGCTAAGGTTGTTTGGTTTAAAAATAAGTTGACTCCTAAGCAGGTTTTGGAGGTTTTGGATGAGAATTAACAAAAAATGTTGTTGCTTAATGAACTTGAACATTATACTATTAAGGAATAAAATATGTTTATAACAACTTTTGATTTTATCTAAGGAGTCAATTTTTAATGTATTTAAAGGATGTTTTTCTAGAAAACATTGCTTCTATTAAGTGTTTTGATTTTCAACCACAGTTTAATAAAGATGGTAGCCCAAAGCCTATTATTCTTGTTGGGATTAATGGTTCGGGTAAAAGTATTTTTTTATCTTATATTGTTGATGCACTTATTGAGTTTTTATCTTTGACAGGTTTTGATAGAAATAATATCTCTTCTTTGAAAATAAATCATGATAAGTCTAAAAGATTAGACTCTGAATCTAGTATATGTTTGCTAGAGTTTAAGAATAATTTAGTAAAGGTTGATTATTGCTATGATATAGATAATCTACCTAAAGAGCAATATTTTTGGTCAGGTAAAATAGAAACAGTTTGGGAGCAAATAAGATTTAACAATATTTTAAATCACCTTAGCAATTACCCTCAGAACAATGATTCTTCTTTGATAAAGTCAGAAAAAATATTTATTTCTTTAACAAAAGAAATTTTTCAAGAAAACATTAGAAAAGAAATATTTAAAGAACTTCATTCTAAAAATATTTATTGTTATTTCCCATCAAATCGTCAAGAAATACCTCATTGGATCGATCAATCTTATATAAATGATTTAAATGAAAAAAATATTAAACAACCGATTAATATTGAAACTAGTGCAAAAGAAAATAAATCATTGTTATCAAAAATATTTATTATCTCAAAGTTATCAGAAATAGTTATTAAGGGAAAACAAAAAAAATATTCTTTTGAATTAAAAAATGAAAAAATAAATATTGAATTTTTCTTTAAAAAAATTCTAAACAATGAAAATGTCGAATTATATATAGAATCCATTGAAGATTATCAAAAAATTCTTGATTCAAATACTTCAATAAAACAAATTCTTGAAGAAGAAGAAATATTTATTCCAAATATTGATCATTTATCAACAGGACAATCTACACTTTTTAATTTATTCATCACAATTATTCGCTATGCAATTAAAGAAAATATAAATCAAGGTATTGAATCAAAAAAGATCGAAATTAAATTAGAACAAATAGAAGGAATAGTCTTAATTGATGATATAGATATTCATCTTCACCCAGAATTACAATATAAAGTACTACCTACACTATTAAAATTATTTCCAAAAGTCCAGTTTATTGTAACAACTCATTCCCCTTTATTTATTTTAGGAATGGAAAAAGAATATGGAGAAAATGGATTTCAAATTATCGAAATGCCCGATGGAAATCAGATAACTCCGGAAAGATTTTCTCAATTTCAAGCATCATTTGATTATTACAAAAAAACTAAAAAGTTTGAAGAAGAAATAAAACAAACAATAGAATCACAAACAAAACCTCTGATTTTAACAGAAGGACCAACAGATGTTGACTATATTAAACAAGCTTTAATATTTCTACAAGAGGAAAATGAAAATGAAGATATATTAAATCAATTAGAGATAGATTCTGTTGGTGGTGTTAATGAGAGAGGAGAACAGTTGGATGGAGGGATTCCAGGTTTAAAAGCAGTTTCAAAAGTGTTAAAAAATAATCCTCGTTTTATGAAAAATAAAGTATTATTACTCTATGATTGTGAGTGTCAACCCGCAACAATTCTTAAAGGGGAGGGGAATTTAAGAGTTGAAATAATTCCTAAAGTCGAACGTGGCCTAGAAGAATATAAAGTACAAAGTAAAGGAATCGAAAATTTATTTCCTACAGAAGTTTTAGAACAATATGATGATTGGAAAACAATAAGAAATTATACTAGATATAATAAAAGACGACTTTGTGATTGGATATGTTCAAGACAGATTAAAGCTGACTTTAAGAATTTTGATAGAGTAATTAAGATTATCAAAGAATTTTTAGAAACACCAGTAATAGATAATTAGAGATAAATTTATAATAGATATTGTAGAAAAAAATTCAACAAATATTCCCCCATTGAGAGAGAATATCTTTAAACATATCCACCAAAATAGTATAATCATTATCTTGAAGAAAAGCCTTATAACCAGGACTAGAATTAATCTCAAGTAACCAATATTTACCAGACTTATCGATAATAATATCCAACCCAGTATAACTAATAGGAATTTCCGAAAAAATAGGTTGAGCAAAACTTTCAATTTTAGCAATTAAATCCTGATTAGTAATATGTTTAGCCTTCCCACCTTCCCAATGAAGAGGACTAAGATTCCCTACAAAACGAGCATTACTAATATCTTTCTCATACAATAAAACCAGCTTACCTTGAAAAAAAATAGCGCGAAATTCTCGATCGATCTCCAAAAATTCTTGAGCCAAAGCAATCTTATCAAAATCCTTGCTATTCACATTAAAAATAGTTTCAAGAAACCCTTGAATTTGATTGATATCGGGACATAAAAAAATATTAGATCCTCCGGTTCCAGAGTTTCTTTTAATAATAACTGGAAGCTGAAAAGATCCTGTAATTTCTGCCTCAATATCTGCTAAAGAATAATATTTTAAATACTTCTGAAAATTTTCCTCGCAAAAAGGATTAATAAAACCAATAGTAAAAGGCATATTAATTTTATCTTGAAGCAAAGAATAAATATATTCCTTATCCTTAGATAAATTAGAAATTGATTGACAATTAAAAGGAGTAGATTGATTAACAAAATAATAAAAATTATCCCCTAACCTAATCCTTAATAACCTTTGATGCTGATGAACTATTTCATAACTAATATTTAAATCTTGACAAGCTAAAACCAATATTTGGATAGTATCCATCAAAAAATCTCAAAAAAACTTCAAAACAAAAAGAAACTATTAATACATCCTTAGAGTATTACACAGTAAAATATTTTCCATGTATTCTAAATCAGAATAGTTAATTGTAAAAATCAAAAAGATAAATGCTCAATAAAAACACAATCTTCTTAATTATGTTGGTATTCATACCAATATCCATCGCAGGACATTTTTTAGAGTGGAACCCAGTAACCATATTTATAACTGCTTGTTTAGCCGTCGTGCCTCTAGCAGCCTTTATGGGCACCGCAACGGAAGAAATCGCCGTAGTCGTCGGCCCCAACCTTGGAGGCTTATTAAACGCCACTTTTGGTAATGCTACAGAATTAATTTTAGCCTTTATCGCCCTTAAAGAAGGCTTAATAGAAGTTGTTAAGGCAACCATTACTGGCTCCATTATTAGTAACCTTTTGTTAGTGATGGGATTTGCCATGCTTTTGGGAGGGTTGCGTTATAAAAAACAAGTCTTTCAGCCTACCGCTGCGAGATTAAATGCTTCCTCTATGAATCTGGCTGTCATTGCTATTTTGTTACCTACCGCAGTGCAATATACTTCTGGGGGAATTGCTTCTGGAACTTTACAAAAGTTATCTATTGCTGTTGCTGTGGTGTTGATTGTGGTTTATGCTTTAACCTTGCTATTTTCTATGAAAACCCATTCTTATCTTTATGATGTTGGTGTTGCTGAATTTGAAGAAAGTGAGGGTGAGGGTGAAGCTGAATCTTTATCCAAATCTGAAGATACTTCCCCATCTGATGAACATTCTGAGCATAAACATGGTAAAGGTTTTATTTTATTATGGTCTGGTGTTCTTTTAGCTGTAACGATTGGTGTGGCGATCGAGTCGGAATTATTAGTTGAATCTTTAGAAGTTGCCACAGAAAGTTTAGGTTTAACTGCTTTATTTACAGGTGTAATCCTTCTTCCCATTGTTGGTAATGCTGCTGAACACGCAACTGCCGTAACTGTCGCCATGAAAAATAAGATGGATTTATCTGTATCTGTAGCTATGGGTTCTAGTTTACAAATTGCTTTATTTGTAGCACCAGTTTTAGTGATTGCTGGTTGGATTATCGATCGTCCTATGGATTTAAATTTCAATCCTTTTGAATTAGTAGCAGTAGTAGTTGCCGTATCTATAGCTAATTCCATTAGTTCTGATGGTGAATCTAACTGGTTAGAAGGTAGTTTATTATTGGCAACTTATGTAATTTTAGGGTTTGCTTTCTTCTTCCATCCCGTTGTAGAAGCTTTAAGTCAAGCTAGTTAAGGTATATTTTATATTATATTTAATTTCAATTGAAAATTACTTGGGTAACTTAGGTAATTTTTTTTTGAATATTTTTGAAATAAACTATTGATGATATAATAATTTGGTGTTATTTAAGTCTTTAATTATTACTTTTTACTTATTTATTCTCCCTATTCCTCCAATTCCCCCATTCTCCCATTCCCCCATTCTCCCATTCTTCCCATTGAATCTCAATCATAATTACAAGAAAAATGATCTTATAAACGAGGATGGGCTGAAATCCCACCCTTTTTTTAACTTCTCAGTTGTTTGACTAGATGCTCTAATTCTGGTAATATCAATTCTTGACAAGCTAATTTCACAGCATTGGTAGAACCTGGTAAAGAAAAGATCAACTTATTTTTATATATCCCTGCAATTGCTCTAGAAGCCATAGCCCTTGAACCAACTTCTTGATAACTCATCATCCTAAATAATTCACCAAAACCAGGTAATGTTTTCTCCAACATACTAGCTAAAGCATCATAAGTGGTATCTCTTGGGGCAATACCAGTACCACCATTGAAGATTAAACAATCAATCTCTCGATTTGAATCAAGCAATTTTAATTGTTCTTTAATTTGAATAGGATCGTCTTTAACAATTGTATAAGTAACTACCTTACAATTTGCTTGGTGTAACAATTCTTGAATTAACTTACCACTACGATCGGTTTCTTTCGTGCGAGTATCACTAACAGTAATTACACCACAATTAATAACTATCCCTTCTTCATCGGGATGAGGAATTTTACCCATGATACCTATTAAAAATTATGACTTTTTAGACTTCTCGAATCCCAAGCCATTTTCTTCGGCATAACGATTCATAAAACGCATAAAACGTTCCCATTCAGATTCAGTTCTCATAAGATAAATTGCTTGTAATTCTTCAGGAATACCATTAATAAATTTACATTTAACTTCTCTTGTATAGATTTCTCCTTCTTCATCAATCATATACATACCACTAATTTGCTCTCTAATATCACCACTAAGAGCTTTTGGGGATTCAAAATAAAAAACTGCTTTACCACCGCCACCACTACGAGAGCGGGTTAACTTAACATCAGGAATTACTTCTTCTTTAAGATCGATGGTATCGTAAAATCGAATTTCAGCCATAATTTTTTCTTTCTTTTTTCTTAAACTATTGTTACATTATCTCATAATTTGCCATAATCGATCTTTTTTTGTGGAGATTTTCCCGAAAAACCCCAAACAATTGAGAATTAGGAGATTTTCACAGCAAAGTAACAGAAAAATAGTTAAAATAGGATCAATGAGACACTTTATTATTAAGGATTAATTTCTTGTTAACTAATAACCAATGCCAAGTTTTTTATGTTACTTGAATCTTTAGCTCATTCTCAATTAAGAGCTTTTTTGCGATCCCATGGTGAAACACAATGGCCTCATCATTTAACTATGGCAAGGTTAGTAGCCAGGGCTTTACGTTTAGGTCGATCGGCTTTAATTCAAACAGGAAGCCAACGATGGCAATATTGTTTAAGTTATTTGATTCCTGCATTAGTTGATAATACACCCGTCATTATTGTTACTTGTGAATCAGGACAAAAGTATTTACTCGAAACTCAAATCCCTCGACTGCAAAAGTGGTTACAAACCAATAAACCAATTAAAGTAGGTTTCATTCCATCCCATGACAATGATTTTTCTGGGGTAATGCTTATTTCTCCTCAAGACTGGTTGGAAGCTTCTTTAAAGAGATTAGATGATTTTCCTCTTCATATAACTACCCTAATCGATGGTGCAGATAATCTAGAAACTTGGACTCGAGAGCAATTAACCACCACAATTAAGCATCAACATTGGGATGAATTAATCAATTCCTTTCCCCAAGAAGCAGAATTAATCCGAAATATACGAGTTAAAATCACTAAAGCTATTTTTAATCGTCCCCCAAATCCCTATGAATGTTACCTCATAGAAGAGTATGAGACTAATCTTTTAATTAATTTATTAACTAAATTGGCAACGGCAAAAAACCTCAATCCCACTATCTTCAAGTTTTGGCTACAAATTCAGGAAAAAAATCAAATTCTTTGGGCTTCAGTTGTTAGAAAAACTGGCCAACTTACGATCAATATTTCACCAGCAGATATCGCTACATCTCTAGAAAAAATCTGGCATCAACAAGCAGTTGTTTTGATTGCAAGCTTTTTAGAAAATCATAAAAATGCTCCTATTTACCGTCAAAAATTAGGCATTGATGATGTAACTTGTATCAAATTTTCCCCCAATCCTAACAGTGAATGTTTGGAATTATACCTCAGTGAAGGTCTTCCTTTACCCAATACTTCCCAATTTCAATCTCAATTAATGGAAAAACTTAATTTCCTCCTCAATTTAACTACCAATCTCAAAAAACCAGCAGTATTACTCATAGAAGATGTTCCTTTAAAAGCCATAATTGGAACTAAATTAGCAGCAGAATTTGGTAGTAGAGTTAGAGTAGAAACAACTAATCTCCCAGAAAATGGTATTCTCGTAAGTGGTTGGGATTTCTGGTTAGCCACCCAATCTCAATTGCCAATTCCTCAAATGTTAGTTATTGCTACCTTACCCATTCCTTCATTAGAAAATCCCTTAATTGCTGCTATCGTTACTTATTATAAACGCCAACGTCAAGATTGGTTTCGGATGTATCTTTTGCCTACGGCTTTAATTAAAATTCAAAAGGCTATTCTTCCTTTAAGAAAAACCAACTCGTTAATTTCTATTTTAGATAATCGTGTCAATCATCGGAGTTATGGTAGAACGATTCTTAATACTCTTGAACCATGTTCAAAAATAAATTATCTCGATTCTAATTGGTTTGATTTATCCGATTGAACAGAAACCATAATATAGTTATGGGATGTTGATAATAACTCTCCTTTTAAATCACGGAGCATTGGTTTTTATTACTGAGGATATGCACCAGGACGAACCCTAAGGGTGATTATTTTACCATTACGAATTACTTTTACCTTTAAGACTTGACCAATAGAACTCTCTTCTACTTGTTCTTGTACATCTGTAGCTTCAAGTATTTTTACTCCTCCTACACTTTTAATCACATCACCTACTTGAAAGCCTCCTCTTTGTGCTGGAGAATTAGGAACAACTTTCACTACTAACACACCTTGATCTTCTTTGATCTTAAGATCTCTAGATAATACTTTAAGATTTTCTGCGGTTAAAGGAACCATATGAATTCCTAGATAAGGGTGTTCAGCTTTTCCCTTTTGATATAACTGTTGAGCGATTCTTTGAGCAGTTTCTATGGGAATAGCAAAGCCTAATCCTTGAGCATCAGCACGAATGGCGGTATTGATTCCTATTACTTCTCCTTGAGCATTAAGTAAAGGCCCTCCAGAATTACCTGGATTAATGGCGGCATCAGTTTGAATGAATCTTACTCTTTTGTCTCTTACTCCTACTTCTCTACTCGATCGATCTAACGCGCTAATAATTCCTACTGTAACGGTATTATCTAAACCTAAAGGATTACCGATAGCAATAGCCCATTGTCCTGGTACCAAGTTTTCTGAATTTCCTAAAGTTACTGTGGGCAGATTTTTGGCATCTATTTTTACCACTGCTACATCAGTAATTTTATCTATGCCTAGTACTTTTCCTTTGAGTACTTTACCATCTTTTAAAGTAACTGTTACTTGGGATGCGCCTTCAATTACATGAGCATTGGTCACCACAACTCCATTAGGGCTGATAATAAATCCCGAACCAGTTCCTTCTTCCATAGGATCTTCAGGCATGGGGGATTCTTCTCTAAAAAATCTTCTTAATAATTGATCTCTTCCTCCCACTTCTCGAGACGCATTAATTCTTACTACCGCAGGGCCTACTTTTTGCACAGCCCTAGCGATAAAATTAAGATTATTATCTTGAGATGTAACTTGATTATTCTCTGGTGTGGTTTCCTCTTGAAACAATGCAGGTTGAGTTAATACTGGTAATTTTTCAGGTAATGATAATTTTAAAGGATTTTCTTGTTGTTTTAATAAATAACTATATCCTAAAACTCCTCCAGCACTCCCTATTGCCAATAATCCTAGATAAAGTCCTAGTTTATTCCAAAGTTTGCTCATTATTTTTTCTTTTTGTTAGTTTTTTTACTTTTTTATGGTTTCAATTATTCTTTAAGTTAATAATTTCAGCCCTATCTTTGGTTTTTTCTACCAAATTCAAGGCCCAAATTGATATTGGGTGATAGTATTTTATATCTGCATTGAAATCAAAAACCTGATTTGTTGCTTAGGTTTGCCATTCCTCCTGCACAATTTTTTGTTTTTTATGATTCCTTTTTTTTAGGATAACACATTATTTTTTGATTTGCTTACTAGTTTTGGACATCTAGAAAACATCTTCTAGTATCTTCTTTTAGTATCTTCATTCTTGATATTCAATTATTAAGATTAATTTATGTTCGTTAAAATGGTTATTAAATTTTTGCAATCTATCTTTAGGTATTTTTCTGCAAATTTCAATTAATCTTTTAAGAAGTTTTCTAAAGAAATACGATAATATAATTCCATAGCTTAATGATAATATTTGTTATTAAACAATTTTTTTCAAAATGTCCTTTTCCGAAAATCCTAACAATCCTAACAATCCTAATCAATCTAATAATTCTAATAATTCTAATAATTCAAAACAAATACTATCTCAATTAGAAGGTTTAATTGATTTATTAGGTGAAATTAATCTCAAAGATGAAAATAAAAATTCAACTCTTTCTAACCAGAAAAATCATGTTTCTCCTGCTCTTGAAACTTTACAGAATTGGCAAGATAAATTAACTCAACCAGAATCAGATTTAAATAATTTTGAAACTGAAATCGAAGCTGAATTTGAAACTGAAACTCATGCCAATTTCCTTGATAATAATCCCCATAATGATTTTATTTCTAAGTCTGATCTTGTTCTTAATTCTGAGAAAATTTCTAATTCTAACTTGGATTATTTAGCTAATTCTGATGAAAATTTGGAGGGTGATTCTACCAATAATTCTTCCAATAATAATTCTTCCAATAAGTTTGAAACTCAACCTAATTCTCTCTATTCTCCCAACCATTCAAAAAAAACTGAAGAAACTAATAAATTAGATTTAGCAAATATTCCAAAAATAGAAATTAAACAAAATGATTTAGATTCAAAAAATATCAGATATACTCTCCTAAAATTAGAAAAAAAACTTAGAGAAATAGAAGAAAAAATAGAAGAACCTAGCAATTTAATCAATCCCTTATTACCATTAATCACAGAATTATTAAGCATCAAAGCTAATGACTCCAAACAAGCCATTTTAGAAGCAGTAACACCAGTAATTCATGAATTAATTCAACGTAAATATCAAGAAAATCAAGGGCAAATGAGCCAAGCCTTTGCTAGTATATTACCCTCAGCTATTTCTCAAGAAATTAAAACATCTCCACAAGCAATTGCTAAAGCTATCGCCCCAGAAATTGCCATAGCAATTGAAGAACAAATTCGCTTAGAAAAAGATTCCATTGCTAGAACATTAGGTCCAGAAATGGGAAGGGCAATTAAAAAACAAATAGAATATGAAAAAGATGCCATGGTAGATGCTCTTTACCCCGTTATAGGGAATACTATATCTAAATACATGAGAGAGGCAATTCAAGAAATTAATAATAAAGTAGAAAATGCTGTTAGTGTCGCAGGAATTAAAAGAAAAATTCAAGCAAAAGTTCAAGGAGTTTCCGAAGCAGAATTAATCCTTAGAGAATCTATCCAATTTGAAGTAAAAGGGATTTTTTTAATTCATAAAACTTCAGGCTTAATTCTCAAAGAAGTTCAACCTTTAAAAGAAAAGAGATTAGAATCAGAATTATTAGCAGGAATGTTAACTGCTATTCGTAGTTTTGCCAAGGATTGTTTTGCTAATACTGAAGCTAATTCAGAATTACATGAGATAGAATTTGAAAGTTCTAAGATTATAATTGAAATAGGAGGTTATTGTTATTTAGCAGTAATTGTAATGGGAGAACCATCAAAAGATTTTATTAATAAAATTAGAGAAACACTAGGAGATATCATTATTAAATACGGAGATTATCTAGAAGAATTTGAAGGAGATCCTGATAGTATTCCGGGAGAAATACAACCTATTTTAGAAAATTTAATCCAAACAAAATTTAAAGAACAAAAACTAAAACCTCCCATTGCTTTAATTTTTCTTTTATTAATTATTATTGGCTCCATCGCCATCCCTTGGAGTATGGTAAAACATCGCAATCATCTTGCAAAAAAAATAGTAAATAAAACAACCATAGCATTAGATGCCAATCCTGATTTATCAGTTTATCGGATTATTCCTAATCTTAATAATGGCAAACTAATTCTAACAGGAAGAGTCCCAGATAATTATTTTAAAAACAAAGCCGAAGCAGTAGTTATGAAAGTAGCACCTGATTTAGAAATAGATAATCAAATTATTGCTGTAAATCTCCCACCAAATCCAACATTAACATTACAAGAAATTCAAAGAATGACATTAGTTTTAAATCAAAAAGAAGGAGTAAATATTTCTAGTGATTATCAAAACCAAACAGTTACTTTAAAAGGAATTATATTAAATAGTAATCAAGCTGAAGAAATTAGTCAAATATTTCAAAATATTCCAAGAGTTAATCATGTAATTAGTTTTTTAGAAACAAGATTACCAGACTTAAGATTACGTATTTATTTTGAATCCAATTCAACCGAGTTAAAATCTTTAAGTAAGATCAAAGCAGTTAAACAATTTCTAGAAGAATATCCTGAAATAGATATTCAGATTATTGGTTATAACGATGGCATCGGAAACAGTCTCACTAACCAAAAATTGTCTAGAGATCGAGCCTTAACTGTAGAAAATGCTTTGATATCTATGGGCGTTAACCCAGCAAGACTTCACTCTACCAGTAGTCTTGAAATTCCTCCAGAAGTTAGTGAAAATCAACCATTGTGGTTAAGAAGATGTGTCATTTTTAAAACCTTTATTCGGGCTAAAAATTGAGATGAGTATAATTGCAAAAAAAATTTGTTTGATTGGTGATTTTTGTGTCGGCAAAACAAGTTTAATTCGTCGGTTTGTAGATAATCAATTTAGCGATGATTATTTGTCCACAATCGGAGTTAAAATATCTCGTAAATTAGTAGAAATACGATTGAACGATACTACAACACAAAAAGTACAATTAATTATTTGGGATATTGAAGGACAAACGAAATTTCAATCCATTGCTCCATCTTATTTACAAGGTGCAAAAGGAGGAATTATCGTGGCAGATTGCACCAGAGAAGAAACCATTGAACATCTTCAAGATCATATCAATCTTTTTTGTTCAGTTAATCCTAAAGGCTCTATAATTATTATAGCTTTAAATAAATCTGATCTCATGGAAGACCAAGAAAAATTCAATAAATTAACTACTATTAAAAATTTAGTCAATAACAATCCTTCGGTAATTACCAGCTATTTAACTTCTGCTAAAACAGGTCTTAATGTTAATGAAATGTTTGCCAAACTTGTTAGGAGTATGATTTAAAAAATATGAATATTATTTTAGAAAAACTATTAAAAAGTCGCCATTTAGAATATTTAGTAATCGATGAAAATTTTTTAATTATAGAAACATCTTTAAATGTACATCAATTCGCTAATAATCCTCAAGAAATTCAATTAAAACATGATGTTCGTCTTAGTTTTTCGGTATTAAATGGACTAGAAAATATTATTACAGATATTTTTTCAGGGAATCAAACTAATTTTGTTCTTCAAAATATTTCTGCTGATTCTAGCTTATATTTTGATATCTATTTAATCTTAGATCCTGAAGGAATTAATAATGAACCAAAACATCTTATTGTTATCTTTGAAAATGTCACTAAACAACGAATTTTAACTCAAAAATTTAGTCAATTGGCAGCGGATTATCTTCCAGAAATTATTGGTAGTTTAGAAGAGGCTTTATTGATTACTAATCCTCAAGGTGAAATTAAAGCTATTAATAAAAAAGTGATCGATCTTTTTGGATATCAAGAAGAAGAATTACTCAATAAAAAAATTTCTTTATTGTTCGCTACAGGAGAATTTGCTCGTGAAGAAATCGATTTATTACCTCCTGGAATTGGCTCAAAAGAAGTTGAATTAGTCTGTAAGAAAAAAACAGGTGAAACTCTTTATATGGCATTCTCTTGTTTAGTAATTAGAGCCGATCAAAAGAATCTATGGGATTTAGTTTATATCGGAAAAAATATTACTAAATCTAAACAAATAGAACTTGATTTATCTAGAGAAAAAGAATGTTATCAGCTTTTAAGAATGATTACTTGGCAAATTCTTCAAGAGTTAGATTTAGAAGAAATTATTAATACTATTGTCTCAGAAGTACAAGGATATTTTCAATGCGATCGAGTGATTATTTATAGTTTAGATCTTCATGGTAACGGTAAAATTATAGCGGAAGCAATTGCCGATAATTCTCTAAGTTTGTTAGAAAATAATTATTTAGAAAAGACCATTGATCAATCTTATTGGCAGAAAAATTTAATTGATTTGTATCAAAAAGATCGAGAATTCAAACTAGATAATATTACCACACAAAAGATAGATAGTTCTTATATTTCCTTACTAAATCAGTTAGAAATTTGCTCAGAATTAGTTCTACCAATTTCTATTAATAGTCCAGAATTAGAATCACCAACTCCTCATAAATTATGGGGTTTATTAAGTGTACAAAACTGTCAAATACCTCGTCAATGGCAACAATGGGAAATAGATTTATTAAAACAGCTTACTAAAGAATTAGGAATCGCTATTCAATATGATTTAATTAAACAAAAATTACAAAAAGCCTATCAGAAATTAGATAAATTTGAGATCATCGATAAATTAACAAATTTAGCTACATCTAAAGCTTTTGATGACTGTTTAGATTTTGAATGGAAACGCTTAACTAGAGAAAATCAATCTTTATCTTTAATAGTTTCAAAAGTAGATAATTTTCAGGTTTATCAAGAAATTTATGGAATAGAAAAAGGTAATTTTTGTTTGCAACAAATAGCTAATGTTTTAAGTAAAATTATTCAACGCTCCTCAGATTTAGTTGCCCGTCATGGAGAGGAAGAATTTGCCATTATTTTGCCTAATACTGATAGTCAAGGAGCATTTTGTGTCGCTAAAAAAATTGAAATAGGTATTAGTGAATTAAAGATTCCTTTCTCCCAATCTGAAATTTTTCAATCTCAAACTCAATTTTCTCCATCTCAATTTGATGATTTTATTACTCTTAGTATCGGCATCGCTTCTATGATTCCTTCTACAGATTATACTCACCAAAATCTCTTTGATGCCGCAATAAATGCTCTAACAAATGCTCAAACTAAAAAAGTCGATCGCATCGAAATTTATCCCCAAAGTTAAATGTTTTTAATAATTATTATGGAAATAGATAACTTAGAAAACCAATTAGATAACCCCATAAAAAAATTAATCAATATATCAAAACTCAAACCAATATTTAGTTATCAAGACATCTTGGTTTATAATTCAGAGGCTTTATCCTCGGAAACTTTTGAAGAAGAATTTGCTGATATCATTATCATTTCTCCACCCTATTTAGCTTGCAATCGCAAAGCAGTAGGAATAGAAATCAATCCAGAATATTGTGAATTAATCAAATCTCGTTTAATTAAAGAAGAAATAGGAGAAATATTTTATTACTGTAAGAGTTAAAAATAATTATATTAATAGAAATTGATCAATAGGATTTGCAACCAAACTAAAAGAAAAATAATTAAAAATCAAAGACAAATATTAAATCAATTCCGATTACTTATTACGTAATTAGATAAATCTACGCCTTAAATTTAAAGCCTTATTTAATAACAATTGATATTCATTATCTTCAAGATTATAAGCACCAAATCTCTCTAAATGAGGATTTTGCATTTGAACATCAAACAGAACAAATCCTTGAGAAATTAAATGTTCTACTAACTTTACCATAGCCACTTTAGAACCATCAGGAATATTATAAAACATAGACTCCCCAATAAAAGCACCACCAATTACAATGCCCAAAATTCCCCCTGCCAACTTATCATCCTGCCATGTTTCAAAACTATAAGCCCAACCAGTTTGATTTAATTCTAAATAAATTTCAATTAATTGATTAGATATCCAAGTAGTTTCTCGATTAGCGCAACCAATACAAACTCCTAAAAAATCTCTATTAATCCCTACAGAAAAACGCTCTTGATTTAAAATTCTTTGAAGAGATTTAGGGTATCGAAATCCTCCATTAAGAGGAATAATAGTCCTTTGTTTGCTATAATACCAATCAACATTACTATGTTTATCCTCCGCCATTAAAAAATAACCTTTGGCGTAATTTTCCACGATCAAATCAATATTATATTTCATTATTTGACAAACAAATAATCACAAACTCATAATAATAATAACAAATCATGACAGCTCAACCAATTCCACCCATTACTTTACCACCAGTCAAAGATTCCGAAACCGAGGGTAAATGGTTAAAAACTAATTTACTCAACTGGCTCGATCGAGAATTTATTCCCGAAGCTATTAACGAAAAAATTGCTACCAGAGCGGCTCAAATCTTTGTCAGACAACGTCTTGAAGGAGAAAACGATCTTGGATCTTTAGTGATTGCTATCGTCACTGAAATGCAAGCTTTTGACTTTCGCGAAAGCTTTTTTGGTGAATTTGCCATCGCCAATGCTGTAAGCGATTTAATTTTAGACAGTCTTGGTATCGATGGCTGTTGTAAGTAGTTCTAAATAGTTATCTATCAATAATGGATAATGGATAATCTTTTTAACCTAATCTGCATAATATATTATCTTATTCAATGTTAATGAAAACGTAAGATCACCTTGTGAAAATCAATAGCAAATAAATACTAATTACTAATAGGTTGTTATATTATGCAAGAACCCTTATATAAGCCTAAAAATCATGGCTTAATGTAATTTAAAAGTTATATCCAAACCTCAATTATCCTTTATCCATCATTAGATAGTATAAATACAGATAATATAACTACCAACTAGATTTAACCACTCCAGGCAATAAACCTTGATGTGCCCATTCCCGAAGCACATTGCGAGAAAGTCCAAAATCTCGATAATAAGCTCTAGGACGACCTGTTAACCAACAACGATTGCGATGGCGGCAAGGTGCACTATTGCGAGGTAATCTTTGAATTTTGCGGTGAATTTCCAGCTTTTCGCGCTGAGAAGTTGCCTGACGAAATTGTTCTTTTAATTCTTCCCGTTTAGCAGCATATTTAGCAATTAAACGTTCGCGCTTTTTTTCGCGCTGGATCATGCTTTTTTTAGCCATATATTGAATTTAGCTCCTTTTTTGACAGCGTTTTCCATTCTATCAAATTAATTCAGTAATTTCAGCCGATGGACACAAATTAGCTAAATTACAATGATTACAATCAGGTTTCCTCGCTTTACAAATCGATCGACCATGATAAATCAAAAGAATAGAAAAGTTTTCCCAATCTGGTTGAGGGATTAATTTCATCAAATCCCGTTCTATTTTGATGGGATCACTATGTTCTGTTAATCCCAGTTTTTTACTTAAGCGTTTAACATGAGTATCTACCGTTACACCTTGAATTATACCATAGCCATTAGCTAAGACGACATTAGCGGTTTTCCGTGCTACCCCAGGCAAACTCAGTAAATTTTCCATTACATCTGGCACTTTGCCTCCAAACTCAGAGACAATCTTTTGACAAGCACCTTGAATATTTTTAGCTTTATTACGAAAAAATCCAGTGGAACGTACTAAGTTTTCCAATTCTTCTCGATCGGCTAGAGCTAAAGAAGGAGCATCTGGAAAACGCTTAAATAATTCTGGGGTTACTTTATTAACTCTTTCGTCTGTACATTGGGCTGAGAGAATAGTTGCCACTAAAAGTTGTACTGTTGTTTCGTAATTTAAAGTACACTTAGCATCTGGATAAAGTCGCTTGAGTCTCAGGAGAATTTCAAGCGATCGTTGTTTTTTTACTGCCAATTTACGAGTAATACTCACCGATGGAACGTAATTTAAAACTTATTAAAATAGATTATTGAAATAGGTTTTGGAATAAAGCTAAGTTTGCTGTATCTCTAACAATTAAGAATACACCTAGACCTAAAAGTAAAACTAATCCGGTTTGCATTATTCCTTCCTGTAATTTATTTGGTAAAGGCTTCCCTCTTAATCCCTCAATAAGTAGGAAAACTAATTGACCTCCATCTAAAGCAGGTAAAGGTAATATATTAATTATTGCTAAATTTATACTAATTAATGCGCCAAATTGAAATAGGTTGGCTAAATCATTTCGAGCTAATTCTGCACCAACAGCTACTATAGCCACAGGCCCTGCTACTTGTCGAGCATTTTCCTGAAAATTAGTAATTAGTTGTCCAAAACCTTGAACAGTTAATTGTCCCAAGCGTTGGAATTCTTTTGCACCTAAAATAAAAGCATCTACTGGATTTTTTGGATAAGTTTTAATAAATTCTCCATTAGGGGCAAGCATAACACCTATTTTGCCTTTGCCACTGTTATCTCCTTCTGGAGTTACCACAAGAGGTATTTTTTCTCCTTCCCGCAAAATTGTAAATTCTAGAGGTTGATTACCAGAGTCTTGGATTGCATTACGGACAATTGTCATAGCTTCAGAGGATGCTGGAATTTCTTGATCCTCTATAGCGATAATAATATCCCCTGATTGAATTCCTGCTTGTGCTGCTCGAGATACTTGCTCTTCCAAAACTTCTGGGATTAGCACTCCAGGTTCATAATTAACATCAGCAAATCCTACTGTTACTCCTTGCCCAACTAAGAGGAAATAGGCAAAAATCAAGTTTGCTATTACTCCCGCACTGATAACTATAGCTCGATCGAGAATAGGGCGATTGCTTAATAAGTTGGGATCTTCTGGAGGGATGTCGCTTTCGGGATCCTCATCTGGAAATCCCACATAACCTCCCAATGGTATTGCTCTTAGGGCATATTCTGTTCTCTTGCCTAGATATCTTAATAAAACTGGTCCAAACCCTATAGAAAATCGATTTACATGGATTTCTTGAACCCTTGCTGCACTAAAGTGCCCTAATTCATGGACTACGATTAAAAGCGCCAAAACTCCAATGGCCGCAACTACTGACATAGTTTTTTAACTTATTCTTAATTTGTACTTTTTATCATTGTACTCATTTCTTTATCCGATTGTCATTCGTTTTTTGCAATTAACTTTATGATTTTCAATTTTTCTCTCAAAAATTATTTTTTTTGCTAGGTAATATTGTGGTATTTATCTTCCTTATTTTTGTTGGTTATTTGTTATAATTTAACCTGATAATTTAAAAATAATCTAAACTTTAAATAATTAATATTTAGCTATAAATCTATCATAAATTCCGAGGAATTCAAGCAATGGTAAGAGCAAAAGAAATCGAAACCAAAGAGATATTTTATCCTAGTTCTGATGGTGAACCTGTGGCAGAAACT
>JANQIW010000097.1 GCA_028281945.1 Prochloraceae cyanobacterium PL24a_bin.78
TTATTTCGAGCACTTTTTAAACAGTTAATAACATTAATCCCTTGGTTAAATCAACATGGTTTTGATTTATGTTTAATCAGGTGCAAGATCTGAGTAAAAAGTTTTTAAGATCATCAAATACAGGATTATCCCAGTCAAAATAACCTTTTTTTGCAGCTTCCCCAAGACGTAGATTAGGTTTTTTTCTAGATGCTAAATATGCTCCTATTTTAGCTTTATAAATATTATTAGGTAAAGCAATATTTTGTGTTTCCATACATCGAAAAAAATCATCAATACAATTCATAATGGGATCGTTATTAATAGATTGTAAGCAAAGAGTTTCAAGCATTCCAGCATTATAACAATCTGGTAAAATAAATATTGAAATAGCAGGTTTTCCATTAGTTTTTACTTTCACATTAGATGGTATATCAAAATTGACTTTTTTTAAAGAATTACAAATAGAATCCATTGCTGAATTAGCTTCCTTTTTCTCTGCATCACGGATAATTCCTAAAGAAATAATTTCTCTGCATCACGGATAATTCCTAAAGAAATAACCTTCTTAAATCCTGGAGTAATTTTTAAAGTTCTTAAATAAGTTGTAAAATCTTTAATGCCTCCAAAATTGCGAATTTCAATATTTTCTAACAAACTTAATTCTTGAAGAATAGCTTTAAAAAAACCAAAAGCATCTCTGCCTTCTACTAATAATAATTTCTCAGATTTAATTGGCGATTTAGATTGAGGATATTGTAAATCATTAGGAAAATTGTTAGATACTTTGGAAGTCATTAACGCACCTCAAATCCTTTTTTAATTGCCATCTCAAGGATTTCTGGCTCGTAAGTTAAAACTTCAATTTCATTATCATTAACTCGCTCTAATCGATGATAAAGAAAGTCATTTTTGTCACTTTCAAAAAACGCTTTATGGGCTGCTTGAATACAATCCCAACTATGGGTAGTGGCAAAGATTTGAGTATTAGAGCGACGGGCAATATCTGCAATAGCTAACCAAATATCTCTCATGGTTGAGTAATGCAATCCATTCTCTATTTCATCAATTAAAACTATACCATTGGGAAGATTGGCAATGGCTAAAATAATAGATAATAAATGAGATATTCCTTCTCCCATCAAATTAATTGGTATTAATTCTTTTTTACCAATATCGCAAGCAATTATGGATCTTCCTCCTTGTATAAGGATACTTATTCTTTTAATTTTTGGCTCAATTAATTGTAAACTTTGTAATACTTCATCTTGGCGATTATGACGTTCTAAATTACTAAAATATTCTGCATTTTGTTGGCTAAGATCTATCATTACTGGAATCAATGTTACATTGTAAAATGTTTTTAGATGATCTATTTTTTTATCAACTTGAAGCTTACCATCAGGCATAATTAAAAGACTACAATTTTGAAATTCTTCCTTTCCTTCTTGATAGTTTAGGGTTAATTGTCGATAATTTTTTTTTGCAGTTATGGAACTAGAATAGTTAATATTTGTAATATTAGGACTATCTAATTCTAATAGATTAGGTCTGTCTCCTGTTTCTAATTTAATTATTAAAGAACGCTCAATATTATTTTCATCTTCAGTTATAAATTCAATATTTTGATCAATATTTTTATCGAAAAATAACCACCCAAAAATAGCTTCTGCATCTACTTTATTAGGTTGATTTATACCACGTAAGGAATTAACATTTAAAGTTAATTCAGGAATATAATGTCCGATATGAAGAAATAAAGCTTCTAGAATTGAGGTTTTACCCACATTATTCATACCGCCGATTAAATTTAATTGTTCTAAAGGTTTAATCTTAAAAGATTGAAAACAGCGAAAATTTTTGATCGTAAATGATTTAAACATTTTATTAATACTTTTGCTAAATACTTTTCTTAAATACCTAGGATGGATATTTCTATTATATTGCCCAATGATACTGATCGATGATATTTCTCAAACCTCAAGAGTATCAACTATCAATGGTAGATAATGGTGATTAGGCTTAAATCTTCACAAATGTTAACTGTTAAGACCTTACTTATTGGCAAAAAAAAATGTTATCATTAAAACATATCAGCGATCCCTATAGCTAATTCATAGTGAATTTAAGGATTTAAACCTCGATCGCTTGAAATTAAGAAAGTAAATTTAGAAAAGATTGATAGTAAAAGTTATCAAAATAATCAAGAGAAAATCGAGTTAAAAATAATTGATTCAGAAGGTGATGAATCATGATAAAAATACTCATTAAATATCTACTAGTATTAAGTAGAAATACTCTGAATATTTCCATCTTAATATTGTTAGTTTTTCTGTGGCCTATTTCTGTAGTAATTTATTGTAGTGATAGGATTTTGAGGAATTTATCCAAGTTATAGCTTAAGGATAGAAATCTAAACAATTATCTGAAGCAATTTATATAGTAAAGAGAATTACCCTGTTGAAATAGAAATACTTTTGACTCTCTGTAATTGAATAGGTAAAAAGTGGCAACCTTACCTAAAATTAGAAAAGTACAATTGCATATTTTAATGTTGATACTTAAATCGTAATTTTGTTTTTTTGATTTGAATTTAATGTTTAATAATTAAGATCTAAGTAATCAGACTAACCAAAGTAATTATTGCTTTAAATTTTGTCATTGCAAATTAGATACTCAAGGATAAATCTATTTGAATTTGAGACATTCTCTTTACAGTTAATTTGTAGTTTAGAACAAATTTATTGATTTGTTTTAATTTAATTAATCGCAACTCCATTCTTCGTGAGCAAGTAAATCGATGAGAGAATCTCTAAGTAAAAAATCGTATTTTTCTAACTCACATTCTACCAAAGACCATTGTTTAGCAGGAATATACTGACAGAGAGTATAAATGGGTTGTTGTCGTGTCAAAGCACCTTTTTCTACTAATTGACGTGCTTCATCTTTGATGGAATCAATCGTATATCGAGCAGTTGTAAGCATAATGCACCCCCTTTTCTGGATTTTGAGAGTAAAACTTAAAATTTAAGACTTTAAAATTAGTTTGTCTTAGAAGTTAGGAAAACATTGATTCAGTATAGCTAAAATGTTAACTAGATTACTAGTTTAATTATTAATAGTTTTGGGATTTTATAAGTCATTTTGTTTACATTTATTCATCTTTTTAAAGATATATAAAGAAGGATAAAAAGGCTTAATTTATCTTAAATTTAATGAGATACCATTCAATACTGTTGATTTAATTATATTTAGCTTTTTTAAAGAGAAAGTAAGCTTGAATTTCATTGTTACATTTTGGTTTTAAGAGGAGCAATTTTTGATACAAAACTTCAAAATATGTTATGGTTTTTGATTTTTATTATGATTAATTAATTGATGGTGATTGTAAATATTTATAAATAAGATTAAATTATATTGATATAGTTTCAATTTAATTAAATAAGTTAAGAGAAGAATTTGAAAATAAAAATAAGCCTTAAAAAATAAGGCCCAATAGTTTTGAAAATATCAATTAATTAGTAAAAATTCAAGATTTATTGCTCAATTTGGAAAACAATCCTACCATTAACTTTACTATTTTATAAGACGATGGAAAACGTGATTAATAGCCTCTAATGCTTGAATTTCAAGAGTTGGTTTAACTATTCCTTGTGAAAGAAATTGTGAATATTCTTGTAAATCCTAACGAATACCAAAAGTAGAACCACAAATAGTAATTCCCTTAATTAGTATTTGCATTTAAATTTACATGGTTTTTACTTCTTTTACATCAGTTTCTTCTGTTTCTAATTCAGAATGATATAAGGCTGAATCAAGACGACAACCACGATAAGCCAGTATATACAACTCTTTTAAATCCCTAATCAAAGGATATCTAGGATTTGCACCAGTACATTGATCGTCAAATGCTTGCTCTGCTAATTCTTCTACTGATTCATAGAAAGCTTGATCATCTTTTGAAAGTACTTCTTTTATGGTTAAAGGAATTCCAATTTCTGCCTTCAAATTCTCAATGACATCTACTAATCTTTCTATTTTTTCATCTTCATTTTTACCACCTAAACCTAAATAATCTGCTATAGAAGCATAACGCCATTTAGCATTCGGATATTTATACTGGGGGAAAATTGCTTGTTTAAAAGGTATATCAGTGGCATTATAACGAATCACATGGGAAATCATTAGGGCATTAGCTAAACCATGGGGTACGTGAAATGTAGAACCTAGCTTATGGGCCAAGGAATGACAAATCCCTAAAAAGGCATTGGCAAAAGCCATTCCCGCAATGGTGGCGGCATAATGGACTTTTTCTCGCGCAACTGGATCATTTGCTCCATTTTTATAGGCACTGGGTAAATATTCTATTAATAATTTAATAGCTTCTAATGCCAATCCATTAGTAAATTCGGTCGCATAGACGGATATATATGCTTCTAAAGCATGGGTTAGTGCGTCAATTCCTCCAAAAGCTGTGAGACTTTTAGGCATATTCATGACTAATTCTGGATCTACAATGGCAATATTAGGGGTAAGGGCGTAATCTGCTAGAGGGTATTTGATCCCTGTTCGATCGTCAGTTACCACCGCAAAAGGAGTTACTTCAGAGCCTGTGCCTGATGTAGTAGGAATTGCTACCATAATAGCTTTTTGACCTAAAGTTGGTAATTCATAGACCCGCTTGCGAATATCCATGAAACGAGTAGCTATTCCTTCAAATTCGATTTCAGGATGTTCATACATTAGCCACATAACTTTAGCCGCATCCATGGGTGAACCACCACCAACGGCAATTAGCACATCAGGCTTAAAACTATTTAGTAATGCTAATCCTTTATTTATAGTAGTTAAAGATGGATCTGGTTCTACTTCATAGAAAATATCATGTTTAATGCCTATGTCTTCTAATACTCTTTCAATTTCTTTAGTAATTCCTAAATCATAAAGACCTTTATCTGTTACTATAAAAGCTCTTTCTTTACCAACTAAATCCTTTAAAGCAATAGGTAAACAACCATATTTAAAGTAAATTTTTGGGGGAATTCTAAACCAAAGCATATTCTCTCGACGTTGGGAAACTGTTTTGATATTCAATAAATGTTGCGGTCCAACGTTCCCACTAATAGAATTACCTCCCCAACTACCACACCCTAAAGTGAGAGAAGGATCTAAACGGAAGTTATATAAATCCCCAATTGCCCCTTGAGAAGACGGAGTATTAATTAATACCCTAGAAGTCTCTACCTTCTCTTCAAATTTTTGGATATGCTCATGATTAGCAGGAGAGGTGTAAAGAACAGCAGTATGGCCATGTCCTCCTAATTCAATTAATTTTTCGGCTTTATCGATAGCTTCGGTAAAATTGCTAGCTCGATACATTGCTAAGACAGGGGACAATTTTTCCAGAGAAAAAACTTCATCTTTGCCAATAGCATCCACTTCTCCAATAATTACTTTAGATTCTTTGGGAATAGAAATCCCTCCTAATGCGGCAATTTTTTCTACAGATTGACCTACTATTTCTGGATTTAAACGCCCATTAATGATAATTTTTTCACTTACTTTACTAATTTCTTCTTGATTTAAAAAATAAGCTCCCCGTTGTTTGAATTCTGTTTTTACGGCTTCATAAACTTGATCTACTACTATGACTGATTGTTCTGAAGCACAAATCATACCATTATCAAAAGTTTTACTCAAAATAATAGAAGATACTGCCATTTGTAAATCACAACTCTCATCTATGACAGCAGGAGTATTCCCTGCTCCTACTCCTAAAGAAGGATTACCAGATGAATAAGCAGCTTTTACCATTCCCGGTCCTCCTGTTGCTAAAATTAATTTCACATCAGGATGCTGCATTAAACCTTGGGATAATTCTAATGTTGGTTCTTCAATCCAACCAATAATTCCCTCTGGTGCACCTGCTTCTACTGCAGCTTTAAGAACAACTTTGGCGGCTTCAATAGTACATTTTTTGGCACGAGGATGAGGAGAAAAAATAATGGCGTTACGGGTTTTTAGTGCTAGTAATGCTTTAAAAACTGCTGTTGATGTTGGATTTGTGGTGGGAATAATTCCTGCAACTATACCTACTGGTTCAGCTATTTTCTGATAACCATAAGATATATCCGATTCTATTATACCACAGGTTTTTTCTTGTTTATATTTGTTATAGATGTATTCTGAAGCAAAGTGATTTTTGATAACTTTATCTTCGATAATTCCCATTCCTGTTTCATCTACAGCAAGTTTTGCTAGAGGAATACGAGCGGCGTTTGCTGCTAATGCTGCATATTTAAATATTTTATCTACCTGTTCTTGTGTATAAGTTGCGTATTGTTCTTGTGCTTTTTTTACTCTTTCTACTAGATTTTCTAGAATAGAATTCTCTGTTTTATTCTTTATTGTGGTTGTCATATTTTACCTAACACTAATTATTTGATTAGTCTCTTTATCTATTAATTAATATAGCTTATTTTTTCTATTCCTGGTTATCTTAAATTATTAAATTTAAGTTAATTAATTAAATATTTAAATAACTAAACAAACTTATAACTTTTTATTATTTTTATTCAATTTATTAGTTAACAAGTAAATTAAATTCTTTTAATGCTGGAATAAAATTATGGTTTTCATGACTAGAGCGAGTTAATTTAATTAAGGCAAAACGTTGTAAGGGAGTTAATTTTTGCCATTGTGCTAAAGTAATTTCTATGTTGAATTCTGATGCTTTTTCTTGAATTTGAATGGGTATTATTTCTAAATTCATCCAAGGAGGATTATTATCTATTGGTAATTCTTTAGCAGGTGATCCTGTTTTTTCTATAATTAGATTTTGTAGAAATTCTCCATAGGCTTTGCTTTCTTCAATAGAATTACATGGTAATGTAACAAGTTTTTGTTTTTCTAATTCGCTAAATTGATTCCAATGAGTTAATTTTAATTTAACTCTACAAGTATCTAGTTTCATTCTCACGATCATGGGAATACAACGGAGGGAATCTACAAAATCTGCTTCAAATTTAAAGAAGTAACTCATATATTTAAAAAATATTTTATCTGTTTTTAATTTATTTTCAATCTATTTATTTACCTTTTTGATTTTGCTTCATGGGTGCGACTTCTGGTAAATCTTCTAATTGTGCTAAAGATTCTATTATTTTACTTTTTTTTAATAATAAAAATCTGCAAAAATATAAAAAGCTTCTTGATCATTTTGATTAGTTAAAATATAATCTCGTAATTCTTGATCAGTCATCGATTCAAAATTGTTTTTTGTCATGAATAAAATTATTTTTTTCCGAATATATCTATGGTAATAATGGTTTCTTCTCCAGCCAAAATAAAATATTTTGTGTACGCTGATCTAAACGAATTAAGTAAATTGGTAAATACATCTGTGTTAATTGTTGACATACTAAAAAACATTCAAGAGTTTGAGTATAATTTGGTACATTAGGGTTTGTTGTCAAAGTTTTTACTGAGTCAGTTTTTGAAATAATTTAATCATTTGATAACATTATATCACATTTTTCAACTTAAAAATATTTAAAAGAAAATGACAAAATACCTAGGCGAGGTTTCACATTATAGCAAGAATTATTGCTAATTTTTATTAGTAACTATTGTTAGTAAATCTTTTGACTTATACTAAAATATCAAATAGATTTTACACTATTGCATATAAGTCATGGTTTTTTAGTTTTTAGTTACAAAAAGATAAATTTTGAAATGGTTATTATTATTGGTTATTAATACTTAAAAATAAGCGAGTTACATAAAATTTCTGTTAAATTTGTTACTAATTTTGGAAAACGGTCATATTATTAACAAAGTAATATTTATGACAAAGGAACAACATGATGAAATTTACAAAAGCTTTAGTTCTATTAGCAACAATTACACCTCTTCTAGCTGGAATTAGAAGCAATGATTTCGTCCAAGCGCAAGAAACTTTAGATGTAGAATCCAAGCCAGAATCCATCGAAAGTCGAGGCATTATCAATCCAACCGAGACTAATTTTCCTGATTTATCATTAGAAGAAAAACAATTAGTGGAAAATTCTTTACAGAAAAATAATTGTGCTCTTTATTATTATGGAATCAATTGTGTTTATGGTAATGCAGGCAACAAACTTAGAATGGAAAGAGAAATTGCTAAGGGTGATGCTAGGCCTTTTACAGGAGATGGAAGTCTTTTAGATTCATATATTGATAGAGTGGGAATGGATTATACAATGAAAGAATTAGAAAGGTTACATATTGATTATTAATCAACAAGGCTATAAAGTTATTATTAATCTCGTTATCTTACTAAATCTTTGTTATTTTTGTAAGTACAATTCTAATCTCAAGAATTCTAGAATATCTATATTTTCCATTATCTATCTTTATTTAAAGTTTGAATATAATTAAAATCATATCGTCTTGGAATCTTACTAATATAAGTGCCCAAGGCGATTAAGCTTTTAAAGGAGATATTTTTTATATTTTAAGGTATTACTATATATTTAAAAGAGCTATGATTTGCTTAAAGAATATTGTAAATTCTTCGGATTAGGTAATTCTTTTCCTTCTTTTTTGTAAGATTCAATCAGTAAATCAATGACTTCAAGAGCCTTTTTCATCGCCTCTTCATAATTATCTCCATGAGTAACTGGTTGCATTACATTTTCAAAGTCTGGTTATGTAACAATAAAACATTTATCTTCATTAGACCATTGAATAATTATTGTATATTTCATATTTTTTAATCCTTACTATTCCTCTATCAAACCTCTCTCCATCCTTCCATAGCACTCATTAGAATATTAACTAGAGGATGATCGATGATTTCTTTAAACGCTTCAATGCCTCCTGCTTTAAGAGAATTAACGATTCGGGTTTTGAGGGTTGGGTTATTTTCGATAATATCCACCGCTTCACCTACAACTGTCATTTTTTCCTTAGTGGTTGAAGTGGGATAAGTTTGGGATAATTGCTCTAAAAGTTGTTGAATTTCTGCTGCTGCTTTGGCTAAATCCTTCGCCTCTCCTTCATGGATTTCGGCTGCTACTTTACTGTTTTCGATGCTTCCACCACTCATCTTACCAATGGCAAATTTTCCAGTTTGTTTATGTGTATTTCCACCTGTGGCGTTAGCTTCTCCGTTATTCTCTTTGATATTTTGGTTTACGTTTTGGGTCTTTGATTGTTGTGTATTCATAATATATATAGATTTACTACTTAGTAGTTTAACTATTTCTAATAAGTCTGTTTTATCTTTTCGATATATTTCTATTTCTTTATCTTTACCATATAATTGCCATCGATATTTCTCTTCAATAGCTTTCAGTTGAATTTGATATTCTCTCTCTAGATATTTCTCAATTTCTCCTTTATCTGCTTGTTGAGGAACATTAACTCTAACAACAAATGTACCATTGCCTTTATTCTCAAAAGAATTAATCGATAATTCATCGCTATTACATTCAATTTGTAATTTTTCAAAGGAAACTAAAAATGCTTTCCAGTCGATTCCTTCAGTAAAAATTAAGTCAACTGTTTCTAATGCTTTTTGGAATAATTTTGTGAATTCTCCGGGTGCAAAATTTTTATTAGGATCGTGAGGTCGGCGATCTTGATATATAAATTTATGATTAACAGAATCGTAATAATATTTTAAATAAATATAATCACAAACAACATTATCTAAGATAGTTCCACTATTTATATTCCAATCTTCAATACAAGCTCCAGTGAGATTGGCATAAGAAAAATTAGTATGTATTGCTGTAACTCTCATTAATTTAGCATTTTTAAGGTTGGCATTTTTAAGATTGGCATTTTTAAGATTGGCATTATGGAGGTTAGCATATTCAAGATGAGCATCTTCGAGATCGCTATTTTCAAGATTAGCATTATGAAGGTTAGCATATTGAAAATGAGCATCTTCAAGATCGGCATTTTTGAGATTGACATTACTGAGATCAGCATGAGAGAAATTTACATTCAAGAGAATCCCATTATCAAGATTGGCATCTCTGAGATCGATTTCTACCTGTGAATTTTTCCTTACCCAATTTTCTGCTATCCATAGATTCCAAACCACAACTCCTCGTCTTAATATTTCCAGTTGATCTTCATTAGCCATAGTTAAAAAACACCCAAATTTACTAATAATAATTCTAATAGAAATTTGAGCATTTTCCCACCTTGAATTTTAGATATTAAAGATATAAACAAAAGGAGATTAAGAACTTCAAAGTAATAATTATAAATTTACATCCGTAACTCCTAATTCCTAAATCCTAATAATTATTTCTCCAAATTCCCACTTCCTAATACTTAAATCATACAACTGCTTCCAACTTAGCAATATCCAAGATAGTTTTAATAGCAGAATCAGGATTCAAACTAAGAGAATCAATACCTATTTCTACCAAAAATCGAGCGAATTCAGGATAATCACTAGGTCCTTGACCACATATGCCGATCTTCCGATGACACTTTTTAGCCTTATCAACAACCATTTTAATCATTTCCTTAACAGCTGCATTACGCTCATCAAACAGATGAGAAATCAAAGCAGAATCCCGATCGAGACCCAAAGTAAGTTGAGTTAAATCATTTGACCCAATAGAGAAACCATCAAATACCTTAGCAAACTCCTCAGCCAAAATCACATTACTAGGAATCTCACACATAACATAAACTTCCAACCCATTTTCACCACGTTTTAAACCGTATTTTTCCATTTCGGCTAGAACTTGACGACCTTCTTCAGGAGTACGACAGAAAGGAATCATAGGAATCACATTATTCAAACCCATCTCATCCCGAACTTTTTTCATAGCAATACATTCTAATCCAAAAGCTTGACGATATTGATCATCATAATAACGAGATGCACCTCGCCAACCAATCATAGGATTTTCTTCTTTTGGTTCAAATTGTTTTCCACCCAAAAGATTAGCATATTCATTTGTTTTGAAATCCGACATCCTCACAATCACTGGTTTAGGATAAAAAGCACCAGCAATAGTACCAATAGAAGAAGCTAATTTCTCGATAAAGAAATCCGACTTACATTCATAAAGGGCAGTTAACTGAGCAATTTTCTCTTTAACTAAAGGATCTTCTAACTCATCAAAATTCAATAAAGCTAAAGGATGTGCCTTAATATGGTTCGCAATAATAAATTCCAATCTTGCCAAACCAATACCATCACAAGGAATAGAAGATAAACGAAAAGCTTCTTCAGGATTACCAAGATTCATCATTATTTTTGTACGAAGCTTAGGCAATTTGTCTATTTTAATTTCTTCAATTTCAAAAGGAATTTTTCCTTGATATACCTTCCCTTCTTCCCCTTCAGCACAAGAAACTGTTATTTCTTCCTCTTGATTTAACATTTCTGTGGCATTATTACAACCGACAATAGCAGGAATTCCCAATTCCCTTGCAATAATAGCTGCATGACAAGTCCTTCCTCCTTGATCTGTCACAATAGCAGCAGCTTTTTTCATAATCGGTTCCCAATCAGGATCAGTTCTTTTAGTAACTAGAACTTCACCAGGACGAAATAGATCTAGTTGATGTACATCAAGAATAACATGAGCCTTCCCTTGACCAATGGCTTCACCCACTGCCCGACCTGTGACTAAAAGTTTAGTAGTATCTTTTTCACTAGATTTTAGCTTGTAAGTTCTCAATACATTGCCAGATTTCTGAGATTGTACAGTTTCCGGACGAGCTTGGACGATAAATAACTTACCAGTTTGTCCATCTTTAGCCCATTCAATATCCATAGGAGTATAAGTGCCCCTCACTTGAGAGTAATGCTCTTCTATGATACAAGCCCACTTCCCTAGAGTTAAAATTTCATCATCACTAATGGAATATTGACTACGTTCTGATTGTAATACAGGGATATTTTTAGTTTGCTTCCCGCCCCCTAAATCGTATACCATTTTAATTTCTTTGCTACCCAAGCGTTTTTCGATAATAGGGCGATATCCTTCTTTGAGGGTTGCTTTGAAAACGAGAAATTCATCAGGGTTGACGGCACCTTGTACTACATTTTCCCCTAATCCATAGGCGGAAGTAATTAAGGCAGCATTTTTAAAGCCAGTTTCCGTGTCGATGGAAAACATTACCCCAGAGGCGGCTAAATCCGAGCGTACCATTTTTTGCACTCCGACGCTAAGGGCGATGTCGAAATGGTCAAATCCTTTGATGGTGCGGTAGGAAATGGCTCGATCGGTAAAAATGGAGGCAAAACATTTATGGCAGGATTCGATGACGTTTTTAACCCCATGAATGTTGAGATAAGTTTCTTGTTGCCCAGCAAAACTAGCATCGGGTAAATCTTCCGCTGTAGCACTAGATCTTACAGCTACATCCATATCACAACTTATTTCCTTATGTTTTTCTTGGTTTTCTGGATCTACATCTTTGCACCATAGATTAATTGGTCCATAACGTTCACATAATTTAAAATAAGCGTTAGATATAGCATCTCGGAGTTCATCTGGAAAAGGAGTATTTAAGATTAGAGAACGGGCTTGCTTTCCTTTTTGTTGTAAATTATCAAGGTTTTCTACATCTAAATCTGCAAAAATTTTACGTAATTTTTCTTCTAAGCCTGCTTTTTTTATAAAGTAGCGATAAGCATAAGCTGTAGTAGCAAACCCTGTGGGCACTTCAATACCCTTGGGGGTTAATTCTTGAATCATTTCCCCTAATGATGCGTTTTTTCCTCCAACTAAAGGAATATCTTTAATGCCAACTTCTTCAAACCACAATATTAATGATTCTTCTTGTTTTGTGGTGTTATCTATCTTGTTTGGAGCTTTTGTTATCATAATTTCCTCCTTATTTATAATCTGTTTATTGTTGTGTAGAAACTGATTTTTGGCAAATTATCTTTTTAGGATTAACTTGAATCCTATCAATAATTCTTTGTTTATAGTTGATCCCTATGGTTTTTTCTTGCTTTTTTATCTTCAGTCTACTTTTAATTATCTTGAAGTTTTTGCTTTGATTTATTTGTAGTTAAATTTTTTCTATACTTTTATCTTAGGTCTTTTTTTTTGGTTTTGAAGCTTTGTTTAAAAAAATATACATTTCTTTTTTTATAAAATTTAGTAAAGTTTTGGGGATAAAATCTTATTCCCACAATATATTGAAACCGAATCAAAGGAGATAAATAAACACCAATGGCACTAATCAAACGATGAGAAATTCCTACCCATCAAGCAGAATTCTCTAAATAAGGATTCATGCTAGGAAAAGGATAGGACATAAAATTTATCTTAAAATAATATTACAAGAATAATTTGTAGTCTTTTGTAATATAAATTTGTCAAAAAAAATACCATTCATCGAACATTTTATAACTTTTAAACCCTTCTTTATTTTTTCTTAATATTCTTAAGATAACTTAATAATTGGAATCAAACAAATTCAAAAATCCAATAAAAAAAAATCATTAGATAGGAGAAAGATAGAATATGGCTGTAATCTTTGGAGATCAAAACCCACCTTTTTTTGATGATTTCTTATTCGATAATCCAGGTGAAAGTGACTTTATTTTAGCGGGTTTAGGTAACGATACAATTATCTTATTAGAAGACTTTTTGCTAGGGCTTGTAGACTCTGCATTAGGACAGTCTGGAGATGATACCTTCGTTATTTTTGATCGTATAGGAAATAATCTCATTGATGGTGGAACAGGAAATGATACAGTTGATTATTCATCTATCAATGAATCAATTGTTCTTAATGCTCAAGGAGTTATTGAAAAAGCTAGTGGTGGGATCGATTTTCTCTCTACGGTTGAAAGGATAATTGGTAGTTCTGCTGCAGGAGTTGTTAATACTATTGATGGCACAGGTTCATCCGCTTCTTTTGATGTCAATCTTAGTGCTAATACCCTTGTCGTTAATATTCCAGGTAATCCTTTGGAATTTGAGGTAGTGAACTTTGATAATGTTCGCGGTACGGATTCAGATGACACAATTGTTGGTAATGCTAATGATAATTACATCTATGGTAGCTTGGGTGATGACACTATAGATGGTGGTTCAAATGGTTTCGATACTGTTGATTATAGTGATTTAAATGTTGAGATTACTTTAAAAGCAGAAGGTGAAATTCTCAAAGGCGATGTTGGCACCGATCAATTATTAGGAAATCCTGCTCCTTTAACTCCTAGTATAGATCGAATTATTGCTCCATCTGGTTTGCGTAATGCCATTGATGGACGTACTTCCTTTCCAAGTATCATCCCTTTTCAAAGTGATCTAAGTATATTTATTCCAATTCCAAGTCCCACCACTTTTGACGTTGACTTAGCAGATGAATTTCTTGAGGTATCTGTGCTCTCTCAACCATTCCAAGTCACTAACTTTGTTGATGTAGTTGGGACTGCTAATAACGACATTATTGAAGGAGATGACACTATTGATGACACAATTATCAATGGCATAATTATCGATAACTTAAGTAATGTTTTATTTGGTCAACAAGGAAATGACACACTTCGAGGAGTAGATGAAACAGCAGCTAATCCTGGAGCAAGTGAATTAGATATTCTCTTTGGTGGAACTGGTAATGATCTTTTCTTACTAGGGGATGATTTTGCTGGAGATTACTATTTGAGTGACAATATTTTTGCAGATCCTTTTGGAGATGATGATTTCGCCTTAATCTTTGATTTTGAGACATCTGTAGATGAATTTAATCTTAGTGGTGCTAATCCCTACGTATTTGACGTACTTTTCGATTCTAGGAGTTTTGAGATATTAGGTATTGATATTTACGCTGATTTTGGGTTTGCAACAAATGTAGTGGATTCACAGGATGATTTGATTGCTCGCCTTCTTTTCCAGGAACAACCACTTAATTTAGCTACACCACTGCCAGAATTCGACTTCACATTGTCTACATTCAATGTAGATACGGTAGAGTCAGTCAGTATTTCAGATGATTTATTGACAGCAGGTTTAGCTAATGATCTTACTACCATACCAGAAGACGATTCTTTTCTAGATCTAGTCCGAGTTGATCCCTCAATCCCAACTTCAGATCCAATAGATCCAATCTTCTTCCCGACTCCAACCCCAACCCCATTCCCAACTCCAACCCCAATCCCATTCCCAATCCCAGAGCCTATTCCAAACTTAATAGACACAATTGATGAAGCAGTTGAACTAGCCCTAAATGCTAGTTCCCAATTCGATAATTTCCAATTTGATAATGTAAATTCCCAAACCTTTACATTTGATAATTTACCTGATGGTTTGAGTAGCATTTTTACCGACTCAACTCTTGGCCTTGCTTAAGCTTAGTAACTAATTAGGTCAATTTTGACTACTTCTTTAATCTAGTTATAGACTGAGGAGTAGTCAAGCCATTTTCTATTTACATACTTACTTAACTTAACCCCCACTAATTTTAGCCTTATAACCTAACTTAGTGAGAATTTCCAGTACTTTATCCCGACAATTACCTTGTATTTCCAAAGAATTATCCTTAACAGTGCCTCCAGTGCCACATTGAGTTTTTAACTGCTTCAATAACTTAGTTAAAGTTTCCGGCTTAGTTTTAAACCCACTAATAACAGTTACGGTTTTCCCACCTCGCCCTTTACGAGAAGCTTCTATTTTCAAATTTTGTTGATTAGGAGGTAAATCAGGAACCCCACGCTCTAAAGCCTTATCATTACTAGCATTACCAAATTCTTGATAAACAATTCTATTATTGTCTGAGGATTTTTTCTTAGAAGACATAGGAAAACATCATTAACTTTTTGGTTCTAACTTATATGCTATAATAATCTATAAATATATTACTTTGTGCTATGTAAGACTCAACTATAGATTCAGAGTAATCAAAATTAAGAGCCAGATTAAAAATAGTCTTGTAATCTAACTGTGACAACAACTCCAATTTCTTCTCAAAATCAATCTCAAAACCAAATTCCTGATAATTTTGGTCGTTTTGGCAATTATGGTGGTAAATACGTACCAGAAACCCTAATGCCTGCTTTAACTGAATTAGAAACAGCTTTAAAGCGTTATCAAAACGATGGAGAATTTCAACTCGAACTAGGAGAACTACTAAAAGATTACGTAGGAAGACCTAGCCCTCTATATTTTGCCGAACGTTTAAGCCAACATTATACCAAAGCCAATACCATTACACCCCAAATCTATCTCAAACGGGAAGATTTAAATCATACAGGTGCTCACAAAATCAATAATGCTCTCGCTCAAGTACTTTTAGCCAAACGCATGGGCAAAGGGCGAATCATTGCCGAAACAGGAGCTGGCCAACATGGGGTAGCTACCGCAACAGTTTGTGCCCGTTTTGGATTGGAATGTATTATTTATATGGGCGTTCATGATATGGAGCGTCAAAAATTAAATGTATTTCGGATGAAACTTTTAGGTGCTACAGTCCAACCAGTAGCTGCCGGAACCGGAACTTTAAAAGATGCTACTTCTGAAGCCATTCGAGATTGGGTAACTAACGTCGAAACAACTCATTATATTTTAGGATCCGTAGCTGGGCCTCATCCTTATCCCATGATGGTAAGAAATTTTCACGCCATTATTGGCCAAGAAACTCGTGCTCAATGCCTAGAAAAATGGGGCGGTTTACCAGATATTCTGATGGCTTGTGTGGGAGGTGGTTCCAACGCCATGGGATTATTTCATGAATTTGTGAAGGAATCCTCTGTGAGATTAATCGGTATTGAAGCAGCAGGAAAAAGCATTTCTTCAGGACAACACGCTGCTACTCTTACTGAAGGAACTCCTGGTGTTTTACATGGAGCGATGAGCTATCTTTTACAAGACAATGGCGGGCAAGTTATCGAACCCCATTCTATTAGTGCAGGATTAGATTATCCGGGGGTTGGACCTGAACATAGTTATTTAAAAGATACCGGCAGAGCAGAATATTACAGTGTAACAGATGATGAAGCGGTAAAAGCTTTATGTCTTTTATCAGAATTAGAAGGTATTATTCCAGCTTTAGAAACGGCCCATGCCTTTGCTTATTTAGAAAAACTCATTCCTCAGTTAGAAGGAAACCCTGTAATTATTATTAACTGTTCTGGAAGAGGAGACAAAGACGTACAAACAGTTGCCAAATATCTAAATAATCAGTCTTTATGATTTTAAGAAAAAACATTCTTGTAAGCATATTTCTCATTACTACCATGTTAGGAGGTTGTCAATTTTCTGACAAAATCCCTAAACTTGGAGAGAAAGATGCTTTTGATTCATTATTAAAACAAAGACCATCACCAAATTTATCATCAGAAAGTCAAAATCAAAGTGAAAATTCAATTACTGAGTTGGAAGAATCAATACATAAATTAGTAAATCAATATCGTCGCTCTCAAAATTTGCCACCTTTAAAATTAGATTCTAGAATTAGTCAAGAGGCAAGAATCCATAGTGAAAATATGGCCGCAGGAAAAGTACCCTTTAGTCATAATGGATTTGAAGAGCGAGCCAAAGCTGTTGGAAAATATATATCCTATCGTAAGTTTGCTGAGAATGTAGCTTTCAATCAAGGTTATAGTGATCCCCCTAAATCTGCGGTAGAAGGCTGGATTAATAGTCCTGGACATGAGAAAAATATGGTGGGTGATTTTAATTTAACAGGTATTGGTGTAGCTAAAAACTCTAAAGGAGAATATTATTTTACTCAACTCTTTGCATTAGATCCTCCAAGAGCTAAAAGAATTTTAATTCCAGAACTAGAAAATTCTCTTCATACATTTGTTAATCAACATCGTTCTTCTCTTAATTTACCTCCATTAAAATTAGATTATAGGATTACTAAACAGGCAAAACTCCATAGTCAGAATATGGCTGCCGGGAAAATTCCTTTTAGTAATAGAGGATTTGAGCAAAGAGGAAAGGCCATTGAGAAATGGATTCCTTACCGTAAATTTGCCGAGAATGTTGCATATAATCAAGGTTATCCTAATCCTACCCAACCAGTAGTACAAGGCTGGATTCAAAGTGGGTATCATCGGAAAAATATAGAAGGTGATTTTAATTTAACAGGAATAGGTATTGCCAAAAATTCTAAAGGAGAGTATTATTTTACTCAATTATTTGTTGAGAGCATTAATTTAACTTAAAAAATGGATGATTTAGAGTTAGGAAAATTGGAAAATTTAGAAAAGTTTACCATTAGTGATCACGATTTACCAGAAGAAATCTTATCTCGATATCTATCTGGAAATGCCATCGCAGTTGATACGGAAACCATGGGCTTAATTCCCCGACGCGATCGTTTGTGTTTAGTACAGCTTTGCGATTCTGAAGGATATGTGACAGCAATTCGTATCGCCAAAGGGCAAAAAGAAGCCCCCAACTTAAAGAAATTGATGGAATCGGAACAAATAGTCAAAGTATTTCACTACGCCCGTTTTGATGTAGCTCAATTTAAGTATACCTTTGGCATAGAAACCAAACCTATTTTCTGTACCAAAATAGCCAGTAAATTGGCTCGCACATATACATCCAGCCATGGCTTAAAAAATTTAGTACAAGAATTAGAACGAGTAGAATTAGATAAAAGCTCTCAAAGTTCGGATTGGGGCAACTGGGATAATCTTTCCCCTGCTCAACTAAGTTATGCCGCTAACGATGTACTTTATTTGCTTCCCCTCAAAGAGAAATTAACTAAGATGCTAATGAGAGAAGAGCGTTGGCATTTAGCTCAACAATGTTTTGAGTGTATACCAGTTTTCGTTTCTCTAGATTTATTACAATACAAAGATATCTTTGAGCATTGAAGAATATAAATAGTTAGGAATTATCTTTTGAGAGCCTTCAGAAATATGTTTTTCCAGCAATAAACGTAACTCTAAAGATCGATAGGGAAGCTTTGGTAAAGATTTTAACTCTTGCCTTAGCTTTTGTGATTTGACTATGTAAGATTTTTCGATTTTAGTAAGACAATAATTAACTAATTTGTCTCGAATTTCTCCAATATCTGAAGGAGTAATTTCAGGATGAGGGCTAGATATTTCTAGAAAATTATTCACTTCTTCTATAATAATAGATAAATTTGAGTTAATCATTTTCTTAATCCTCCTGTATAGCATCAATTTGATTATTTAAGTAGAAAAGATTTTTTTGTTATAAATGTTATTCATGAATACTGTATTTCTAATCTCTAGGAAAAATCCTAGCTTGAAGTATTTAGCAGATATATCAAAATTGTTTAGAATTATGATAAAGTTGAAAATCTAAACTGTTTGAGTCTTCTGATATTTCAGATGATCAATGGTTAATTCTCAAATTGCTTTAGATAATTTACGCCATAACCCATGAAGATTTTTCACTAGATTGATAACCTAATAATTTCCTAGTTGTTTTGGTAGTGATACTGAGATTTTTATGACTCATTAAACTAGTAAGATTTGGCATTTCCTGATGACAAGACAAACAATACCAATATATTTCTTTCTGGCGAATATGACGTAACATTGAATCAGAACAACAAGGGCAAGTATTCATTAAATTGATCCTCCTGTTTTTAAAAGGTAAATTTTTTGATCAACGATCCTATTAGTCATTATTTTTAGCTAATTCTCTGGTATCTTTGTCTACTTACATATTTTACTGTATAAAGTAATTATAAAGATTTTCTGTAGAAAAATGGTAAAAAAACTTAATCTTTAAACCACATTTTTTTGTAAAAATTTTTGTAAATTACGCTACTTTTAAGTTCAAATAATATTAACTTTTGTATTATTAATTGGTAAAAAGTAATAAAATATACAAATTAAAGAATTTAATTATGTTCTAGATGCTTCAAGGATTAATGGTTAATGATTAAACTCTAAAGAATTTTACCCACAATAAGAAGTAATTAACAACTCCATTATCTCATTTTTTTTGGTTATAATTTGAAACGGTATACGATAATTAATATTTCGGTTAATATCATTTCAAACTTAATCTTCCTTCATAATTAAACAAATGCTTTTTTTTCCTATGGCAGTTTAATTAAATTAAATAAAGATATCCATTATTTTAGTTATCAAATAGTTTAAATTAAATTAATCTAGTTATTATCAAGTTACTTTAAATGTTAGCAAATACTAAACAAATCCACAAAATTCTCTTATCTATCTATAAAAATAATCCAGAATTAGGTCACCTGCAAATGCTCAAAACCTTAAATTGGATCGATGGAAATTCTCACCAACCTTGGGGAAAATGGCTAGAGAAAGAAATTCAACAAACTTTCACCTTAAATGATAAAAGATTATCACAAAAACTATGGCAACTAAATTTTAATAATCCATTAGGATTAGCACCCGGATGTGATAAAGACGGTATAGCTACTGGAATGTGGCATAATTTTGGGTTTGGTTTTGCTGAATTAGGAGCAGTTACTCTTCATCCTCAAGAAGGAAATCCTAAGCCACGTTTGTTTCGATTGCCTTTAGATAAAGCAGTTTTAAATCGAATGGGTGCGAATAATCTTGGGGCAAAAGTTATGCAAAATACTCTAAAGGCAGCATGGGAAAGAAAATCTCGTCAAATTCCTATTGGCATAAATCTTTGTAAATCAGCAAAAACTCCTTTAGAAGAGGCGGCAAGTGATTATTTAGGAAGTTTTCGGTTATTAAAAGATTGGGCTGATTATTTTGTCGTCAATGTAAGTTCCCCTAATACTAAGAATTTACGCAATCTTCAAGCTGCAAATGAACTTCAAGGAATTATTGCCTCTTTGATGAAAGAAAATCAAGGGGAAAAACCGATTTTTGTAAAAATTGCTCCTGATTTGGAATGGTATGACATAGCAGCAATTGTGAATTTAGGAAAAACTTATAAATTAGCAGGAATTATTGCCACCAATACTTCTACTAGGCGTGATAACTTAAAAACCAAAATTCTCCCAGCCACAGGGAAACCCATAGAAGAAGAGGCAGGAGGAATTAGTGGAATACCCATTAAAACCCGCGCCACGGAAGTAATCCGCTTTATCTGGAAGGAGACTAAAGGAGAGATTCCTATTATTGGAGTTGGGGGAATTTTTACGGCTGAGGATGCCTGGGAAAAAATTACGGCAGGTGCCAGTTTAATACAAGTTTATACTGGTTGGATTTATTTGGGTCCTTGGATGGTGCCTGAAATTTTGCAGGGTTTATTGGGGAAGTTGGATAGTCATGGTTTGTCTCATATTTCTGAGGCGGTGGGAATGGATAATTAATATCATTTTTCGGGTAATTGTGATAGAGATGGGGAATGGGGGAATGGGAGATGGGGTGATGGGGTGATGGGGAGATGGGGTGATGGGGTGATGGGGTGAATCTTGAGACAAGAGAGTTGCTTGAGACAAGGGAGTTGCTTGAGACAAGGAAGACAAGGAAGACAAGGGAGACAAGGGAGAAAAAGAGTGCATCTTATTACTTATTACTTAAATCAAAGATGGGAAGAATCCGAGGAATGGGGAGAGATAGATTGAGAAAAAGAGATGATTTGATTTGCCATGGGAGGGATTTATTGGTAAAAGTGGATATAGAAGTATTCAAAAAATTTCAAAAGATCAAAAAATATGACCACAATAACAATCATTTCCGGTTCTCATCGTATTCAAGGGGAATCTTCAAGAGTAGCTAATTACGTTAGTAGTTTAATCACAAAACAGGATTCTACCTCTACAGTTCATAATATTGATATATCATCAGTACCTTTTTGGGATGAAGGCAAATGGGGAGAACCATCTTTAGCTGAGAAATGGAATACTATTTGGTCTCCTATTTCGGAAAAATTACAGACTAGTGATGCTTTAATTTTTATTACTCCTGAGTATGGAGGGATGGCTTCACCTAAAATAGCTAATTTTTTATTGATTGCTGGTAGTCATGAAGTTGGCCACAAACCCGCTTTATTGATATCGGTTTCTGCTTCTCGTGGTGGGGCTTATCCTATTGCTCAATTAAGGAGTTTTGCTTATAAGAATAATCATCTTTGTTGGATTCCTGATCATGTAATCGTTAGAAATGTCAAGGAATATTTAGAGGATGTTAATAATGGTGTGGAAAATTATACAGATAATATGATGAAATATGCTGTGACTATGTTATTTGATTATGCTGATGCTTTAGGAATGGTAAGAGCAAAAGGCAATATTAATTATAAAGATTTCCCTTATGGAATGTAATTTTATTTTTAAAATAAGATTTTTTTATTATTAAAAGTGTGGTAAAATTAGGTGTTGATTATTTTATTTCCAATATCTTTACTTAATTTTTCTACCTAAATTAGATAATTTACTATTACTTATTATTTTTTACTTATCTCAAATGCCTGCTAAAGATTTTTACCATAATACTGTTGTTAATGCTTTAATAAAAGATGGATGGACGATAACTGATAATCCATTATATCTTCGTTTAACTAAGGGCAAAAAATTATTTATTGATTTGGGTGCCCAACAATTAATTGCTGCTGAAAAAGGTTTGGAAAAAATTGCTGTTGAAATTAAAAGTTTTCGCAAAGCTTCTGATATGAAAGATTTAGAAGAAGCTTTAGGGCAATTTGTGCTTTATAATCGTGTTTTAAGTCGATATCAACCTGATAGAAAATTATATTTGGCAGTAACAGAAGAAGTTAGAAAAAGTGTTTTTGAAGAAGAAGCTGGCCAAATTCTTATTGAAGATAATTTGATTAAATTATTTACTTTTGATCCTATTAAGGAGGTAATTGTTAAATGGATAACTTAGTTAAAAACTATCAAGAAGTTATTGAAAAACTCCTGAAAGAATATGAGGTTTTTTTAGGGGAAGAAGAAAATGTACAAATTCAACTAATTTTCGATCAAGAAAACCATCATTATTTATTAGCAGAAGCTGGATGGAATGGCATTGAAAGAATTTATGGGACTTTAATTCATCTGGATATTATTGATGATAAAATTTGGATTCAACACGACGGCACCGAATCTGGAGTTGCCTATGAATTAATGGAAATGGGTATTAGTCAAGAGAATATTGTTTTAGGTTTTAAATCTTTGGAGCGGCGAAAAATTACTGATTTTGCTGTGTGTTGAGGGTAATTTTTGCCATAATTTCTAACAATTTAAACGCCCTATATTAAAGCATATAATGTATTTACTTAATCATTTATTTGTGATGTTTGATTATCAAGTAAGTCCCCGAATCCTGTTAAATTTATAGAAGTTTTATTTGGCAATTCTACTGTTAAATTAAGCTTCCCTCCCACAGCTTCAATATGACTTCGTAATGTAGATAGAAGCATATCAGAACTTTTTTCTACTTGAGAGATATTAGATTGTGGCATATTTAATTCTTTGGATATGTTTGCTTGTGTTAAGCCAGCAGTCTTACAAAGTTCTTGTAAACTCAAATATTCCTCTTTCAATTGGGCGGCACGTTTTTGTATCCGTTGTTTTCGTTCTTCTGGCAAATTATCCCATATCTCTTGCAAAATTGGTCCTCTAGTCATTCCAAATTCTCCTTTAATTGAGCTAGATGTTTATCAAAGCGTTCATCAGCTTTTTTTATTAGTTGCTTATAAAAGCGTTTTTCATTAATACCAGATTTATTCCCTGCAACAAGAATAATGGCTTTCCTTTTAGGATCAAAGGCAAAGGCAACTCGCCATACACCATTATTAGCAAAAAACCGTAATTCTTTCATGTTACTATGCTTTGAATTATTGAGTGTATCCACATTTGGCCTACCAAGAAATGGTCCAAATTCTTTTAACACTTCGACTTCTACTAATAGAGTATCTTGGATATCTTCAGATAATTCCATGAATTCTTTGGCAAATAGTGAGTAAAATTCAACAGTCCAATTCATACTTTTATTTTACCACAAAAAATAGATATCATCAATAATATATTATTATCATGTATTTTTTTTTAGAGTTTATTAAAGTACTAATTAAAATCTTAATTAGGATTAAATCAAGTCAATAACTGATAGCTAAATCATAAAAGATCGGCAGGTAAAAGCATAGTTGATTCCATAGATTCTCGCACTTCTCGACTGATATAAAAATCGGGATTATTGAGGCATTCTGAGAAAAGTTTATTAGCTTCCCAATAGGTTTCAAATAAATCTTTTTGCTCTTGATTGAGTTGCCAATCATGACGGATATTACGATATTTAATCATTAGATTTCTGAGATTTTCTCTCCGAGTATCTCCATTTGATTCCCACCACTGTATTATCTTTTCTTGGTAATTTTGATCTGGAGCCGGTAATTGATTGAAAAGTTGTTTTAATGATACTACAAAATCATTTTCTCCATAAATTTGACGAGCTATTTTCAAAGTTCGGTAGATGTCAAGGTGGAGGGTTTGGGAGAGGTGGAGGGTTTGAGAAAGTGAGAGGTCCAGGGATAGGGATAGATCGAGGGATAGGTGAAGGGTTTGAGAAAGTGAGAGGTCTAGGGATAGGGATAGATCGAGGGATAGGGATAGATCGAGGTAGAGGTAAAAAGCTCTAATGGCTGCGGGCTTGTAAGGAGCATTAATAGATTGAGATTTCTTTACTGCCCATTTGAGTATCTCCTGTAATTTTTCTTCCTTAGCAATTAAACCATCAATTTTTTCCTTCATTAATTTTAATAAGAGATCAATATTATCCAATAGTCCAGCAGTTAGAAAAAAAACTTCACGCCAGCGTTTTTTGGTAATATGTTCTACCAGATTTCTTAAAGATATTTCTAAAGGAATTTGGCTACTATTGGCAATCCTTCTAGCAGTAAAATACTCTTGAAGAGTAAGATGAGAAAAAGAATAAATTCCCCTCGCCCTTTCTACTAACAAACCATGTTGTGCCTCAATGGATTTTAATACTGCTTCACTATCGATATGTAGCTTTTCAATATCTTTAGGAGCATCAGGAAGATTGCAAATATATTCAGCAATTTCCGATTCAATTCTTTTCTTTTTAAAAAAATATTCCTTATTATCAAAGGTATTAAAAGCAATGCGACTCAATAAATCTTCCTTCCGTTTTACTGATAGTTGTTTGTAAATTTGTTGTCTTTGAATTCGACGTTTACTATCCCATTTTCTCAGTAAAGTAGCAGTTGCGCGTTCGTACAATTCTGCCCTATTACTAGGGAAGTTTCCAGCATCTTCAAACTCTAAACAAAGAAGAGTTAAAAGCAAAGGATTGGTAGCTAATTCCTCAATTCGGGAATTGTTTTTCAATTGTTCCATAAAATTGTTAGCTGATTCTAAATCCTCTTTGATTTCAAACCATTTACTCACAAAATGCTTAATTTGTTGTTCTTGAAAATCTGCTATTTCTACTTCAGTAAAATAAGTTAAATCATATTCTCTCGCTGCAATACGACAGGTAATAATAAAACGGTTTTGATCAAATTTTTTGTTAAACTCTTTGACTTCTTTTAAAACTCCATCGTAATCTTCCTCTCTTACTTCATCCAAACCATCTAATAAGATTAACATTCGCCCTGAATTTAAAATTGATTCCGCTTTTAATTTAGGATTTTCTATTTTACAAAGGGAAAAAGATTCAACAATATACTGTAATATTCTTGGTTGATTTTCCTTTTCAGCAAAGGCTTTTAAAGGGATAAAGATTGGCACTAATTCTCTTAGGAAATCTCCTTGAGAGTCTCTTTGAAAATCTACTTGAAATTCTCCTTGAAAATCTTCTTTAATACAACTAATGGCGATGTATTTAAGAAAGGTAGTTTTACCAATTCCAGGCTTTCCTAATACCATTAAATTTGGATATTTTTTAACAGCTTTTAAACCATTAATTCTTTCTTCAATTGATTTACTTAAACCAAAATGATCAAAATCTTCAATATCATATTGCTCTAATAATTGAGTTATATTAAGTCGGCTGCGCCCGATAATTTTCTCTAAAATATTTACTTGGGTGTAGATAGTTCCTAACTCAATAGGTTGGGTCATATCTAATACCCGCATTGTGCCGCATTCTTTTTCGATATAAGGTTGGATAGATTTACGAATTTCTTGTACTAAGGAGTCAATTTCTAATTTATTAGGTAAAATTTTTTCTATTAGAGGAGTATTTCCCTTAGATAAACCTGCCATTTCTTGCCAATCTAGTTGTAATATTTCACAGATAGTTTGGAAATTTTCAATACTTACGGGTTTACCTTGGAAAAATTTATATATTGTGCCACGTGAAATACCTGTAGATATCTCTAATTGTTTTTTTGTGCCCTGACAATGCCTTTTAAGTGCTTGGTTTGCTTTCTCTATATTCTCTGGTGTGATTTTTAATGATCGTTTTGGTTTTGTCTTTTCCTTTGCCATCTTCAAGTCAAGATATTGCTATGTTGAACATTTTAGCAAAAGTTAAACATTAGTTGAACATTATTTGACTATTATTTGACCATTAGCTAATTATTACTTAAACCATAGATTTAAAAATTTCTCTCATAATAGAAATATTGCAAATTTTAATTAAAAAACTAAAATGATAGAAACTATTTTACCTTTTAATCAAGAAGATAAATCGTCTGACAATGATAATAATAATATACTAAAAAAAATCAAAAAATTATTGTCATTTTCCAAAAAAGATCCCTTAGAAAAAGCAAAATTAAGAGGATTAGAAATTAAAGAACAACTAATAGAAGAATCAGGTGGACGAATTAAACATGAAGACATAGAAGCAAAATTAGGAATTTCCCCTGAAGAAATTGATAAACTTCATGAAGCTGGTAAATTAATTGCGATTAAAAATGAAAAATACTATGTATGTCCATCATGGCAATTTGTAGAACCTGGAATAGGAACAACGATTGAAGGATTAGAACAGGTTTTAACAGAATTAAAAGACTTTGGGCCTTGGATGCAATTAGCATTTATGTTAGATCCTAATTTACGTCTAGGAGAAAAAACTCCATTAGAAGTGCTACGCTCTGATAATATTGAAAACGTATTAGTAGCAGCTAGAATATTTGGAGAACATGGTGCAGAGTGAAGAAAATAGTCCAGGGTTACATCCTAAACCACCAGAAGATATATCTCAAAGACAATTACCAACAATTTGTATTAAAAATAATTACCCCTATTTATTGAAAATAGGAAAGTTAGAAGGCATTATTGATAATCTTAATGCCCCTTTTTTTCGAGTTCATCTAAAGAAATATGGTCCTCTACATTTTGGATGTTCAGGGAACAATCGATTTGATGATCCACACAGAAAATATGGCGTTCTTTATCTGGGTTGTGATGAATCTAGTTCTTTTAGAGAAACGGTTAAATTTAATCAAAAAAATTTAATCGATCAACATTGGTTAAAAGAACGTTGTATCTCTAAAATAGGGATAAATAGAGGATTAACTCTAGTTGATTTGACTGCCAATGGTTTGACTCAAATAAATGCAGATGGTAGATTGTCTACTGGAAGCTATCAAATAGCACAGCTTTGGTCTCTTGCTTTTTACCATCATCCTTCTCAACCAGATGGTATTTATTATCGATCACGTAAAGATCCTTCTCTTTATTGTATTGCTTTATTCGATCGTATAAAAACTAAAACTAATCAAATTATAATAACTTCAACTATATCTTTTCTTGATAAATCTTATCAACATAAGTTGGGAAACTTTTGTGAAACATATAAATTTGGTATTCCAAAAGATGATAAGATACCAGACAAATTATAATTACTATTTAAATATCTAAATAAAAACTTTTGTGTCATTTTGTAGATGATGTTACATCCCTATATTATAATTGAAACCTCATTACAACATTATCATAATATTGGAGAAGTAATTATGTCTTCAGAGCAAATTTTAACAGGATTATTAATTATTGGTGGTGGAAGTTTTAGCTTATGTGCAGCAATTTTCGATTGGGATTGGTACATGAATCACAGAAAAGCTAGATTCATTGTTAAGATATTCGGGAGACAAGGAGCACGAACATTTTATGGAATTTTAGGTGTAGTCTTAATTATTTTAGGATTGGGAGCGATTATACAATCATTTTTACAAGGTTAAAATATTTAAATATCTTAGTTCAACCTTATGAACTAACTTCAGATAATGAAGCTTCAGAAAATGAAGAATATCTAACATCTTCAAGACAAAATTAAAACTTCAAACATTCAAACAAATCCCCTACCTTTATCTCCAATCCTGTTATAAATTCAGGAAAAAGTAAAACCGCCTCAGCCTTTTCCAAAATTATAGGTTGCTGACCAGGTGGCAAAACTAACACAGAAAATGATTCAGGATCCATTAAACAGCCTAACGTCGCACCATAATTAAGACAATGGAGAATATTGCTAGTCACTCTCAATTGATTTTGCCCTAGAGAAAGGATTTCAATTGTCCAATCAGGATAAATTTTAAAAGAATTCATAATATACCCTTCATCATCCCTTGGAATTCTTTCCCACCGAAAAATCCCTACATCAAGCACGATCGATCGTCCTCCAAAAGTACACCTTAACTCAGGAAAAGCACGAGCAATTTTATGAGATTTAGTAACAGAATTAATCACAGTAATAAGTTCAGCCTGAATCGTACTATGTTTTCCTTGTGGCATAGGTTTCCTAATAACTTCCCCATCAATAAATTCTAAGCTAGGCTTGGACTCTGGGAGATTAAGAAACTCCTCCAAAGTAATACAAATAGAATTTATTCGTACCATAAGATTGATCCCTCTATTATCTTTATTATCCTTTCCAAAACTACCTCCACCTCTTCAATTACAATATAGGGTAGTGAAGAAAAAAATTACCCAATTGAATCCAGCTTTTAAGACATTAATAACAAGCTTCCATCAACAACGAAGCTAAACTGTTTTTGCTGAGATCCTGTTACAAATCTTTACTAGATACTCAGAGTATAGTAAACTACTAAAAGAAAGAATCGAAAAGGAGCAAAAATAAAGATGCAGTCGGCTCAAACAGTGCTGACAATTCCCCCAAAAGAGTTTCTCAAAGCACCTGGCGGCTTTAATACCAACGTCGGTATTTTTCTTGTAGCCCTATCATTAATTGTGATCTCAACTTGTGGTTATTGGCTTTGGGATTGGGCCAACTGGTTGTGCTTTAGTTGTAACGTTTTAGCTTTACATTTAGCAGGTACAGTAATTCACGACGCTTGCCATAACAGCGCCCATAGTAACCGTATTCTAAATTCTATTCTAGGACATGGTAGTGCTTTAATGTTAGGATTTGCTTTTCCGGTATTCACCAGAGTGCATTTACAACATCACGCCCATGTAAATGATCCCGAAAATGATCCCGATCATTTTGTATCAACAGGGGGTCCTTTATTATTCATAGCAGTTCGTTTTTTCTATCATGAAATCTTTTTCTTTAAGCGTCGTTTGTGGCAAAAATATGAGTTGCTGGAATGGTTTTTGAGTCGGCTATTTATGTTTACCATCGTGCTTATTGCTATTAACTTTGGCTTTATTCGCTATATCATGAATTTCTGGTTTGTGCCTGCTTTAGTAGTAGGAATAGCATTAGGTTTATTTTTTGATTATTTGCCTCATCGCCCTTTTAAAGAATGCAATCGCTGGAAAAATGCAAGGGTTTATCCTAGTCGAATTGTTAATCTTTTAATCTTAGGACAAAATTATCATTTAGTGCATCATCTTTGGCCTTCTATACCTTGGTATAAATATCAAGATGCCTATTATGCTACTAAACCTTTGTTGGATTCTAAAGGTTGTTATCAATCTTTGGGATTGCTTGAAGGTAAAAGCTTTTGGAGTTTTCTATATGATATTTTCTTAGGGATTCGTTTTCACGGTAAAAAATCACACTAACTTAAAACTAAAGTATAGCTTTTGTACAATTGATCCTAAATAATTAACAAGTAAAGAACTTTTGATTATTGAGTTTTTAACTATGTTTTTTGTTAATATTAATAGTGCATTGCTATACTTAATTTTTAGATTAATTTGCTATATTTTTGAGTTTTTGTTGAAGTAATTAAAGAAAAAACTAAAGGTAAAATTTTTTAATTAAAATCCTATTTTTAGAAAAATTTAAAATGAATTATTTAGCACATTTATTTTTAGCCAAAAACACCCCAGAATTTCAAATAGGTAATTTATTAGGAGATTTTGTTAAAGGCTCCTTAGAAAAATATCAAAACTATTATCATCAAGATATTCTTCAAGGCATCAAACATCATCGCCAAATAGATTATTTTACTGATAATCATCCTATTTTTATTCAGAGCAAAAATAGAATTAGTCAAAGTAGGAAAAGATTTGCAGGAATAATTATAGATATAGGTTACGATCGTTTGTTATCCTCTCATTGGAAACAATTTTCTGAGGAAACACTAGAAGATTTTATTACTAGAATGTACAATATTCTCGAAAACAATCAAAATATTTTACCAGAAAAATTACAAAAAGCATTACCAAGAATGATCGAACAAAATTGGCTAGGTAGTTATCAAACCAGAGAAGGAATAAATTTAACCTTTCAAAGAATAGCCAAAAGAATCAAACGAGTAAATAATTTAGCCACAGCACAAGAAGAATTAATTAATAACTATAAAGGAATAGAAAAGGACTTTTTAGAATTTTTCCCAGAACTATACACTTATGCTAAAGCATTATAAATAATTTTAATTTTATATAATTTGATAATATACAGATAATTGATTTTAAGTTTTAATTTTTGGATTGTTATTACCCAAAAACGGCGGACTCATTTCAGCTAAATCCCAATCAGGACGAAGATTTTTAGCCTCTCTGAGATAACAATGAATAATATCAGCTTGTGACTTTTCAGTATTAAAATAAATTAAAACCCTAATACACCGAGGTAAACTACCCTCAACGTCCATTTGTTGAACATCGAGAAGAGGGATATTCTTCCAAAGCAATCGTTGCCGGGCTACTTTGGCAGGGAAAATAGCATCTAAATCTTTAGTAACAGTAAAAATGACACTAATAATTTCTTCAGGATCCAGTTGATTAGAACTTTCAATAACATCAAGTAATGCCTTAACAACTTCAACAATTGCCTCCTCAGTATTAGCTGAAGCAGTTGTCGCTCCACGAATCCCCCGAACTTTCCACATCAGATGCTAATCCTCCCCATCATTATAATTACTTCCAAACTAAGGTCGATAAAGCCATAAAGGTTGACCAACTGTTGCCAATTCAAATTGTATCCAATCTATTGAAGATTTAATCGTCGATTTACTTTGATTTTTCGACAAAATTCGATTAATCAAAGATTTTGGTTCCTCAATAGTGTAACATTCAGTCTTATCCGGATTTAATCCTACCAATTCAGCCGCCCAACGACGAGCTGATTCTTCAGTGCCTAAACGATCGACCACTCCTAATTCTAAAGCTTGTTGGCCAGTAAAAATCCTACCATCAGCAAAAGTTTTAACAGTTTCCACATCCAATTTACGGCCTTGAGATACAGTTTCCACAAATTGTTGATAACTAGTATCAATTAATTCCTGAAGAATATTTTCTTCCTCTTGAGTCAAATCTCGATCGAAAGAAAGAATATCCTTATAAGGGCCCGATTTGATAGTTTTAAAAGACACCCCAATTTTGTCCAACAAACGCTCCAGATTATTTCCCCGAAGGATTACCCCAATACTTCCAGTTATGGTTCCTGGATTAGCGACAATTTTGTGGGCACCCATACCTATATAGACACCTCCTGAAGCTGAGATATTGCCAAAACTAGCAATTATCTTGACTTTTTCCCCCAATTCTTTGAGAGCATAATATATCTCTTGAGAATCAGCAACCGTGCCTCCTGGGGAATCAATTCTTAATAATAAAGCTGGAAACTTTTTATCTTTGATAGTTTCAATGGCTTTTAAGACATTTTTGCGAGTTTCAGCGGCGATTACGCCTGTAATTTCGATCCTAGCAATTTGCTTGGTAGTACTTGGTTTAAATGGCCAGATCATAGGCAATACATAACTATATTCTCAACAATACCTTTTTTAAGCATTCTTGTTGCAAATTACTTGACAACAAACATCTATCTTAACAAAATAAACTTTCAATTTAAAACTCAGTCAAAAAAATATGTTAAATTTTACATAAATTTAATTATTAATTGCTATTAAGTTAATGACCAAAAGATTTAAAAATATACTATTACTGATTGCGCCATTTTTTTTCTGGGGAACAGCCATGGTAGCCATGAAGGGAGTCATGGAAAAGACCACACCATTATTTCTAGCAGGAATACGCTTGCTACCAGCAGGAATCTTAGTTTTAGTAGTAGCCATAATTTTCAAACGTAAAACACCATCTGGTTGGAAAGCTTGGCTATGGATTATCTTTTTTGCCATAGTAGATGGGGCAATGTTTCAAGGATTTCTTGCTCTAGGATTAGTCAAAACAGGAGCCGGTTTAGGTTCAGTAATTATTGATTCTCAACCTGTAGTAGTAACCATGCTATCTGTATGGCTATTCGGTGAAATTCTAGGTATCTTCGGTATTTTGGGATTAACTATCGCTATCATAGGAATTAGTTTAATTGGTTTGCCAGACGAATTAATTTTAAATCTTTTCCAAGGCCATGATGTGATGGAATCTTTTATGGGGAATAATCTATTTCATAATGGTGAATGGTTAATGTTGATTGCTTCCATGTCAATGGCTGTAGGAACGGTTACAATTAGATTTGTGAGTCGTTATGCAGATCCTATTGTAGCTACAGGTTGGCATATGATTCTTGGTGGCTTATCCTTATTTATCCTGTCTGGCATCTGGGAATCTCAACAGTGGATTAATTTAGATTTTAATGGTTGGATGAGCATAGCTTATAGTACTATTTTTGGTAGTGCAGTAGCTTACGGAATCTTTTTCTATCTAGCAACTCATAGTAACTTAACTAGTTTTAGTTCTTTAACTTTTCTAACCCCTGTATTTGCTTTAGGATTTAGTTCTTTTTTCTTATCTGAAGTCCTTAGCCCTGTAAAATGGTTAGGAATCTGTATTACCTTAGTTAGTGTTTATCTAATTAATCAGCGTCAGTATCTTGAAAAATTATTATCTAAAAGCAGATCATCAGATGGTAAAGTTATCTTAAGTCAATCCCATGACGTTGAATTAACTAAGGAACCTAATAACCTAACCCCAATAGCATTTAATAAATTACAACAAGACTAAATAGATTAATTAATTGATTAATTCTGTTTGATATTTTACCTATAGTTTAAAAAATATATATTGAAATTTTTGATTAGTTTATGAAATATTATCATTTTCCTGTAATATTAGCAGCTTGTCTGACTTGTTGGGAAATTCCTCCTAGTTTAAGTCAAGAATCTCTATTCAAACAAACTATCTCCTCTGCTTCTTCCCTAAGTGAAACAAAAATCATCGCACAAGCTGATGTGGAAATCGACAAAGATAAAGTAAATGATGAAATTAATAATTATAATTCCTTAATTACTTCAGCCAATCAAGCAATAGATAAGGGAGATTATCAAAAGGCTTTAGAAGATTTTCAAAAAGCATTAATAGAAAAACCAGAAGATATTGAAGCTTTAAAAGGTATAAGTAAGGTAAAATCCCATGCTTATGATTCTTATATGCAATCAGGTTATCTCGCTACTGTTGAAAGGGATTATTCTAATGCTATATCCTTTTTTGAAAAAGCTCTTATCTTACGCCCTGATGATTTTTATTCTCAAAAAGCAATTACTAATGTCAAAGGATATATTTTACGAGATGAAAGAATTAAACAAAAACAAGAACAAGAAAGACTAAAACAACAAAAACAAGAACAAGAAAAAAGCCTTCAATCACAACAAATTAATGAATCTATAAAACAAGAAGGTAATTTAGTATTGATTGTTTTTGGTATAATCGCCATTTTGATTTTATTTTCATTTATTTTTTTGATATTACCTGTAAAAAAAACATCAGATTCCTCTGAAAATCCAGAATTTGATCTTGAAACAAGTGAAGATGATTTGGTGTTACTTCCTCAAAATAATATTTTAAATTCACAACCAATTACAGAAGATCAATCCTCAGAATTAGAATTATCACAAAATATTCCAGAAGATCATCAAGAAAATTCTTCCAAAACCCAAGAACATTTAAATCAACAACCTCAAATACCAATCATTCAAAAACCAGAAACTAAAGTAAAACCTCATCAAGTAAAACCTCAACCAAAATCTAAAACAAAATCTAAAACAAAACCTAAAGCAAATAATCAATTAGCATTACCAGAAACTACTCGTCTTCCTAATGCTGATTTGGTTCAAGATTTAATCCAAGATTTAGAGGTATCAAATCCTAGTAAAAGACGTAAAGCGGTTTGGGAATTGGCACAGAAAGGAGATTCTAGAGCGGTAAAACCCTTGGTTAAACTAATTATTGATTCTGATTCTAACGAAAGAGGTTTAATTTTAGAAGCATTATCACAGATTAGTAGTAGAACAGTAAAGCCTATGAAACAGGCTTTGGCAATGTCTCTTCAAGATGAAAATCCTCAAGTTCGTAAAAATGCAATTCGAGATGTGACTAAAATTTACGATGTCATGAATCAAATTCGCCAACTATTAGAAAATGCTGCTAAATCAGATCCTGATCCAGAAGTGAGAGAAGTAGGTGAATGGGCTTTGAAAAAGTTAAATTTAGTTCAACTACCTCCTCAAGTAGATAAATTACCAGATATTTCTATATCTAGGAGAGAAAATTCTGCTTCTAATGGTGTTGAATATTAATCAATAACTGAATTATTAATTTTTAATCCATAACTAAAACTAAGAAGTCGTAACCATAAACGAGGATAGCGTTTTTCCATCCAAGATTGAGAATTTTTTAACCATTGATGAAACCATTTTTTTAAGAGTAAATTCACTAAAGCATCCTTGGTAAAGGCTAAATATGAGCCAAGCCAACGAAGCATATCTTTACTTCCAGCCATCTCCCAAATCCAAGGGATTAAAGCTGGATTTTGATTAGCGGCAATGATTGCGAGTCGGTTGAAGGTTAACCAATCGGTTTTGTCTTTGATAAAGGTATCTGCTACTTTTTCAGGTTCAGAAGCGAGGATCCCAAAGAAGGTATTAAGCATGGCGTTAATTCTCTCTGGTGGTAAAGTTTTATAGGTTGGAACCATCATTCCTTTGGAAAAAAGCCACGTAACGGCAATATTGCTTTGATAGGCGCGAATTTGGTTTAAGTCTTGGCCACTGAGTAAGTCATGTTTCAAGGCTATGTCTAATGTTTCGGTTAAACGTTGGAGATTCCTCACTAGGGAACCAAAACCAGTAAATACTAAAGGGGATTGCAAAGATGCGGCATCCCCAATGGCTAAGATTCGATCGTATGCCACCACTCGATCGTTATTGCTAGTAGTAAAATGAGCTGGAATATAACCAAAAGTCGCTTTTTTCCAAACAAGTTTGGACATATCACAACGACGATATTCTGGGAGAATTGTAAAGAAATCTTCGTACATTTCTAATAAAGAGCCAGGGTTATGGGGATGAACTTGATGATAGTGAAATAGGTAAATGGTTAATTCGTTATTCTCTCCAGGAAATAATTCCCAAATAAGTTGCCTTCCTCGGGAAATATCTCCATGGGAATTAAGCACATCGCCGTAATTTACATCCCATACTCCATGGGGAAATCCAGATGAAATAGTTGCTCCTACCGTTGGGCAAACACTATCAAAGGCTCGCATTCCGTTGAGTTGCCAAGCAATGGGAGATGCACTTCCCATGGCATCTATGGCTAAACGTCCTCCTACTAGGGTTTTTTCTTGATTTTTTAGGTTAAGAACTTCTAGAGTGATTCCTTCTGAACTAACGAAAGCATTCATAAATTCTGTTTCATCCCAGATTTCTCCTCCTGCTTTTAGGAATTTTTCACCAGCTAAACTGAGAATTTTCTCGGAATCTAAGGCAATATTTAGTACTTTTGGCGTGTGTAAAATAGCTGCTTTTAGATGATTTGGATTGTTACTATCGAAAAATTTATTGAATCCATCTCGGTATTCGTTGGCGATCATGCTTTCAAATTCCGCTTGGGTAAATAACCCTAAGTCCATTAAGGTTTGGAATTCACCGCGAGAGATATTCCATTCTCGATTCATTCTCCCGAATTTTAATCTTTCTATTAGGAGAACTCGATATCCTCTTTGTGCCATTACTGCGCCATGAATAATGCCTAATGCTCCTCCTAGATAAATTAAGTCGTAGTCGAAGGATTTTGCTTTCTTTTCTTGGGAAGAGAAGATTACTTGTTTGGGTTTTTTGGGGTTGAGAACACTTTCTCGCCAGGATTTTTCCCACCAATATACTCGGTTGAGATCGTATTCTCCTTTGGGCATTTGTTGGAAGAAGTGAACTGTTTTAGGGTAATAGGGTGCTAATGCTTCAAATATTGATTGTTTGGATAAGTCTATATCTGGAGGAGATGGATATTGTGGGGGGAAGTTTTGTTGGATGCTGGTTTTTAGTTGTTGGATAATCTTATTTTCGCCTTGAGGAGGGTTTCCCCAGCGAAATACTTTGAGGTATGTAGTATTTTGTACTGACCAAAGAAAAATTGATAGTTTACTTTCGGGAATGGTTGGATCTTGGGTTGAAGTATTATTTACAAAATTTAGAAGTATACCACTGGAGGTAATGATTTTTTTCCCTTGGGAAGGATTCCATTTTTGTTGCAACCAATAGCGAACTTTTTTAATTTCAGGGGTGGGGATTTCTCTATATAGAATTTCTTTCATTTTGATTTCTAGTTTGACTTTTTGTTTGGTGGAAAATATGTAGTCAATTGTTTGAAAAATACGCTACACTTCCTATACTGTATCCTTAAAATTAGTATAAGAAAGTTTACAATTGTCTAAGTTTTGTAAATTTAAGTTTTGTAAATTGAGGAGGAAAAAAGATCAATCATGAATCCAATTCCAGCTACTACAGAAGAGTTTATGGCTCTTCAAGAACAACCTGTCGATGAGGAGTTAGTGGCTCAGGCTATCGCAGGTGTTGTTAAAATTGCTCGATCGCAAGGTCAATCTTTGGATCAGTTAACGGCAGAGGTGCTTAGTGATGATTTGGTTTTGGATGGGGTGCAACGGTTATGGCTTAGCAAGATTATTGCTCAAGCATGGAAAAGTTTATGATAGGAAAATATGGTTTTGGGGTTTTACATTGTTCTATGATTTAAGTGATAATTTAAGTTTTAGAAAGTCCTCGAAGCCTATTTTAATTTAATTTTGGGAAACTCTATCTGGTTTGGTTTAGCCTAGAGTAATATCATTTTATCCATTAGTATGATATACAATGGTTAGGGAGAGACAAGGGGGACAAGGAGGACAAAGAGAACAAGGGAGAGAGGTTTTGGTTTAAGAATCAACAGGTAGGAGATAGCTTTAACTCTATCGTTGTTAAAGACAAATTGATATAAAATAACACATAAAATACTCAGTAATTAAATTTATTTAAAATCGTAAAAGCACTTTTTAAAAGTTTAAAACTTATAAATAATCTTAGTAAATTTATTCTCCCCATCCAAGATTTAAGTAATAAGTAATAAGCTTTGATTAAGTAATAAGTCATGAGTAATAAGTAATAAGTAAATAAGATATACTCTTTTTCTCCCTTGTCTCAAGAAACTCCCTTGTCTTCCTTGTCTCAAGAAACCCCCATTCTCCCCATTCTCCCCATCTCCCATTCTCCCCATCTTCCTTATCTCAAGAATTACCTTTCTCTCTTCTAACCGCCCCCATCATTTGCCCAAGAAAAGGTAAACCAATAACCGCAGGAAGAAAATAGCGAGAAGTGCATAACAAACCCAAAGCCGCGCCGGTTGCTTCACCAAAATATTCAGGAGTATAGAAAAGAATCAAAGCAGCATCACGGGTGCCTACCCCTGCAAAGGTAAGAGGTAACAAACCCGCCAAAATCGCCAAAGGAGACAAGGCTAAATTAATCAAAAATGGCGTGGAAGCTTTCAATGCCAGAATAAAAAACCAGATTTGAATTAAATGCAAAAACCAGATAAAAATTGAGGTAAAAACTACTTTAAATAACTGGCTTTTATCTTGCCAAAAATAATCGTGCATTTCCCCCCAAGAAGTCTCTAATTTTTGTAATTTATGGCTAATTTTTTTAGGAGAAAACTTAATCCCAAGACGGAAGAAAAAGCGAGCAAATTGACGGGATCCCAATAATAATGAACCCACAATCCAACCACTTATTACCCCAAAAGTCATTACCCAAAATAATAAATCTTTGTCGGGATAAAGTATTAAACCCAAGACACACCACAATAATAATGAAAGTAAATCACAAGCTTTTTCAAATACTACTAAAGATAGGGAAAGACTGCCATTAAGATGCCCTCTATCCTTCATAAAATAGGCTTTAGCTATATCTCCCATCTTGGAAGGTAAAACCATATTTAAAACACTTGCCCCTAAAATTAAACGATTTGCTTCAATAAATCCCATATTTGTAGCTTTGGGCATTAATTTTTGCAACCGCCATGATGTAAATCCAGTAATAGGAATTACCATTCCTAAACTAACCGCCATCCAAAAACCATCGCTATTTTTAAATACTTCTAATAAAGCTTGAAAATCAATCTTAGAATAGATAATTAAAAGAATGGCAATACTAACAACAATGGAAAGAAATCTTTTTAAATTCATAATTAAAATTCCCGTTCCAATTTCAAAGGTTCCCCAGGATTAAGTTGCTTGATTTTATCAGTTAAATCCCAAGTAGGTTGTAATTGACTAACTTGAAAAGTGCGACTCATTACCACATAAATAGAGGTTTGATCGGGAGAAATACCCCCAGAAATTACATGATCCCAAGCATCAGTAGTAAGTAAATCAGTGATTTTCCATTTGCCGTTTTCCCATGTAAACTGACGATAGAAGGAAAAAGGAGCAGCTTTTTTCCCAGAAATTAGAATTTTTTGCAGAATTTTCCGAATTAAATTAGGGAAGAAACGCCCAAAAGTTAACATTACTAGCCTGAGAATAATTAGATTAAAAGTAGTCATTTGTTTTTGTTTTGCCCAACCTAGTGAACCTTGAATTACAATATCATTTTCTTGAACTTCAATTTTATATTTACTTACTAAATGGCCTACAGCGTTTTTAATTTTTTTGCCGTCTTTTATCTGAAGAGAAATTTGGGTGTCGGAAGCAATTAATTTATCATCACGAAACAGCTTAAATACTCCACCTTTATTTAAAGCTAGATATAATTCCATATTTTCTCGCCTATCAATCAAGATTCCTCCTTCATTTAACCATAAACGCCCTTGATCACGGGGCTTTCTGGTGGGTCGATCGAATACAAAATCTCGCCAAGCTAATAAATAATTCCACGTATGATGCCCAATAATGCGATCGTCTGCATAGCAAGGAGATAAACCTTTACCTATGCCGAATAAAAATTGATCATTAATACTCAAAGCTTCAGGCATCCATTTGCCAACTAACTCAAAACCATGAGGAAAGAAGTTATAAGTATTGCGACTGGTATATTCACCACCAAAAGAACCGTCTGGATGAATAAAATAAGTTGTTAAAATAATCGCTTTAGCAATGGCATCTTTGAGAGGAGAACTAGGATTCAAATCATAAATACGTGCTAAACAAGAAATGGTTAAGGTTTGATAACCCGGATCGAATCCTTCATACTCTTGAAACCATCCTTCCTGATTTTGCCAAGACAAGACAGTTTCTAATCTTTTTTGTTTGCTCGTATTCCAGCGATCGGTTTTTAATAGCCTTGACAATAACTCTAAAGATAAAACAATCAAAGCTTGATGATTAGTTAACCTCCCACTTTCTTGATGATGGGCTAACCAATCTGCTCTTTTTTGGAAAAAATTGAGAATAATAGGATTATCCAAACCCAAAATCATATAACTATCTATGGCAGCTAATAGGGAAAAAGCCGCCGCACCCAAGGCCCTTTCAAAGGGAAAATAATCATCACAAGAACCATCACCATGGGCAGTTTTCGCACCATAGAGAATCCCAGCCTCCACCCACTGGCGAATCATGGGTTTACGATAATAAGGATTAGAATCAATCTCAAGATCGTAAACCAAAGCTAAAGGCAAGACAAATTCCTGAGACATACCGCTTGGAAAATCAATCACCTTATACTGCCAGAAACTACGATCAAAACATCCATAAGTAGGGCTATGGGGATTGCGATCCAAAAGAGTGAGGATTTTGGGAATTTGGCCTAAAGCTTTTCTAGCAAATAAATCTCTATTCATTACCTTTCCTTAACGCTGTTGCTTTTCCAATTAGAAATTCCATGATTATTTGCTCCCTCGATTTCTCGGCGACGCAATCTCAACTGAATATCTTCTAATAGTTTACGATTCACTGCCATGAGATCGGCTACTAAACCAAATACCCATAACTGAAAACCTATCACCATGGTAATTGCAGCTAAGATTAAACTAGGAACATGAGATTTTGGAGTACCGAGAAAGAAAAGAATTAACCAACGAAAACACAATATCAATCCTATTGTAAAAGGTATACTCCCCAAAATTGTAAAAAATCTTAGGGGCTTATATGTCATAAAAATGCGAATGATGGTGAATATCGATCGCTGAATATAAGCAGGAATACTCTTGACTAATCGTGATGGACGCAGATAATCATTAGTTCTAATGGGCACAGAAGTAATGGCCATATCCTTTTGCCCTGCTTGAATAATTGTTTCTAAAGTATAAGTATATTGGCTAAAGACATTCAGCTGCATCGCCGCATCCCTACTTATAGCGCGAAAACCACTGGGCGCATCGGGAATTTTGGTATTACTGGCAATTCTTACCACCCAACTACCTAAATTTTGCAGGAATTTCTTGGTAGGGGAAAAATGCTTAATTTGTTGAATCGGCCTAGCGCCAACTACGATATCCGCCCTACCTTCTAAAATAGGCTGGATTAGTTTACCAATATCATCGGCGCAATATTGATTGTCTGCATCGGTGTTGACGATAATATCCGCCCCGGCTTTTAAACAAGCTTCGATTCCTGCCATAAATCCTTTGGCTAATCCTTGATTGCGATGGAAATTTACAATGTGATCTACACCAGAAGCTTTCGCCACTTCTACGGTGTCATCTATACTACCATCGTTAATAATCAGCCATTGGATGGTATCAATCCCAGGAAGTTGCCGGGGTAATTCAGATAAAGTTACACCTAAAGTTGCCTCTTCGTTGTAACAAGGAATCTGGATAATCAGTTTCATTGATTTTTCTTAATTTTTAAGATATCATTGTTTATATTATATTATTTATCCATTTTTACCAAGACATATACTGTGAGATATTATGATTAACCTTAAGAAAGAGAATAATATGTTTTTGATAATTGCAATAGTTGCTACTATTCCGGCTTTAGTAAGTAAATATTTTCCAGCAGGTGATAGTCCAAGCCATCTTGAAATTGCTAATACTTTATCTTATTTATTACCTAATTCTCAAGAGGATTTTTTCTCTCATTATTTTGAGTTAAATACTACTCTCATTAATACTAACTGGCTTTTTTACTTATTGCCTACTTTATTGATTAAATACTTACCAGCTTTTATTGTAGAAAAACTTATCGTTTGTTCTTATCTTATCATATTTGTTTTAATGAGTCAATTGATAGGCAAATTAAATAATAAAGTAAACATAGCAGGATTTTTATTGATTCCTATAATTTATAATTTTGCATTACATGGTGGTTTTTATAGTTTTTTATTTGGCTTAGAGTTATCATTTTTTACTATAGCTTATTATTTATATTATCAAGATCAACTCCATGGGAAAAATTCTATCATTTTCTTTTGTTTATTCAATCTTATATATTTATTGCACCCTTTTCCTTTTGCAATGACAATTATTATATTATTTTCTTACTCTGTGTACCTTGATATTATCAAATTTTTTTTTATAGAAAAAAATATAATCAACTCAATCCCTAAAAATATTAAAATAATTGCCAAAAGTTTTAGTATAACTTTATATGGGTTCCCAGGAATTATATGTTTGCTCTTGACAGTTTTGAATTCTGAATCAATACAATCAGATAATAAAAGAGAAAGTTTAATTCAGTTAATTAGAATATTAGCAGGATTTCATTTTCTTTGGTCATACGATTATCTTGAAATTGTGTTAGGAAGAATTCTGATAATTACTGTAGTCAGTATATTTATTATTCTTTTGTTGAAAAAAATTAAAAGCTTTCAAATTAGAAATCAAGATGGTCTAATATTTGCTTTGTTATTTTGTTTAATTCTTTACTTTTTATTTCCAGAAACCTTTGGTGGTGGAGGTAGTATCAATATTAGAACAAGTGTATACATATACTTTTTAATAGTTCTTTGGATCGGTTATGAAATCAATCAAAAAAGACTGAAAAATTTTATTAAAGCTATAAGTATCATTATATTTGTAATATTAGTTCTGTTTAATTCTGTTAAAAGCATACAAATCAGTAATTTAATTGAAGAATATATTTCTGTAAGCCCCTATGTCAAAGAAAATTCTACGATTGTAAGTTTTAATCTTATTGAACGAGGACTAAATTTTGAAGATAGAGTTATTACTAATCGAAAAGGTATTGGACAAGTCACAGGATATATTGCTGTTTCTAGAAATAGCATTCATCTTGGAAATTATCAAGCGACTAGAAAGAATTTCCCTATTAAATTCCGCTCTGAAATTTATCCTAGAACATTATTGATTGCTAAACCACCAAAGATTATAGAATACAATCAAACTAAAGGTAGAATTGACTATGTATTACTTTGGGGAGCATCTTATACTAACAATAAGGAGCTTTTGAAATCAATCAAGGAACAGTTAAATAATAATTATCACTTGGTTCATACTTCAGTAAAACGTGGTTTAGCAGAACTATATGAAATCAACTCTTCGTTATAACAAGGAATCTGGATAATCAGTTTCATTGATTTTTGAGGTATTATCTTTTAATAAACTTCCTATAATTTTAAATTACTTAGGCCAAGGGGGATAATGATTAACTTCAGGAGAGAAAATAAGATCTTTTTGATAATTGCTATAGTTGCTACTATTCCGGCTTTAGTGAGTAAATATTTTCCGGCTGTAGATAGTCCAAGTCATCTTGAAATTGCTAATGTTTTATCTTCTTTATTAGCTAATCCTCAAGAGGATTTTTTTTCTAATTATTTTGAGTTAAATCCTACTTTAATTCATACTAATTGGCTTTTTTATTTATTGCCTAGTCTATTGATTAAGTATTTACCTGCTTTTGTTGTGGAAAAAATTATCGTTTTTTTATATATTTTAATATTTATTTTGACAGGAAAAATTATAAGTAAATTATATCAAACCCAAATTAATATAGCTGGATTTTTATTAATACCTTTAGTTTATAATTTTCCATTGCATACAGGTTTTTATAGTTTTTTATTTGGCTTAGAATTATCATTTTTAACGATAGCTTATTATTTATATTTTCAAGATAAATGGCAATTTACCAACTCTATTATTTTCTTTTTCCTATTTAATCTGATATATTTATTCCATCCTTTTACATTTGCTATGACATTGGTAATATTATATCCTTATTCTCTGTATCCAACTCTTATTAAATATTATGTTACAGAAAAATTTACTATTAAGTTAATTCCTAAAATTCTCAAAATTATTACTCAAAATTCAAATATTCTTCTCTATGCTTTACCTGGAATTCTCTGTTTGCTATTAACATTGTTAGATTTTGACGCGGTAACATCTGAATATGAGAGAGATACTTTTTTTCAACTACTTAAAATTTTAGGAGGATTTTACTTTTTATGGTCATATTCTCCACTTGAAATTATAATGGGGATGATACTTATCTTATTTGTATCCATCTTATTTATGATAATTTTGCAAAAAAAGCTAAAAAGATTCCCAACAGAGAAAAAAATAGAGCATAAAGATGGATTAATATTGTCTTGGTTATTGTGTCTAATTCTTTACTTTTTATCTCCAGATAACTTTGCCCAAGGAGGGAATCTTAATATTAGAATAAGTGTATATTTATATTTTTTAATGGTTGTTTGGCTAGGCTATCAAATTCATCAGAAAAGATTTATACTATTAATCAAATATTTTAGCATGAGTCTCTTTACTATTTTATTAATATTTAATGCTTTTAAAAGTATCCAAATTAGTAATTTTATAGAAGAATATACTTCTGTAACTCCTTATGTCAAAGAAAATTCTACCATTATTAGCTTTAATTTGATTGAAAAAGGATTGAATTTTGACGATGAAGTTATTAGCAATCGTAGAGGAATAGGCCATGTAACAGGATATATAGCAGTGGCTACAAACAGTATAAACCTAGGCAACTATCAATCAACTAGGGATAACTTTCCTATTAAATTTCGCTCTGAAATTAACCCTCAAACCTTGTTAATTGCGGAACCACCAAAAATTATAGAATACAATCAAACTCAAGGAAAGATTGACTATGTATTACTTTGGGGAGCATCTTATGCTAAAAATAAGGAGCTTTTGAAATCAATCAAGGAGGAGTTAAATGACAATTATCACTTGATTTATACTTCATCAAAAAGAGGTTTGGCAGAATTATATGAAATTAATTCTTAGGGCTTTCTCAATATATCTTAATTCAAGAAAATCATAGGCGAAATCTATTCGCCCACTAACAAAATCTTTCTCACTAATTTCGCTTAATTGTCCACAAAGGAAAGTTCTGACTAGGATTAATAGTGACACCAGTAATACCATTCTGGGAAAAAGCATAATCTTTAGTTTGCCATAAAGGAATATAAGGCACATCTTTAGCTAAAATTTCCTGTATTTTGCCAAAAATTTCTTGTCGTTTTTCTGGATCTTGTTCCTTTCTTTGCTTATCAATTAATTGATTAATCTCCTCATTATAGTAAAAAGAACCCTGAGTTGCCGCTCCTCCTTTCTGACAACCATCTTGAGAATTGCCTTCATTACATTGTAAAAAAGGTTGAATATAATTATCAGCATCTAAAAAATCTGGATACCAATCGCTCAAAAAGCTAGGATAAATTCCCTTCGCCAAATTAGCAAAAGCCGTCGCACCTTCCACACTACTAGGCACAAATTCGATCGCCCCATCCAATTGTCTTTCTGCTAATGCTTTGAGAGTAGCAGCCACAATTGCTCGAATATTAGATCCCGAAGGATGCCAGATCTCAACAGTAATGGGATTTGCCGCTGAATAACCGGCTTGAGATAATAATTGTTTCGCTTTTTCTACATTAACATTGCCATATTTTTCTTTAAATACTGGCTTATAAGCATCAAATGCAGTGGGAATTAGACTATAAATAGGTTCTCCTTGCCCTTGTAATGCTCTTTGATTAAGTAAATTTCGATCTACGATTGAAGCAATAGCCTGACGGACTTCTAATTTATCTAAAGGTTTTTGGTTACGATTCAAAGACATAAAACTAACTGCCGTGCCCGGTGCTTCAATATCTTGCCATTTACCCTCTTGAGCGTCTTTTCTTAAAGATTCAATTTGATCGGGATCGAAAGTTTGATATGCCACATCTACAGCATTTGTCCGAAAACTATTAAATAAATTCGCCGAATTCCCCGGATATATTTGAATATCAACCCCTTGATTTTCTGGTTTATCTCCCCAATAATCCTCAAAAACATCTAATCTAATACCATTACTACTAAAATCAACTAACTTATATCTTCCCGTGCCCACTAACTTATTGGGATCAAACTTTCCCTCACCTAATTCATAAGAACTAGGAGACACAGCAGCAGTTCCTGGAAATGCTAATAAAGCTTGAAAAGCAGCGAAAGGTTGTTTTAATTTAATGGTAAGTAAATATTCTTCTGTTGCTTCTATGGTGTCAATATCTGACAATAAAAATGAAGGTTTACCCCCATTATCCCTAAAACGTTGGAGAGAGAATTTCATCGCTTCTGCATTAAAAGGAGTACCATCGTGAAATTTTACTCCTTGACGTAAAGGGATGGTATAAGTTAACCCATCATCACTTATTTGAGGCATTTCTTGTGCCAATAAAGGTTGTAATTTAGTTGAACCTAATTTATAAGTATATAAACTTTGTCCAACATTGTAAATAATGTTCAATCCAGATAGTTCATAGCTATCGGCTGGATCTAAAGTTCGTACTTTTAAAGTAGTGCCAATGGCAATTCGGTCGTTATTTGTTCTATTATTTGAACCATCTCCAGTAGTGCTTGGGTTATTATTACAAGCAACAGCTAAAGAAAAACATAAAAAGAATAAACATATAAATTTACCAAAGCGATATATTTCTTTCCAATATGGTCTTAATGTGTTTTTCATTATCAATTTAAAATTAAAACTAATACAATAATTGAAATTTTAGGGTTAGGAACAATATAAATACGTAAACTATTTTCTTCCTAATACCTAAGCTTATGCTTTATATAGTCAAATATATTACTTAATATATAGTCAATAAAATAAAGATAAACTTCCCCGACACTTTTATTCAAGAGTTTACTTAGATGAATTATCAAAAATAATGCTATAATCTAAAGATTTTACATTTAAGATAATTAACAAAAATTCATTCTCCCCATCCTTGATTTAAGTAATAAGTAACAAGTAATAAGTAATAAGTAAATAAGATGCACTTTTTTTCTCCCAAGTCTCCCCATCTCCCCATCTCCCCATCTCCCCATCTCCCCATCTCCCCATTAACTCTAGAGAACCCCGCAAATGCAGGGTTTAGGTAAATCAAGGAATTACATCCCAGGTAAATTCAAACCGCTAGTCAATTCTTCCATTCGATCGCGCATAGTAGCAGTAGATTTATTATAAGCATCAGTCATAGCAGCCGTAACCATAGCACTAAGGGCTTGTGCACTACCAGCCTTTTCTAGAGCTTCAGGAGAGATTTCCACCCCTCGTGGTTCTTGATTACCAGAAAGAATAACTTTCACCAAACCATCAGGACTTTTTCCTTCTATTTCCATTTGCTCCAACTCTTCTTGAAGCTGTTTAGCTCCTTCTTGAACTTGTTGAGCCTTTTTAAAAGCCTCAGTGAGTTCTTTCATTTTGCCTAAACCGAATCCAAAACCCTTTCCTTTGTTCATAATTTTTTCTTGTCTAGTAAATTTCAATTTATGGATTAAACTTACCTAATAGTTTAACCTCTGGTTTCAATGATATAGACCAACGATATTCTACCTGTTCTTGAACATAACGGATAACGCGATAAATATCATCTGCTGTAGCATTATCCCAGTTGAGAATAAAATTAGCATGCTTGAGAGCAACTTGTGCTCCTCCGATTTGAAAACCTTTTAATCCGATTTCCTCGATTAACCTACCTGCTTTATAGGGTGTTGGATTGCGAAAAACACTTCCGCAAGAAGGTTTATCATAAGGTTGAGATTGAATGCGTTGTTGACGATTTTGCTTAGTTAACTCCATGACTTCAGCTTTGCTAAAACCGGTTTGTAATTGTAAAGTTGCTTCAATTACCAAGCGTTTTGAGCCTTGAAGGCAAGAAGTTCGATAACTATAATTAAGATCTTCAGGAGTTACAATTTCAATATCTCCTTCTGGAGTTAAAATAGTAGCACTAACTAGTACATCAGCTAAACAATTTTGATGAGCACCAGCATTCATAACTACTGCACCTCCTACGGTTCCTGGAATACCGATAGCCCATTCCAATCCCCGCCAACCTCGTTTAGCAGCTTCATTAGCTAAATTAGCAATCGGTACACCTGCTGCCGCTGTAATTTGCCCTGTATGAGCCTCAAAAGAACAATGTTTGAGATTTCGAGTATTTAAAACTAAACCTGGAATGCCAGCATCACTAATTAAGAGATTGGAACCTGCACCTAAAAAAGTCAATGGCAAATCTTGTTTCGCGAACCATTCAAAAGTTGCGTCTATAGCATGATAGTTTTTTGGTTCTACATACCATTGAGCTTCACCACCGACTTTATAGGTACTGTATTTAGCTAAAGATACTTGGGGCCGAATTATGCAATCCATATCAGATAATTTAATAGGTTTTTGAGTATCATCTATCGAACAATATTCAAAAAACTGTCCCAAAGGTTGAGTATAAGTCATAAGGAGTTTTTCTTAAATTAATTAATATCTTAATAACGATGACCAATTTATAATCTTAATAGTTCCCTAAATTTTATTACTGATTAATATTTATTAATATTTAGGGATTGTAATTATCCATTGGATTTCCTTGGGATTAGTTTATCAATAACTTGGTTAAGATTCCCTGCTCCTAAAAACAAAGCCATATCCCCCGGAGTTAGAAGTTCTTTTAAGAAGGTCTCGTTAGATTGTAAGCTAGGATGATAGATAACATGGTGATGATGATTACTTATTTCATCGGCTACATCTTTACCACTTAAATTATCAATTTTTGGCTCTCCTGCACTATAAATATCAGTTATCACTACCAAATCTGCATCTTGCCAGCATTCTCCAAACTCTTTCATAAAGGTTTGGGTACGACTGTAACGATGTGGCTGAAAAATAGCTACAATTCTTTTAGCATCATATTTACTAACTCTTTGACGAGCGGCTGATAAAGTTGCTTTAATTTCACTAGGATGGTGGGCATAATCATCGATTAATGTAATATTATTATACTTTCCTCTCTCTTCAAAACGACGTTTAGCCCCTTGGAAAGTTGCCATTGCCGATGCTATTTGTTCAAATTCTAGATTTAATAATCTTCCTGAAGCTATTACGGCTAAAGTATTACTTAGGTTATGTTTTCCTAAAAGTTTTAAATTAATTATTCCCAATTTTTTTCCTTTTTCCCAAACAACCGCGGAGCTTCCTTCAGGGTTATAACTAATATCTGTTACTGTATAATCTGCATTTTTTTCTGGATCCATACTATAAGTTATATTGGGTTTAAGTTTTTGTGCGACAGTTTCACAGTCTATACACCCTATAATTAACTCACATTGGGATGAAAAAACTTGAAAAATGTTTATTAACTCTTCTAGACTTTCAAAACGATCGGGATGATCTAATTCTATATTAGTTATAATGCCAATTTTTGGTGAATGTTTTAATAAACTTCCATCGGATTCATCTGCTTCCGCCACCAGATATTTACCATAGCCTAAACGGGCATTCCCTTCCCAAGCATCAACTTCTCCTCCTACAATAATGGTAGGATCCATTCCTGCTTGAAGTAGCATATAACCGATAGAACTACTAGTAGTGGTTTTACCATGAGTTCCAGAAACCGCAATACTTTCGTAATCCTTAATTAAAGCAGCCAAAAGATCGGAGCGATGAAAAATTGGACACCCCAACTCTAAAGCGGCAAGATATTCAGCATTAGTATTATTAATAGCAGTTGAACATATTACTTGAGGTAATTGGTTATTAGATTCTAAATTAGAATTATATTTATAGATATCAAAATTAGCTGGATCTTGAGAAGTAAAAATATGTACTCCAACATCTTGCAAACCCTCGGTAATATGGGTTGCTCGAAGATCAGAACCCGATACAGGTAACTGACGCTTAGCTAAAATGTGGGCAAGTCCTGACATTCCAATGCCACCAATACCAATAAAATGGAATGGTCTTCCACTTAAATCAATCATCATCACTGTAGTATCTCCTTAAACACCACCATCATAATCTTGCTTGAATCATCTTGGTAAAATTCCTTGAAAATTTTCTTTTGATAGTATCATTTTTGTTGTTTCATCGAAAGATAGAGAGTTCAAGAGAATTGCTAAGATTTCCTATAATCCATACATATACTTATCTTGGAACTTTTATTTTTGTCAACCTTGATAGCTTTTGCCCAGAAAAATTTCTCAAATTGGAGATCGGATTGCACTACCTTTAGGATATGATTGGATTTATTAAGAAAAAATTAATCTATTTAATTAAAACATAGAGGAGCCATAAATAGTGATTAGAGTAGCAATCAACGGTTTTGGACGTATTGGACGTAACTTTTTAAGATGTTGGTTAGGACGGGAAAATAGTCAACTTGAAGTAGTTGGAATTAACGATACTTCTGATCCTAAAACTAATGCTCACCTCCTAAAATACGATTCCATGTTAGGAAAATTGGATGCTGATATTTCTTCAGATGCCAATTCTATTATTGTAAATGGTAAAACTATTAAGTGTGTTTGCGATCGTAATCCTTTAAATTTGCCTTGGAAAGAATGGAATGTTGATTTAGTGATCGAAGCAACAGGTGTATTTCGTGATTACGAAGGTGCTTCCAAGCATATACAAGCAGGTGCTAAGAAAGTTATGATTACGGCTCCTGGAAAAGGAGAGAATGTGGGAACTTATGTAGTTGGTGTGAATCATCAAGATTACGAACACGATAAAGATGAAGTAATCAGTAATGCTAGTTGTACAACTAACTGTTTAGCTCCAATTGTTAAAGTTCTTCATGAAAAGTTTGGTATTATCAAAGGAACAATGACAACCACCCACAGTTACACTGGGGATCAACGTTTACTTGATGCTAGCCACAGAGATTTACGTCGTGCTAGAGCGGCAGCTATCAATATTGTTCCTACTTCTACTGGTGCGGCTAAGGCTGTTGCTTTAGTAATTCCAGAAATGAAGGGTAAGCTTAATGGTATTGCTTTACGTGTACCTACTCCTAATGTTTCTATTGTGGATTTAGTTGCACAAGTTGAAAAGTCTACTATTGCTGATGAAGTTAATAACGTGATGAAGGAAGCAGCTAATACTTACATGAAAGGGATCATTGAGTATAATGATCTTGAGTTAGTTTCTTGTGATTATCGCGGTACTGATTGTTCTTCTACTTTTGATGGTAGTTTAACGATGGTTATGGACGGAGATATGATGAAAATTGTTGCTTGGTATGATAACGAGTGGGGTTATTCTCAAAGAGTTGTTGATTTAGCCGAAATTATTGCTCAGAAATGGAAATAAGTTTTATTTAACTTAAATATGAAAATAATTCCCCATTCTTGATCAAGGGTGGGGATGCTTTTTGATATCATTTTATCCATTAGTATGATAAGGCCGCTGAAGAACTCTAGAAAGTTGATAGAAATTAAATTATACTAAATCCGGTTCATAGTAAACTATCTTAAACTCCAAGCGATCGTTATAGGGACTATAAAGGGTATAAGTAGCCTTTCCTGATTCTCTGCCTACATTGCCCACCCCCACAACTCTTTTTTTTGGTGCAATAATTGTTTCCACAGGTTGCTGGCGATCTAAAGTCACCACCGAACTATTAACTAAACCCCCTTGTAATTGATATTCAAATACTTGACCCGAACGACCACAAAAGAGATTATTTGCCTGAACTCTTTGCAAACGATCTAGCATTTGCCAGGGTGGAGTTTGGAGATTTAACTCATCGCTGACGCTAATGGTGCTACCGTGAATTAACAAACAATCTAATTCCAAGAAACCAAAATGACACTTGCGTAACCACTGTACAGTTTCGCCAGATACAGAATCCCATAGTAGTTTAGCGGTTTTTTTGCCAAAGAGATCAATTAATTCTGTCGGTTCTGCTGTGGAACCCAAACCGTGTAAGGCAAAACATTGTTCTTCCCACCAGCCGATACATATTTGGGGTTCTAATTCTCCAGGTAAAGGGTTTTGAATTCGTTTAATTACTGTTTCGCTATCTTGGTTAGGTGCTACCATATCACCCAAAATATACAATGCTTCTACCTTAACGCCTTGGCGTTTGATATCTGCCAACACTGCTTCGTAAGCTGCAATATTTCCTTCAATTCCGCTTAAAATTGCCCACATTGATTTTCAATTTAAATATTTAAGTTAAGTAATATAATTTACTTCATACACACATGAGTCGGATCATCCGCCTTTTCAGCAAATTCTAAACCCCTAGCCAAACGCCAAGCAAAAATCGGCGGTAAACCAGCATCTAAAATGGCAGCGCAGGTTGTTTGATAGTCATACTCTACTTCCCGCAAATTTACTACATCTGTCTCTGTGTCATAGATAACATAGGTAGCATTTGGACGACCATGACGGGGTTCACCTACAGACCCAACATTGATAATGCGTTTTAGGGGACTATTAAAACTTATGGTTGGTTCTTCATTTTTACTGGGTTGGCGAACTTTAACCTGTAATTGTCCAGAATCTAGGGTGCGGACATAGGGAATGTGGGTATGTCCACAAAATAATATATCTGCATCGCTGGAGAGAACTCGTTCTAAAGCAGTAAAAGCATCCATTTCCGGCAACAAATATTCGTGATTGCTATTAGGGCTACCATGTACGAAACAGAGATTATCTTCTTTATAGGTATGGGGTAGTTGTGCTAAATATTCTCTCACTTCCGGATGGACTTTCTTGTTGGTCCATTCGTGGGCAAGTTTACCTCTCTTTTCAGCCAACAGAGAAGGATAACTACATTCACAGGCGTTGAGTCCTTCCACAATATCTTCATCCCAACAACCCTGTACAGTGGGAATATCTAAAGAACGAATTTGTTCGACTACTGCATTGGGATAAGGACCATAACCCACTAGATCCCCAAGACAATAAATTTTTTCTGCTTTTTGTCGGTCAATATCTAGTAAAACTGCATCTAAAGCTGCATAATTGCCATGAAGACAGGACATTACTGCTATTTTCATACTACTTCCACCTCTGGTTCTATTTCTAAACTTTCTTTTACTTGTTGTTGGTAATAATTAATTGCTGATTCAGGAACGCAGCAATCTTCGACTGTTTGAGCAATTTCAGCTTTATCTAAGTTCCTACCCACTATTTCAAAACCACTCTTGCGATCTGGTTTACCATTTAACCAACGAGGTAAATTTAAGGCTTTAAATTCTAATTCAGATTTCCCCAATCTAAAATCACCATAATAAATTTGTCCATCCACTAAATCGAAGATTCCTTTTGCCCGAACCACCTCACCATAAGCACCTTGGGTAAGTTCTAGCCAAAAAGTAGCTAAGCTATCAAAATCTAAAATTTCCCCTGTCAAAACTCCCCGATAAATCTGTAAGGCTGTAATTTCCTGAGTGATGCAATCTCCGGGAATAATTTCATCCGCCCAATTCTTTAATTCTTTACTATTTGTATCTTCTGGAATTATGGCTACTCGATGGCACTTCAAAGTTTGCAGTAAAGGTTCGATTCCTGCTAAATTCAAATACCAAGGAATTTCAACATAAGTAATGGTTTTGTCTAATTCCCATTCTTCTCCTGTCTGATAAACCTTTAGTTGAGGGTATTCACTTTGGAGATAAATTGCATCGATAGGGATGGAATCGGTTTTTGGGCTGAAATAGCCTACAGGTTTATTGGTTTGGCCTATTTGTTGACGAATCCAGTGGGTTTTCCCCGCACCAGGGGGACTAACTATGGCAATAATCATTTTATGTTTCTAATTTTTAAATGTGCTTGAAAAATTTTAAGTTTTTTACTGGAACATCAATGCTACTTGTTTGGCAAAATAAGTCAAAATCAAATCCGCCCCTGCCCGTTTCATACTGGTAAGGGTTTCTAGAATTACTTGCTTTTCATCAATCCAACCTTGCTGTGCAGCAGCTTTAACCATGGCATATTCCCCACTAACATTATAAGCAGCAACAGGTAAGTTGGTATATTTCTTGATACGACCAATAATATCTAAATAAGCTAAAGCTGGTTTTACCATAACCATATCGGCACCTTCAGTTATATCCAAGGCTACTTCTTTAATCGCTTCTCGACTATTAGCAGGATCCATTTGATAGGTTTGTTTGTCGCCAAATTGGGGGGCAGATTCTAAAGCATCACGGAAAGGACCATAATAAGCTGAAGCGTATTTAGCTGAATAAGCTAGGATACCAACATCAAAATAACCAGCAGCATCTAAACCACGACGAATTGCTCCCACTCTACCATCCATCATATCAGAAGGGGCTACTATGTCTGCTCCTGCTTCTGCTTGGGAGACTGCTTGTTTTACTAATACTTCTACTGTTTCATCATTGAGAATTTTGCCGTCTTCAACGATGCCATCATGACCATAGATAGAAAAAGGATCAAGTGCTACATCAGTAATAACAGTAATTTCAGGAATTTCTTGTTTAATTGCTCTGACAGTGCGCTGTACTAAGCCATCTGAGTTATAGCTTTCTGTTCCTGCGTTATCTTTCTTTTCTTTAGAAATGAGAGGAAAAAGTGCCATGGCATTTATTCCCAAATTAGCAACATCTGCTATTTCTTTGAGGAGTAAATCAAGGGAATAGCGATAGATTCCTGGCATGGATGGGATTTCTTCCTGCTGGTTGATTCCTTCCATGACAAACATGGGATAAATTAGATCATTAAGTGTTAATTGGGTTTCCCTAACCATACGACGCAAAGATGGGGTGCGACGGAGACGAAGAGGGCGATGGAATAAGGAGAGATTTTTGATATTAGAGGTCATGGAATCTAGTTAGAAACTCGTTATAATGCTGTTTATAATTATATCATGATTATGATAATCATTCTCATTTTTTTTAGCAAGTGAAATTACCTAACTATATAGATCTAGCAATTATTGGGGCTGGAGTTCAATCTCTTACTTTAACCACCTCCCTATTACAAAAAAGCGAGAAGTATTACCATAAATTCTTGGTTTTCGATTCTACTCAAACTTGGCTGACTCAATGGCAACAACAATTTGCTGCCCAACAAATTCCTTATTTGCGCTCCCCCGCAGTTCATCACCCGGATCCCAATCCCCATCAATTAAGAAATTTTGCCGAACATCGGCATCATGAATTGTTTCCTCCCTATGATAGACCTGGTACAAAACTATTTGATGATTTCTGTAATGAAGTAATTCGTCGCTGGAAGTTAGCAGATAAGGTTTATCCAGCTAAAGTTATCCAGATTTTACCGATTAAACGTGGTTTGTCTTCCCGATTTCAATTGGTTTTAGATACAGTGGAAACTATTATTGCCCGTAGAGTAGTAATCGCTACAGGTAATAGTCAAGTTCAAGTTCCTCATTGGGTAGAGAAGATTACTTCCGATTACCCCTTGGATAGATTGTGTCATTCTCAACAGGTAAATTTAAACAAACTTAACATAACAGGAGAAAGGATTTTAATCATTGGTGGTGGCTTAACTAGCGGACATTTAGCCAAAGGTGCCATCAACCTAGGGGCGACTGTTACTTTAATGACGAGAAAACAGTTACAATCAAGAGTCTTTGATACGGATCCGGGTTGGTTAGGACCAAAATATCTCAAAGACTTTCACGCCGAAACTGATTGGTCTGTCCGTTATCAGCAAATTCAGGAAGCTCGTAATGGTGGTTCAATGACTCCTGAAATGATACTGCAATTAAGAAAGTTAGGATCCCTTGGCACAATGATAATCAATGAATGCTGTCAAGTTAGTAATGTACAATGGCAAAATAATCTCTGGCAGGTTTATTGTCACGATGGAAATAAATATCAATTTAATCGGATCTGGTTGGCTACTGGTACAAGATTTAATATCAAAGAGTATCCTTTAGTACAAGAGGTACTCAATGCTTATCCAACAGAAATAGTTAACGGTTTGCCTGTACTAGATGAACATTTACGTCTTCCCAAGTCTAACTTTTTTATTATGGGTGGTTTAGCTGCTTTACAAATTGGTCCTGTTGCCAGAAATATTGGTGGTGGGAGAATGTCTTGTCAACGTATTGTGCCAGCAATTGTTAAACCCAGTTTGGCAATTAGATAAAAGCTAATTTATCAAGTAATTCAAAAGCTGGATCTCTTTTGAATTAATAATAAATCATACTTAAAATTTCTCCCCAATTCCAAAGTGGATCATTTCTTCTCCATCATCAGAAATACCAAAATCAACTCGAATTGGACCTAAAGGAGATTGTATTCTAACTCCTAAACCATAACCGAAACCACTCCCTGGAAGATCCCGAAGAATGGCTGGATCCCCAGGGACATCCGTATCAGTTCCAAGAGTACTACCATAATCAAAAAATAATGCCCCACCAACTACAGAAATAATGGGAAAACGGTATTCAGCGGTAGCCTGTACAAAGGTTCTTCCACTACTAAGTTCCCCCTCTCCAAATCCTCTAACAGAGCTAGTACCTCCGAGAATAAAGGCTTCATAAGGAGGTAAATCTCCAAATACAGTTCCTCCTTGAACATTAAAAGCTAGTGCTTGAGGACCTTCAGTAAAACTAAAATTAATGAAACTCACGGGAATATAATAACTATAACTGGCACGAATTCGATTAAAAAAGATGCTTCCTCCACCAATGGGGGCTGTTTGATCTAATCCTAATCGTAAAGCTGAGCCACTAGTGGGTTGAATGGGATTATCTCTGAGATCTCTACTTGCTCCAATTCTAAAGATAAATAAATCGTCTGTTCCATCATCACTAAAAGCTAAGTCAATTGAGCCGTCGTCTGCTGCTGATATGGGAGAAAGATCTCCATCGGCATTAACAATCCTGACATTTTGATACTGAAATCCTGTTGAGACTCGCCAAGTTGGTCTACTAAAGGGATCTTTTGCTAATGGCCTAGCAAAGCTAATACCGGCTCCTGTACGAGTTACACGAGGACTATCATTCCCATCTTCTGTTTCAATATCTTCTGTATCATCACCATCAAAAACTAATGAGATAGAACGACGACGAAAGGCATTGACGGTATAAGAAGTACGTTTTGGATCTTCTCCAATCCATGGATCGGTAAAACCAACATCAAATAATAATTCTCTAGTTCCTAATTGAATTTCTGTTGATAAGGTTTGATTATTCCCTCCGATGTTTTGTTGTTGATAGCTGAGTGTCCCAAAAATCCCACTATTAGAGCTAACACCTGCACCTGCAGCAATGGATCCTGCATTATCTTCAACTACATCTACGGTGACAATTACTTTACTGGGATCGTTTCCTGGGGCAAATGACAGTCTTACGTCTTCAAATAAACCTAATCCAAAAACTCTTTGTAAATCTCTTTGGGCTGTACGACTATTAAAGACATTTCCTGGTTTTAATTGTACTTCTCTTGTAACAATAAATGGACGAGTTCTTCCTTCCTCTAATTCTTCGTCTTCTTCATCAAAATATCTAACTTGAATATCCTCAATCACACCTTCTGCTATGTTTAAGGTTACGATTCCGTCTTGTCCTACTTGTGGTGAACCTACGACTTGGGCTAAATCATAGCCATTGTCTGAATACCATTGGTTGATTGATTGAACTCCTTCTTGTAATTCTCTTAAGTTAAGAATTTCTCCATAGTTTTCTTCAAATATTTCCTGTACTACAGTTTCAGGTAATACTCTTTCCGTATCTTCTCCTGTTAAGGTGTCTACTTCTACTTTTTGTAAAATGGGATTTTGTTCTACTACAAAAGTAATTCTTACCCCTAATGGTGTATCTTCTGGTGTTACACTAACGTTACGGAAGAATCCTGTGGCAAAAATAGCATTTATATCTTCTTGTAAAAGGCTACGACTTGTGGTTTGTCCCGCTTGAGTACTAATGGTATTAAATATTAGATCCTCAAGTTCTGGGTTAGCTCCTTGTACTTCAATTTGGGCGACTAAAACTCGCGGTTCTCGCGATCGGTTGTCATTTTCATTGGAATCTGGAATTTGAAATTGAGCTACTTTCATTTCTTCGATGAAGTTTCCAACTTTTAATGAGGGTTCAATTGTTTCTTCAATTGTTTCTCCTATTGCTGGTTTTCCTACACTTAAGGTTGTTGTAGCTAACATAATTCCCATTAAGATGGGAGATAAAGATGAGATATTTTTCATTTTTTTTAGGACTTCCACACACCACTTCAAAAAATTTTTAGGTTTAGGTTTGTTATTTAATAAACGATTCTTTCTTTAAGATTGTTCCTTATTTTTGGCCATTTGGCTTAGAATTCTTTGTTGTACTTCCTGATATGCTGATTCTACATTTCCTAAATCTCGACGAAATCTATCTTTATCAAGGATCTTGGCGGTGGCATCTCCTTCCATTGCATCCCACAAACGACAAGTATCTGGACTGATTTCATCTGCTAAGATGATTTTTCCTGTGTGATCTATTCCAAATTCTAATTTGAAATCAACTAGGATGATATTACAGTCTTGGAAAAATTCTTGTAAGTGTTTGTTTATTGCTTTTGCCATGTTTTTAATCTCTTCTAGTTGATTGGGTGTGGCTAATTCTAACAAAAATAGTCGATCGTCCGTTAGGAGTGGATCTTGTAATTCGTCTTTTTTAAAGTAAAATTCTACTAGAGGTTGAGGTAATTCTTTTCCTTCTGGTAATCCTGTTTGACGACACAAGCTTCCTGCGGCAATATTTCTTACTACTACTTCGATTGGTAATATTTTTACTGCTTTTACTCTCATCTGATTTGGGGCTGGTCGATCGATATAATGGGTTGGAATTCCTAATTGACCTAACATTTCAAATAATGCTGCTGAGATGGTGCAATTGATTTCTCCTTTTCCTTTAATTTGCCCTTTTTTTTGAGCATTAAAAGCGGTGGCATCGTCTTTAAAATATGTTAGTAAAATTTCTTGGGATTCGGTTGGATAAAGGATTTTTGCTTTTCCTTCGTACAGTTTTTCTGATTTCATAATTTGATTAAATATAGTATTTTAAGTGGTTATTGAGCTTTTTAGTTTTGGGTTTTTACTATCAAAAATTTCTGTAATTTATCATAGTAATGTTTGGCAATTTGGAACTGTTAAACTAGGTAAAACATTTATCAATGGTCCTTGAATATTATTAATTGTCAATCCTCCAATTCTAACTTGTGTTTTGTCAATTGTTTGTTGTCCATTAATTTGTCCATTAATTTGTTCATTAATTTAATTAATTAAAAATAATGTCTCGTACTAAAGCTATTCAATATTACATTTTCGCCCGTTTAATGTTAGCTCCCATTATGTTATGGACTATTACTACATTAGTATTTCTCCTATTACGGGCAACTCCAGGAGATCCTGCTGATGCCATTTTGGGGGCACGAGCGAGTCAGGAGGCTAAAGAGGATTTACGTCGCCAATTGGGGTTAAATGATCCTCTCATCATTCAATATCTTAATTATATCTTAAGTTTGTTACGCTTGGATTTAGGTAACTCCTATACAAGTCGAGGTTTGCCTGTGGTGGATATTATTCGAGATCATTTTCCGGCTACTTTGGAACTTTCTTTATGTGGTATGTTTGTGGCGATCGTGGTGGGGACTAGTATCGGTATTTTTAGTGCTTCTCGTCCTAATACGGTTTTTGATGTGAGTGGTCGATTATTTGGGATTATTACTTATGCTTTGCCGGTTTATTGGGTTGGGATGATTTTACAGTTGATTTTCTCTGTAAATTTAGGTTGGTTTCCTACTGCTCAACGTTTTAATTCTATTTTTGTTCCTAATAGTTTTACTGGTTTATATACTATCGATAGTATTTTGGAGGGAAGTTTAGATAAGTTTTTAGTTTCTGTCCATCATTTGGCTTTGCCTAGTCTGACTTTGGGTTTCCTTTTGAGTGGAATTTTTGAGCGCATTGTTCGGGTGAATCTCAAGCAGACTCTTCAGGCTGATTATGTGGAGGCAGCGAGAGCGAGGGGTATTAAGGAAGGCCGTATTTTGTTGGCTCATGCTCTGAAAAATGCTCTTATTCCTGTGATTACTGTTTTGGGTTTAACTTTTGCTGCTTTGTTGGGTGGTGCGGTTTTGACTGAGGTTACTTTTTCTTGGCCTGGTTTGGGTTTTGCTTTTTCTAATGCTATTGGTGAGCGAGATTATTCTACTGTTCAAGGGATTATGGTGTTTTTTGGTTCTATTGTTGTTGTTATTAGTATCGCTATTGATATTATTAATGCTTATATCGATCCTCGGATTCGTTATTGATTTTATATGTTTTGTGGTTGTGAGAAGGTATTTAGGAGTCTTATTTATCTAGTTTGTTGAAGAATATTTATACTTTACTAGTTAATAGTATCACTCAAGATTGAATTAAATGATAATTAGGGCTTACTGAATAAGTCCTTTTTTTTCTAGAGTTAATGGTTAATAAGTATTAGCTTTAGGGTATAATAGAAATAAAAATAAGGCTAGAAAGTATATTTTACAATGGTTTGGAAGATAGGCACTCAGCTAAAGAATGGCAAGTATATTATAGAAGATATTTTAGGTAGTGGTGGTTTCGGGAATACTTATA
>JANQIW010000114.1 GCA_028281945.1 Prochloraceae cyanobacterium PL24a_bin.78
CCAGTCGTATTTTACATTGGGATTGGTATATGTTTGCAAGAGTTAGCCTCCAATTTTTTCATTAGTTATTTGATTCAATTTTCTCAATTTATTGAGAATTATTTTTAATATAGCTAAGAAAAATTTTTTGCCCAATGATTTTAATTTTTTTTTTAGATTTGCCTCTAATTCCAATTTAAAAGCTAAATTTTACGATGTTTATAACTCTGGGACTAAGAATTTTGAGAAAACAATAGTATAGTTACACTAGCTTATTTTTTTGATTATTTTCATTATTCTAAATACTTTAGAAGAGGTTAAAAAAAATTCTAATCTCTACCTTTATTAAATCAGGAATATTGAGAATGATTGTTCTTCAATTGTTTCTTGCTTTGATCCTTAGATTCTGGATTTGATTGATAACAAATGATTATATTACCAGTTAAAGCTTGTCAAAATTGATACTTATTTGCAATTAACAAAATTTCTTTATTTCATTTAATTTTATAAAACTAATATCAAAATCCATTTTCTATAGCTATTAATACATTGACAAAGTACAATTAAAAACCCAAAAGCTTTGAATTCTAGAGTTTTACTTTAGTTTTTTTATTGATTAATCTTCTAAAATCTCAACCTTTACTTGTGCAAGTCCAGAGTGATACATCCCAATTCTTTTCGCAGCATTTAAGGAAAGATCGATAATTCTACCCCCAATAAAAGGACCACGATCGTTAATTCTCACCACAATAGAGCGACCATTATTTAGATTAGTAACCCGTACTCTTGTACCAAAAGGTAAACTACGATGAGCCGCAGTTAAAGCATATTGATTATATCGTTCTCCATTAGCCGTCAAACGACCATGAAATTTTGGCCCATACCAAGATGCCATGCCTTGATATGCTCTAATAGCTTTAGTCGGTGGATTAATTGTCGGTTTTACAACAGTAGCCACAGATTGATGATAATTTTCAGGCATATTATGGATTTCTGCTAAAGGTTTTGCTCCACCTAATAATCTTCGTAACCTATTTGTAGCTTGTAAAGCATCTATTGCTAAGTCATTGGTTGTGTCTGGTAATACTGTCTTTTCATTGATGCTGATTAATTCTCCATCGCCAATGAGAATATTATATGATTTATCAATAGCATCCCAACTTACAATAATTTCTTGAGCATCGAAGTTTTCCAGATTAATTTGATTAATTTTATCCGCTACAATTCTGGCTCTTTTCAAAGAGATTTCTTGAGTATTACCATTATTAATAGAATCTATGGGATCACCAATAAAAGTAAAAATAGGGATATTTTTGACCTGAAGAGTAGTGACATTTTTCCCTAACCATTGATGGGAATAAACCTTAGCTATTTCAACAGTTGAATTTTCGATTATTGATTTATTTCCAGATAAATTTGTCTCCTCATTAGATCGAGTTTCAGAAGCAATTTTAGTACTTGAGGTAGTAAATATTAAAATTGTTGTTCCTAATAAAGTAGTATATTTAGCAATTTTTCCAATTTTTCCTGTCATTAATTTTGCTCCTATTGTCAATTAGCTTGACTTATTGAATTCTAAAATTTTTATTAATTTAATGGCTATTTTGTCTTACAAAATTACATTTCTCGTTAAAAATTTACATTTCTTAACTTTGGTCAGATTAGCACTTTTTTTGAGAAATTGACCAGTATTTTTATAAATTTTGTCCACTTAAAATAAACTTTAAAAATCAGTATGATTGCCGAATCTAGTTTCAGAATTTTTTTATCGTGATAAAAATGAAGAATAGGAGAATGGTTTTTTTGAGAATGGGGAAAATGGTTTTTTTGAGAATGGGGAGAATGGGGAGAATGGGAGGAGTGGGGAGAATGGGAGAAAAAGAGTGTATCTTAATTACTTATTACTTAAATCTTGGATGGGGAGGATAGGAAGAATGGGAGATAGAGATTATCCTTGGAATACCAGAGAGTAATATCATTTTTCCAAAAGCATGATATACAATGGTTAGGGGGAGACAAGGGGGACAAGGAAGATGGGTTTTGGACAGGGAATCAGCAGGGAAAAGAGAGCTTTAACTCTATCATCTTTTTAGAAATTTGGTATAAGGAAAATAAATTTCCGTTATTTATAGTAAATTTAAGATTTTCAACTGTATCAACCTTAAAGACAAATCAGTATAATGCTTTCTTATACAGGAAAATTTGAAAGTAATAAATCATTTTAATAGCTCTAAATAGCTAATAAATCCTGAATAATTTTTGATTAGTTTTAGATAATAACTAACAAACTTAGGTATTAATTTTACTTATTCAGAGAAAAATTAGAATTAGAACTATATTTAGAAATAAATATTATTAATAGAATTTTGTAATCAACCTAGATTAAGGCATTATCTATTTTATTTTTTTTGATAAATTTCTTCTATTTTTAGAACTTAAAAACCTTATTCCGGCAAAATATTATAACTATTTGATTCTTGAGAATCACCAGCTTCTTGTAATTTAGTTACAAACTCCGTTCCTTTTAATCTTAAACCTAATTCAAATAGTAATTCTGCAATATCATCTCGTGCTATTTTAGAATTAGCAAGCATACTAAATCGTGTTTCTAATTCTTCCAATACTTGGTTTTTTAAAGTTAAAACATCATCTTCAATTTTTGATCGAGAAGACATTAAATCCTCACGTAAAGAAGAAGTTTCCTTTTCAATAGCTTGATCAAGAGTTTGAATATTAGTAGTTAAACGCTTATTAAGACGATCGATTTGTTGACGAAGATCAACTTTTTCCTCATCATCTTTTTGAATAATTAATTTTAGTTTTTTATCAAAATTTTCTACTTCCATCTTAAGTTCTTTAAAGACAGAATTTTTAATTTCATCAGCATTATTTCCCAATCGTTTATTAAGGGTTTCAATTTTTTGAGTTAAATCAAATTTTTCCTGTTCATCTTTTAAAGTCAAAGACTTAAATTTTTTCTCAAAACCATCCACCACACCTTGAATTTCACTACTCAAAACTTGTTTAATATCATCAGTTTGCACTCTAATTTCTTGTTGCAAAGCTGAAATATTTTTTTCCAATTGTTCTAAGCGATTATTATATTCTCGTAAATAGGAACCAAAGAGAATATCTCTAATTTGATCGATGTTACCAATTCTTTCACGGATTTCAGATTTATTTAATTCGTTCATGGTATTGATTTTCTAAATTTTGATAAATTGAAGATAATGGGATATTTAAAGAGTAATCTTGCTTATTATGGCAAATAACGCCTTAATTTTCCAGTCATTATCCCCAAAATTAGTTAGCCTATTCAAGCATTAAATTGAATAATATATAAAAATATCAAGGAGAATATTAAATTATTTCCTTCTTTACAGATTTTTATCATATACATATTTTACTCTAAATATATTTACAAATCTACTTAGAATATTTACCTAAAGCCATAACAGCATTTTGACCACCAAAACCAAAACTACAACAAAGCACTTTTTCTACCGCACTCTTTTGAAAATGAGTAACAAAATTTAGATCAAAATCAAAAAAATGCAATCCCACATTAGGAGGTAACTCTTGATTTTTCAAAGCCATCAAACAAAAAGCAGCACCTAACACTCCAGAAGCCCCTAAAGTATGACCAGTTGAGCCTTTAGTAGAACTCACAAAAGTATTTGGAAAGAGAGATTCAATCAACATAGCCTCTCGCTTATCATTAAGCTTAGTACCAGTACCATGAGGATGAATATAATCAACCTCTTCAGAAGAAATACAACTACGGGTTAAACATTGCCTAAAAGCAACCTTAGCCATTTTACCCGAATCCTCCGGCGCAGTAATATGAGTAGCATCACAACTAAAACCAAAACCCAAAACCTGTCCATAAATAGAAGCACCTCTGGTTCGAGCTAAAGATGCAGACTCCAAAACCAAAACCGCACCTCCTTCACCTAAAACCAATCCTTCTCGAAATCGATCAAAAGGATAACAACCAGTTTTAGCCATAGCTCCAATCTTTTGAAAACCTGCCAGAGTTAACCTTGTAATGGGAGCCTCCACTCCACCCACAATCACCCTGTCATATAAACCCTGTTGAATCAAATCAAAACCTCTAGCAATAGCCCAGATTCCCGTAGCACAAGCGGCCATAGGAGCTAATACAAAACCAGTAGCTCCAACCAGATTAGCTGCCACAATAGCTGCTTGATGGGGAAGAGTATCCAACCAATTACCAGTAATATCATTAAATTCAGATTGATTATTTCTGGTCAACAATTCCCATGCAGCTTGATTGCCACGAGAAGAACCAACCACGACACCAACATCACAAAGAGGAGACACCAATCCAGCATCAAGGATGGCATCAGCCACAAGTTGCTTAGTAAGAGAACTTAAAGTTCTTGGTATCTCCCCAATGAGAGCCAGAGGTAAGGGAGGAAATTGGGAAAAAGGTTGATGAAGTTTAATTCCAGACTTTTGAGATTGTAAAGCCTGCCAAGTTGAATCTAAATCCCCTAAAGATGAAAGTAAACCGATTCCAGTTACTACAACTTCCACAAAATTTCTGATTCCAATTCCTAATTATATAGCTATTTTTTTTAGATAATTTAGAGAAAAATTATCAGAAATTCAACCTAATCAATAATTTAAAATACAATATTTTAAGTAGGAGTTAAATTTCTTCAGTTAAGGGATATTAGAGATTAAGTTTTTTACCATATTTATGGGATCAACTCTCATCCTCAAATAGGAAATAAATATTTCAATATATTATTTTTTCAAACCATCTAAACCAGAAGTTATTTGAACAGATTCAATTTTATCCCCTTCCTTAATATTCTCTACCACATCCATTCCTTCAGTAACATAACCAAAAACAGCATAATTACCATTAAGAAAATCTAAATCAGCTAAAGCAAAGTAAAACTGAGAAGAAGCCGAATCAGGGGGTTGAGCACGAGCCATAGCTACGGCTCCTTTAGTATGTTGTAAGATAGGAGGTTGAGAGATGCCAGCTTGAGGCAAAGTTTTGCTATAAACAGGTTCATCAGCACCAATGGGCTTAATTTCCAAAGGAATATTCCGAGGTTGATTGGTATCAGGATCCACAAAACCACCAGTTCCATTGCCTTTAGGATCTCCTCCTTGAGCAACAAAAGGCTGAGGTTGTTTAACTACTCGGTGAAAAGTTAAGCCATCGTAGAATTTACGGTCAACTAAATCCACAAAGTTACCAGCAGTAATAGGAGCATTTTCTCCATCTACTTCAATTGCTACAGTAGAGCCATTGATTTTAAATTCAATAGTTGCTTTTCCTTCAAGTATTGGAAGATTTGACATAAATATTTTCCTAGATAATGTTACTTAATTCTTTAGAAGATTTTCCAATCCTGAAATTACTTCAGCAGATTCGATAGTATCACCTTGATTAATTTCATCTATTACATCAATGCCTTCAGTAACATAACCAAAAACAGCATAGTTACCATCGAGAAAACCTAAATCATCTAAAGCAAAATAAAATTGAGAAGATGCAGAATCTGGCACTGTCGATCGAGCCATAGCGATAGCACCTTTAGTATGTTTGAGAACAGGATCTTGAGTTATACCAGCTTGTTGTAAAGTTTTACTATAAACTGGCTCTTCTTCACCTTCTGGCTTAATTTCTAAAGGAATAAAGCGGCGTTGTTTAGTTTCAGGATCAATAAAACCTCCTCTTCCGTTGCCTTGAGGATCACCACCTTGAACCACAAAAGGCTCAGGTTGCTTAACTACGCGATGAAAAGTTAATCCATTATAAAAACCACGATCGACTAAATCTACAAAATTTCCTGCGGTAAATGGGGCATTTTCTCCATCCACTTCAACTAAAATATCTTCTCCATTAACTTTCAGTTTCACAGTAGCTTTTCCATCCAATGTTGGTAAGCTTTGTGCTGGAGTTATTTCACGATTTTCTGAAATAAGGTTATCTCTTGAACTGGTTTGAGAGTCAGAAGCTTCAATATTTGAGCATCCCCCTAAAGCAAAAGTAGAGATAAAAATTATTAAAAATAGAGAACTTAACCAACGTTTCATTATTTTTGAATCCTCATTGTGATGATGACATTGAGTTTACGATTACATTTGTTAATAAATTTAACTTGCCCATAGGAAGTAATCCATGGAAACTAAATATGGTTTGAGAATGGTTTTTGGCATATCATCAAGAAATAGAAACTTTCACCAATATTTAAGAGAAAATCTAATCAATGATGATAATCTAACCACTTATATTATAGTGACGTTTTGCCATATAGATTTGGGGTCAAATTCATTATAAATTACAAAAGTTTAGAAAAAGTTGACCAGATAAATACAAAAAACTTCCAAAAAATTTACAAAAAATTTACAAACCTTCAAGAGGAACTTCCAAAAAACGAGCTAATTGAGCACCTTGATTTTCTAATTCAGATAAAGGTAGAGGTTCACCAACACGAGTTAAAGGAATATCCCGCATTTTTTGAACACGTAAATAGAGAGAGCGTTTAGGATTTAAGCCTTCAGAAATTTCTGCACGTACGGCCTGAACATCATCTATTTTGCAATTCAACTCAATTCGGCGATTTTTCCCTAGGAATCCCCAGCGAAAGATCGTAATTGTGCCTTTTTCTTTATTAAACTCATTATAACCGCCACCAAGATTCAAGATAATAGTCAGCCATAAATATGTAGCTAAGAGAGTTCCCGCAACACCATAGAAAGATAAAGCAATTCCTTGAGGTATAAATTGTATCTCGCTAGGATTCGTGACAATTAGTAAATTGACATGAAAATAGCTGGAAATACCTGCTAAGAGAAAACCAATTCCACCAATAGAGACTACAGAAGCCCACCAGTAATTGCTAAATCTGCGAGCACCTATGATCTCTTTACGGAGGATAAGGTTATCATCAGTCATGTTTCCTCCTCAATATCAAATAACAAGTCGAAAGTCATTATATCCTTTGGATTATGTTTTTAGTAGATCCATTGCTGAATGTTTTAATCTTTAATCTCTAAAATCTCTAATCTTTTTATTTCCAAAATTATATTGTTAATAATCGAAGGATTAGATGGGGAAGTTGGAATTCTCCATTGGGAAGTCGCAAAGAAGTAATTAAGATCGATGAAATTACTAACAAATTATTCCTAATACCAAGAAAGTCTTTAATGATGATAGATTTAAACCTATCTAAAATCTCCTCATTTCCAACCCAAAACCCATCTCCCAAGTCCATCCTTGTCTCCCCCTAACCACTGTATGTCATACTAATGGATAAAATGATCTATTTATCTCTCCCATTCACCCCATCCTTGATTTAAGTAATAAGTAATAAGTAATAAGTAATAAGTAAATAAAATACACTCTTTTTCTCCCTTGTCCTCCTTGTCCTCCTTGTCTCTTCTTCGCCTAAGTCTATCATACTTTTGGAAAAGTGATATTACTCTCCCCATCTCCCCATCTCCCTATCTCCCATTCTTCCTTGTAGGACTACAGCAAGATTAGGTAAAATACCTATATTTTAAGAATTTTTTTATATTTAATCTTTTAAGAAAAAATCAAAGAATTCTGAGGAAAGATATGACATTTTGTTAATTTTTTGCTATCTTTATTAAGAGCAGGTTGTGGAGAAGACTCTCCAATTACCAAAAAAGGTTAGGAGAGAATTCTCAACTTGTGGTAAATTTTAATTAAATATTAAGAGCCACAAATCCTCAATCCATTTAAATAGGATAGAGGCAAAAGGCCAAAACAAAAACTAGCTCAGATGATCCCGTCGAAAATTCGGCAAATCTACCGAGCAAAATTTTAGTAAATAGTCTCAAAAAAGCCAAGATAAGGTATTCTACCAAAAAGTTGGCTGAGACAAAATCAAAGCGTCCAAATAACAAAAATCTTGCCCAACATAATCTAACGCAAGAGGATTAAAAAATTATGACAGTAGCATTAGGACGTGCTCAAGCAGAAAGAGGATGGTTTGACGTTCTCGATGACTGGTTGAAGCGCGATCGATTTGTATTCGTAGGTTGGTCTGGATTATTACTTTTCCCCTGTGCATATTTAGCATTAGGTGGTTGGTTAACTGGCACAACATTTGTA
>JANQIW010000139.1 GCA_028281945.1 Prochloraceae cyanobacterium PL24a_bin.78
GTAGGTGAAAAAAGTTTTAAAATAGAAATTCAAAATCAATCCCTAAAGAAAAAAATATAAGATTACCCATTTTCTATTTAATTTTGCTTACCTACTTATCAATATTAAAAAAATGGTATTAGATAGAGATTTATACCAAATACAGTTTAAAAAAACCACAAACCCAAAATTGAAAAAATTGATTTTATACAAGGAATGTAAGCTTTTGAAATAAAAGGGGTATGTAAACAGGATTTATATCATTTTTCCCTCATTTTTGGTAAATATCCTTTACAAGAGAAAGAGACTTCCGCTGACAAGGAAGAAGGAAGTTGGATTTTTGGAGAATTATCAAAGATTTAGGATAATTTTAACTCTACTATTACAATAGACAAATTAGTATTAGTATTACTAATCAAATAATTATCATGGATTCTAATTAAGATAAAAGGCGATTAATCTTTAGTAACTTAGAAGAGAAATCGCCGATTAAATCATCTATTTAAATCCAAATAAACAAGTTAATTGAAGGCAATAATTAATTAATATTCACCTTAACAACCTTATTCTTTTCTTCTTCAGCTTTAGGTAAAGTTAGAGTTAAAATACCATTCTTAAAATCAGCTTTTACATTATTATTTTGAATTCTTGCAGGTAAAGAAATAACACGTTGAAATTTACCGTAATGGAATTCAGAATAAATAACTTCACTATTTTCAACTGGGTTTTCAAAAGTTCTTTCTCCATTAATAACTACTTGATTTATAGTCACAGAAATATCTAAATCTTTAGCTTCCAACCCAGGCATTTCTAACTTTAAATAGAAAACTTCATTATTTTGAGAAAGTTCAGCATTTATTGTATCTACCCAAGGTTGAGTATCTTTATTGTTAGGATAAAAAGCTTCATCTAGTAAAGAATTCATATCTCGACGTAAACGATTAATTTCATGAAATGGGCTAACACGAATTAGTTTCATAGTATTGTCTCCTTTTGATTTATAGTTGATAGTTAAGGTTTAATATTTAATGGTTAGTAATTGATAAATCATTGATTGAAATAAAATTGGAAATAAGATTGGAAATTAAGATTAAAACTAGAAAAATCTTAACCAATATTTACTTTGAAAACCTTATTCTTTTCTTCTTCCAATTTAGGTAAAGTTAGAGTTAAAATGCCATTCTTGAAATCAGCTTTTACATTATTATTTTGAATTTTTCTAGGCAAAGAAATAACTCTTTCAAACTTACCGTAACGAAATTCAGAATGGATTACCTCTTCTTTAGAAGTATTATCTTCAACAGCATTATTACCAGTAATAGCCACTTGATTTACAGTTACAGAAATATCTAAATTTTTAGCTTCAAAACCAGGTATTTCTAACTTTAAAAAGAAAGCTTTATTAGTTTCCAAAAGCTCAGCAGCAGGGCGATAAACAAAAGTTTTAGTATCTTTATCTTCTGGGAAAAATACTTGATCAAGTAAAGAATTCATCTGGTGACGTAAACCTTGAATTTCAGAAAATGGTGTCATAGTAACAAAAATCATAAATATCTCTCCTTTTTTGATTTATCTTGTTAGTTAATTCTTTGATTTACTTGACTTAATCCTAACCAGAAAAAATCCATTAACCAATAGGGTAAACAAGATAATCAATACAGAAAAAACCGAAACCAATATTTATTTTGAAGCTATGGTAAACTCTAAATTAATAGGTAGGGTAAACCAGAAAATAATGCTAAGAAAAAATGTTATAATAGGCAGAATATTTAAAATTAATAATTCTTTAGTATTTCTATATCTCTGTTTTATTTCAGCCTTACCTCATCTCATTGTTAATTGTTAATTGTTAATCGTTAATTACTATAATTGCTAGTAAAAAATAAAATGATAAAACCCAAAGTTATAGTATTCGGAAGTATCAATATTGACTTAATTGTAAACACCTCCAAGTTACCCCTTCCTGGAGAAACAATTCTAGGAGAAAACTTTACTACTATGCCAGGAGGAAAAGGTGGAAATCAAGCCGTTGGTTTGGCTAAATTAGGAATAGAAACTACTTTGATAGGTAGGGTGGGAGGGGATGATTTTGGCGTAACTTTACTTGATAGTCTTAAAAGAAATCATGTTAATACCAATAGTATTTTGATTGATAAAACAGCAACTAGTGGCATAGCAGTTATCACTGTTGATTCACTTGGAGAAAATCAGATTATTGTAGTGCCGGGTGCCAATAGTAATATTGATGAAAAGGATATTCTTATCTTAGAAAAAATTTTACCTATAAGTTTATATTTACTTTTACAATTAGAAATTCCTATCAACTTTATAATTAAAGCTATTGAATTAGCTAATAAATTAGATATTTCAGTAATATTAGATCCCGCACCAGTTAAAGAATTACCCGATAGTATCTATAGCAAAGTAAAAATTATCACCCCTAATGCCATAGAAGCAACTCAATTAGTAGGATTTACCGTTGATTCTCCTAAAACTGCCGAAAAAGCCGCCACAATTTTACAACAAAAAGGTGTGGAAACAGTAATTATAACTTTGGGAAATCAAGGAGTATTTTGTGCTACAGTTGACGATCATTTTTTTATACCTCCTTTTCAAGTAAAAGCAATAGATACCGTTGCCGCTGGAGATGCTTTTAATGCAGGGTTAACTGCGGCATTAGTAGAAGGGTATTCTTTACGAGAAGCGGTAGTTTGGGGTGCCGCTGCCGGCGCTTTATCTGTTACCCAAAGGGGGGCGCAATCTTCTCTTCCTCATCGTAATGAGTTATTATCTTTTTTAAATGACAACTTACCAACCATTGATAATTAATATTTAGTCAATAGATTTTATCTAAAGATAGTGTTAGGATATTAAGCTTAATAAAAATAATTATATGATAAGAGGCGATGGTGTTAATAAGTTTTACTGTCAAAAACTGGATGTCTTTTAAGGAAGAAGTCACTTTATCCATGGTAGCTGCAGTTGAAGCTGCCTCTCCCTCAGAAGAAGATTCCCAACATCTCCAACGTCTACCAGAAATTAAACAATACGATTTCAAAGTATTACCCGTTGCGGCAATATATGGTGGTAATGCTTCAGGAAAAAGTAATTTAATTAAAGCTATTAAATTTGCTAAAGAATTTGTTGTTGAAGTAACCCAACCAGATGCTTTAATCCCAGTAGATTATTATCTTTTAGATTCTGAATGTCAAAAGTTACCAACTGAATTTAAATTTGAAATCCTAGTCAATGAAAAGGTTTACGAATTTAGTTTTAGTGTAACTCGTAAAGAGGTTATGGAAGAGAAATTAATCGAAATTCTCCCCACTGAAGAAGAAAAAATACTTTACCACCGCTTTCAAGGTGAAATTAAATTAATAGATGATTCTCTTAAACAAGATAAATTTCTAGATGTTTTCTCCCAAACAACCAGAGATAATCAGCTTTTTTTAACTAATTGTATCACTCAAAACGACCAAAATTTTAAGCCAATTTATAATTGGTTTAGAGATAGTATTGAAATTTTAAGTCCAAATTTTCGCTCTTTAATACTTGGTGAATTTTTAGAAGAGGATGATCAATTTTCTTTTACAATGAATAAAATTATATCAGAGCTAGATACAGGTATTATTAGTCTTAAAGGGAAATAAATTCCTAGATAAGAATCAAAAATACCCAAAGAAATTATTAAGGAGATAGAAAAAGATTTAAGTAATAATCAAGCAAAGGGAGTAATTTTGCAAAATCAAGATGCTTTTGTTGTTGTAACAAATAAAAAAGAAGGACTTATTGTTAATAAAATAATTACTTATCATGAAAATATAAATAATGAACAGACTGAATTTGATATAAATCAAGAATCTGACGGCACTCGAAGAGCAATTAGTCTAATACCAACATTCTTAGAATTAATTTTATCAGATTCACCTAAAGTTTTCTTTATTGATGAATTATATTGTTTTTCTTTAATAGTGATAGATATTGAGAGGAGAATGGGGGGAATGGGAAGAATGGGGAGAATGGGAAGAATAGGGAGGATAAATTTTGGTTAATTATCCTAGATTTGGAATTTTTTAACTCTATCATTATTAAAGACAATTTGATATTAGATAGAAGTATGCACTCATTATTAACTAGAAATTTGCTTTCACTATACCTAAACCATTGTAACAATGAAAGCCAATCTCAATTTATCTTTACTACCCATGACTTATTATTAATTGATTTAACCTTATTACGTATAGATGAAATATGGATTACAGAAAGAGATAGATATGGAAGTTTATCATTATTTTCCTTTAGCGATTATGAAGATATTGATAAAGAAAAAGATATACGTCAAACTTATCTATCTGGCAGAATGGGAGGAATTCCTCGAATTATATTATCTCAGATTTTATAAAATAAAGAAGAAGGTTGGAAAATAGAAAAAAATTAATAGTCTTAAGAAAAATAAACTAAAATTATGTCAACAACAAGATTAAAACGAAAAACTAGCTTTCGTAAATTTCGGATTTTATTTGTTATTGCTACAGAAGGCACAAAAACCGAACCACAATATTTTCAATTTTTAGTGAAAAAAATCGATTCTCAAGGAATAAATATCCAATACAAACCCCTTGATAGCAAAAAACATTCCCAAAAAGAAGTTCTTAAAACGATGGAAAGATGGCTTAAAAATAATGATTTGAGAGATAAAGATGAAGCTTACTTAGTAATAGATAGAGATAACTGGGAAGAAAAAGAAATTAAAGAATTATATCAATGGAGTCAAAAGCAAAATAATTACGGTTTAGCTGTTTCCAATCCTTTTTTTGAATATTGGTTATTGCTACACTTTGAAAATGGAAAAGGGATTGATTGCCCTCGAAAAAGTAAAGATTCCCTCGATACATATTTACCTAATTATAATAAAGCACGTTTAGACACAAAAAAACTAGAAAACAAAATACAAAATGCCATTCATCATGCCAAACAAAAAGACATTCCACTTTGCCAAGATTACCCTAAAATATATGGTACTACAGTATATAGATTAGTAGAAAAATTAATAACTATCAACAATTAACAATTAACAATTAAGCAACAACAATGTAGGATATAACTGTCTAGAATTAATTAAGATTATAGGTAAAATTAAATGAATAATACAGTAACAGCCATTGAAATTATCCAAACCCTTTATCCAACTCTGAAACTAGCAGGAAAATATGCTTGCGAAATTCAACATCGAGTTTCTCAGCAACCAGAAAAAGCACAATATGGAGAAAACTTTTATGCCACTGCCTTATCAGATGCAGATTTAACCGTACAAACAACAGTTGAATTAGCATTACTTGCCCAATTTCCTCAAATTCACTTCTTTGGAGAAGAACACGAAAAGTCCTATAACACTAAATATTTTACTGGAATCACCCCTAAAGATGGAGAATTTTTAATCACATTAGATCCAATAGATGGCACAAGACATTATATAGACGGATTATCTAACTTTGCCATTATTCTTAGTATTATAAAAGATAACTATTACGAAGCAGGTATTACCATAATGCCTAGAAAAGATCGATATATTTATGCTCAAAGAGGAAAAGGTGCTTTTATAGGAACTCTTTCTAAAGATAAAGACATAAGTCAAGCACAAAAAATAACTATTGCTCCTCTTAAATCTAGAAAAATATACCTAGGATTTGCCTTAGCTGCCTTAAAAGATACATTTGAATCTCAATTTGACACCTACTGTAGCGCAATAGATTACAACCCTTCTACTAATCCCAACCCTCCAGAATATCTAGATATAGTCAAAGGAGAATTAGCAGGGGTTTTACTAGCCAAAGGAAATTTGATAGATAGCGCGGTATTAGCATTTATTCTCAAAGAAGCAGGTGGCATAGTTACCTATTTAAATGGAGAAGATATCCACCCTTTCCCCAAAATTGAAGATATGAAAATTCCACAACTCATAGTAGCCCACAACTCCTCGATTCATCAAGAAATCCTTGCTAAATTGAAATAGAAATAATCATAAACAGTTTAAAACCTCGGGTGATTACCGAGGTTGAGAGGAAAACTTAGCAGATTGACTAGAGATAAATGCAACTATAAAACTTAAGTCCTGTAAATTATCTTAATGAATTTGTTAAGAAATGTCAAGTTGAATTGACAAAGTAAATTAAATAGTATACATAAGTTTAGTTTATCTTTTTCATAATTATATCAAGAGAGTTTTTAATAATGAAATAGTTGAAAAATTTTAAATCTAAGATAACTAACCAAAATTGATTTACCCTATTCCCTCCTATCAAAGGATAATTCTCTATCTTCCCATTCCCCTATTATTCCCATTCTTTCCATTCTCCATCTATACCACAATTAAAGAAAAATGATCTTAGGAGCGATCGTCAAAATGTATAAATTATATGATTTTTTACCTTCTGGTAACAGTTATAAAATTCGTCTGTTACTTTCTCAACTAGAGATTCCATATAAAAGAGTAGAAATTAATATTCTTAAAGGCGAAAGCCGCACACCAGAATTTTTGAATAAGAATCTTAATGGAAGGATTCCTCTATTAGAAATAGAAGAAGGAAAGTATTTAGCAGAATCTCATGCCATTATGTATTATTTAAGCGAAGGAACTGAATATTTCCCCAATAATCCGCTAGAAAAAGCTCAAGTTATGCAGTGGTTATGTTTTGAGCAATATTCCCACGAACCTTATATAGCTACCAGCAGATACTGGATTCATATTTTAGGAAAAGCTGATGAATACAAAATAGAGTTAGAACAAAAGAAAATTCTAGGTTATGCTGCTTTAAATGTGATGGAAAAACATTTAGAAAATAAAATATTTTTTGTTGGAAATAGATATACCATTGCTGATATTAGCTTGTATGCTTATACTCATATGGCTAGTGAAGGTGGTTTTGATTTAAGTGGTTTCCCCAATATTCTTTCTTGGTTAAAGGGAGTTGAATCTCAACCGAGATATATAACAATTAATACGATTAAATAATTAATAAATTTATTTTAAAATTAATTAGGATTATGAGTAAAAATGATCTTGAATCTGAATTAAATCAACAAAAGATTAAAAGATTAAGTAAAATAACCATTAAAGCTAATGTTTTTATCTTTTCAATATTTCTAGTGCCTTCAATATATTTATCTTCTGAGTTATATAAAATTGTTAATCTCCTCAGTATTGATATAAATCTAGTTTCAGATATAAGTAAACTATATATTATCAGTTTGTTAACTGTTTCTACCTATCCAATTATTGCCATTTTTACTATTTTCTTTGCTTGGGCTTTACATTTTAAATTTAAAAAATATAATCTTTCCTTGTACTTTTGTATATTGCCTTATTTAAATTTGTTATTATTTTTTATCTATTTATGGCCAAAACTTTCTAGGGGTAAATTTTAAAGCAAAAATCTTATAAATAAATATAGCACTAGTAATCCTTGGGAAGTGCTATATAAAGTTTTTTTAAATGTAGCTAATTTAAAACCATCTTTTTTTCATAAAACCAAAATTTCTAGCTTTAAAAAAAATAAATTAATACTCATCTTTCTATGATAAAAAAGAATGGAAAATGAGGCATTTCTTGAGACTTGGAAAACTTGGAAGACTTGGAAGAAAAAGGATAGGGAGAATTAACCTCTTGCAAAAGTGAATTTATTTTAACTAGGTAAGCATAATTAAATAGAAAAATGCGTAATCTTATTATTTCTCGGTTTAGCCATTGATTTTGAATTTCAATTTTAAAACTTTTTTCGCCCACCTATTTAGGATAAGAAATTTAAAATTATAAGATAAACCCAATCCCACAATGTCTTTTTTCTAGTTTCCGAATTCCCCATTCTCCATTGCCAATTCCCACTTCTGCAAGAATTCTCATATTATCTCTTAACAAAAATCTTGACAAAAACATGGGCATGAGGTACAATTGTAAATCGTGAGTTTTTAGGAGAAGTAAAAATTATGAACGCAGAAGCAATAATTCGCTCCATCGAAGAAAAATACCTCAAAAAAGATCTACCCAAAATTTATGTAGGAGATACAGTAAGAGTAGGAGTAAAGATCAAAGAAGGAGAAAAAGAAAGGGTTCAACCTTACGAAGGAACAGTAATTGGTATGAGTAATGGGGGTATCAACGAAACCATTACAGTAAGAAAGATATTCCAAGGAGTAGGAGTAGAAAGAGTATTTTTAATCAACTCTCCTATAATCGATAAAATCAAAATAATTCGTAGAGGAAAAGTTAGAAGAGCAAAACTATATTATCTACGTAATCGCGTCGGAAAAGCCACCAGAATTAAACAACGTTTTGATCGACCTTTAAAATAATAGATTGACCCAAACAAAAATCAAGTAATAAGTAAAATACAACCAATTGATATCTAGTTGGAGAAAAAAATCCTCAAAAAAATTTAACCAAAACCAAACGAACTCAAAAAAACTGTGTTATAATCAAGAGAGAATAATAAGCTTAAATCAAATAAGCTCAAAAACTCTCAGAAGCGTCCTTAGTTCAGTTGGTAGAACGTAGGTCTCCAAAACCTAATGTCGGGGGTTCGAGTCCTCCAGGGCGCGTAATCAATCTAATAAACTTTCTACCACCAAAAGTAGTAAAATCCATCAATAACAATCAAGCAAAGGTTATGATACAAATAGAACAAATTCTAGATGTAGATATAGCTTTTGTAATATTGATGATGGAAGATTGACAAATATACAGGCCTCTATAATGAGTTTTGAGCCATATTTGTTAGCAAAAATATCAGTAAGCAGTGCTATATGTAATTATCAGCTACTTAACCAAAAATCATAGAAAAAATAATTATTAATTATAAGGAGAAAAAATAGTGGCCAAAAAAGAAACAGTAAACAAAGAAAAAATCAAAAAAGTCAAAGAAAAGAAAAGCCAATCAAAATTACTCATCTTCTTTAATGACACCAAAGAAGAATTAGGCAAAGTAGTATGGCCTTCTCGCCAACAACTAATTAGTGAATCAGTAGCAGTAATGCTAATGGTAACCCTAGTAGGAACAACAATTTATTTAGTAGATAAACTATTTATTTGGGTATCAGGGAGAGTTTTTGGATGAATATAACAGAAGAATCAGAAAACTTTGAAGCAGAAATCGAAGACACTGAGGAAACTGAAGAAATAGATGAAAATGAAGAAATAGATGAAGATGAGGAAATAGATGAAGACGAAAATGAAGAAATAGATCAAACCAAACCAAAAGTCAAAGGAAAAGCACGTTGGTATGCCGTCCAAGTAGCATCAGGTTGCGAAAAAAGAGTCAAAAAAAATTTAGAACAACGCATACATACTCTTGACGTAGCTGATAGAATTGTTCAGGTAGATATTCCAGAAGCCCAAATCCTAAAAATTCGTAAAGATGGCTCAAAACACCATAACCCAGAAAAAATATTTCCGGGATATGTCCTAGTGCAAATGATCATGGATGAAGAAGCTTGGCAAGCAGTCAAAAACACACCCCATGTCATCAACTTTGTAGGAGCACAAGAAAAAAGAAGCGTAGGCAGAGGCAGAGGCCATGTTAAACCAATGCCCCTCTCACCAGCGGAAGTAGAGCGAATCTTCAGACAAACTCAAGAAGAAGAAGTAGCAGTTAAATTTAACATCCAAGTGGGAGATAGAATTATGGTTCTTTCAGGGCCATTCAAAGACTTTCATGGCGAAGTCAACGAAGTATCTTACGAAAAAAGTACCTTAAAAGCACTTTTATCAATATTTGGGCGAGATACACCAGTAGAATTAGAATTCCATCAGGTAGAAAAACAAGGCTAATAGATGAAAAAAGTAGTAGCAATGATTAAATTAGCCCTCAATGCCGGAAAAGCTAATCCAGCACCTCCAGTAGGACCAGCATTAGGGCAACATGGGGTTAATATTATGGCGTTTTGTAAAGAATACAACGCCAAAACCTCCAATCAAACTGGGATGGTAATACCAGTAGAAATTTCCGTGTATGAAGATAGAAGTTTTACTTTTGTCTTAAAAACACCACCAGCATCAGTATTAATTAAAAAAGCTCTCGGCATAGAGAAAGCAGCAAGTCAACCCAACCAGCAAACACTAGGAATCCTTACTCGGGCACAACTCCAAGAAATTGCTCAAACCAAAATGCCCGATCTCAATGCTAATGACATTGAAGCAGCCATGAAAATTGTGGCAGGAACCGCTCGTAATATGGGCGTAAAAATCGAAGATTAATCAGTTAATTAATCTTACTTATCAAATGTAAATTATGGGGAGAAGTTTACCCTTCGTTAGAACCCAAGGAGAAACCTTAAATGCCAAAAAAAATCTCACGTAGACTAAAAGAAGCACAAGCAAAAGTAGAAGAAAGACCTTACGAAATCATGGAAGCCCTTTCTCTACTAAAAGAAACCGCAACAGCAAAATTTGATGAAACCGCTGAAGCTCATATTCGTTTAGGAATCGATCCTAAATATACAGACCAACAATTACGAACCACCGTATCTTTCCCCAAAGGAACAGGGCAAAGTGTCAGAGTAGCAGTTATTGCCAAAGGGGAAAAAGTACAAGAAGCTAATACAGCAGGTGCTGATATATCTGGTTCGGAAGAACTCATTGAAGAAATTCAAGGTGGCATGATGGATTTTGATATCCTCATTGCTACACCCGATATGATGCCCAAAGTAGCAAAATTAGGGCGTTTATTAGGTCCTAGAGGTTTGATGCCCTCCCCAAAAGGTGGAACGGTTACTCCTAATTTAGAAGCTGCCATTCAAGAATTTAAAGCAGGTAAACAAGAATTTCGAGCCGATCGAAGTGGAATTGTTCATGTTATGTTTGGGAAAGCCTCTTTTTCCCCAGAAGATTTAGCAACAAATCTCAAAGCATTACAAGAAACCATCGATCGAAATCGTCCTTCAGGTGCAAAAGGTCGCTATTGGCGTAGTATTTATGTATCAGCATCCATGGGACCTTCCATTCAAGTTGATGTTAATGCTTTACGGGATCTAAAATTAACTGAATCATAACCAAAGCATAATTAACTAAATCAATTAAGTCATCGATCTTTCCTAAATTTTTAAATTGTGAGTAGAAAGATCGATGGCAAATAAGATCATTGTTAGTACTAGAAAAAAATCAATAAGTTAACAGAGATTTTGGAAATTAACTTATTAAAAACCTTGTCAAAAAATTTGAAAATATGATAAGCTAGTTATCCAACTTAAAAACTTAATACATCCTCCCCCAATAAAATTAAAAATACAATAAAAATGGCGATGGCCAAAGACAGCAGGAGTCAAAATGACTTAATAACCTGCCGAGGTTGAAGTCCAAAAGTTTTAATTTACTTTTTATTAAATAAAAAAGTCTGATTAATTTATAGGGCTAACTAATATTTAAATTCAACCCCGGCACAGAAGTCAAGGGGTTTTGTTGTATGAAATAAAAAAACATACAAAATTAAGGAGGTGATCCAAAAATGGGGAGAACTCGAGAGAACAAAGAAGAAGTAGTAGCAGATCTCAAGCAAATATTGAGTGAATCTCAACTAGCCATGATCATTGATTATCAAGGCCTGACAGTAGGAGAAATTACAGATTTACGTAATAACTTGCGCCCAACAGGGACCATTTGTAAAGTAACAAAAAATACCTTCATGAGGCTTGCCGTTGAAGAAGATCAAAATTGGCAACCCATGAATCAGTTTTTGTCAGGCTCATCTGCTTTTTTGTTAGTCAAAGACGATATTGCCGGAGCCGTTAAAGCTTATCAAGCATTCCAAAAAGCCACCAAAAAAACAGAATTTCGCGGTGGGGTAATGCAAGGCCAAGCCCTCAACCAAGAGCAAATCAAGGCAATCTCAGAATTACCTAGCAAAGAAGAACTTATGGCTCAAATGGCAGGGGCACTCAATTCCATCGCTACTAAATTGGCAAGGAGTATTAACGAAGTACCAACTTCTCTGGGCAGAAGTATCAACGAAGTACCTTCTTCCTTGGGACGGTGTTTGCAAGGTATTGCTGCCAAACAAGAAGGAGAAGACCAAGGGGCAGGTTAAAAAAATTAGGTTTTATTAAGTACAACAAAAATTATTCACAATAAGAAGGAGTTTATCAATGTCTGAAGCAACTGATGAAATTTTAGAAAAATTAAAAACTTTAACTCTTTTAGAAGCATCTGAGTTAGTTAAACAAATTGAAGACGCATTTGGTGTTAGTGCTGCCGCTCCTGCTGGTGGCATGATGATGGCTGCTCCCATGCCCGGTGCTGGAGGTGGTGGTGCCGCTACTGCAGAACCAGAAGAAGAACAAACTGAATTTGACGTTATTCTTGAAGATGTTGGTGCTAACAAAATCAAAGTACTTAAAGAAGTTCGTGGAATTACAGGTTTGGGACTTAAAGATGCGAAAGAATTGGTTGAATCAGCACCTAAACCAATTAAAGAAGGTGTTGCCAAAGAAGAAGCTGAAAAAATGAAGAAACAGTTAGAAGAAGTTGGAGCAAAAGTTACTGTTAAGTAATTTAAGAAACCCATCTCCCCTTTTTCCTGGGAAGAGGCTATGGGAAGAAATTGGGTAGTTCATCTATATCAAAATTATTGGGCAGGGAATTCCTTGCTCTTTTTTTTCTATTTTTGAGGATTTTGTTTGGGAATTTCCATCTTCCTGCTTGTAGAAAGAAATAGAGTTATATCGTTTTTCCCGTAATAGTGATAGACACCTTCGTGGAGAATGGGGAGAATGGGAGTTTCTTGAGACTTCTGGTTATCCAGAGGCGGAAGCCAACGGTTAACTTCTGCTTACGCAGAGGCGGAAGCCAACGGTTGATTGGGATAATTTAGTACATCTTAATTACTTATTACTTAAATCTTGGATGGAGATAATAAATTTTAGTTAATTATCCTAGATTTAGGATTTTTTAACTCTATCATTATTAAAGATAAATTGATCTTATCAGTTATAACAGTGTTTAGCTTACTGTTGAGCTGTAAAGCTTATGAAAGAAAATTATGCTATAATAAAAATATAGTTCTATAGTAAAAAGGTTACTAATATCTAAAGTTTAGAAAAAATTCAGTTTCTGCTAAATTTAAGCTAAAAAACCATTAAAAATCGCATTAAGATTAATTAATTATTAATGTCAAAACAATTCCCCATCTTCAATGAGGTGATGATAAACTTTAACCAGTAAAAAAGTTTCCATCTAGCACAAAAAACTAATTGTGTGCTAAAAAAGAGAACGATCTACACGGGGAATCTATGACGTTCGCGCAGCGTCTACCTCAGGAGAAAGCCAAGTCAGACACATATAATTATTTTATGATAACCGTGATTTCTACCTTAGTTATAAAGATCTAACCTACCTCAAGGAAATTAGGGAATAGCCTATAATTCAGAATATAAGACCAAAACGTTTTGAGCATCATCGGCAATTCCTTAGACAGGAAATCCATCTCACCAAAGGGTTGGGTAGTTCATATACTAGTTTACTAACAACATTAAAGTCAGCATATGGTAATTACAAAAAAAAGTATAATAGTTGGTGCAACAGCCATGGGCTTAACAGCTTTAGCTGTAACTTTACCGGGAATCTTTCGTAGCGAACCGGGTGGAGCCTTTTTTCGCGATAATCCTAAAGAACTTGTAGATGAAGTATGGCAAATCATCAATAAGCAGTATGTTGATGGTACTTTTAATGGCAATGATTGGAGAGCAGTTCGTCAAGAGTATTTAGAGCGATCCTACAACGATAAGCAAGAAGCTTATACTGCAATTAAGGAAATGCTCGAAAAACTTAACGATCCCTACACTAGATTTTTAGAGCCAGAACAATTTAAAAATATGCAAATTGATACTTCTGGGGAATTAACAGGAGTAGGTATCCAAATTAGTAAAGATGAAGAAACAGATCAAATTATCGTAATTTCTCCTATTGAAGATACTCCAGCTTTTGATGCAGGTATTTTAGCTAAGGATATTATTATTAAAATTGATGGTCAAAGTACTGAAGGGATGGATATCAATGATGCGGTACAACTAATTCGCGGTAAACCCGGAACAGAAGTTACTTTAACTATTCAAAGAGGTTCTCAAGAAATAGATTATCCTATTACAAGAGCAAAAATTCAAATACATCCTGTCAGAGCAAGTCTTCAAGAAACAGGTATTGGTCAAGTAGGATATATTCGTCTAACCCAGTTTAGTGCCCAAGCTTCTAAAGAAATGCGTGAAGCGATTCTTAACATGGAAGAAGAAGATATCGTGGGTTATGTATTAGATCTAAGATCTAATCCTGGAGGACTGTTATATTCCAGCATTGAAATTGCCAGAATGTGGCTCGATGAAGGTAGAATTGTTTCCACTGTAAATAGAATTGGAAATAATGAAGTCCATAGAGCTAATAGAAATGCTCTGAGTGATAAGCCATTAGTAGTATTAGTAGATGGTGGGTCTGCTAGTGCCAGTGAAATTCTTTCCGGTGCTCTACAAGATCATGGAAGGGCAACTCTAGTGGGAACAAAAACATTTGGTAAAGGTTTAGTTCAATCAGTTCGTGGTTTAGGAGATGGCTCTGGTTTAGCGGTAACCATTGCTAAATACCTTACTCCAAACGGAAGAGATATCAATAAAGAAGGAATTCCCCCAGACTATATTTCAGAAATTTCCGAAGAGGAAAAGAAAAAATTACAACAAGATCGCACCTTAATCGGTACTATTGAAGATCCTCAATTTTCCAAAGGGATTGAAATCCTCAAAGAAGAAATTGCTTCAAAAACAAAAACAAGTAGCTCAAAATAAAAGTTTAAGATGCAAATGTTTCACATAGGCTGACATTTGCCAGAACGAATCAATCCCACTCGACGGGCAATAGCATCACTTTGAGAATCAAAAGGACCCCAGTAATTTTCTGAATCTGGGGTTTGTTTTCCATGAAAACTAACAATTTGACAAGTCTGATCTTGGGTCTTGACAATATACCACTTTTGTGTATTACTCATAATTATATTATATTAGAGCTAAAAAAATATATAACTAATATCAAGAGAGTGTTTAAGGTTGATAGAGTTTGAATTTCCTAAATCTAGGATAATTAACCAAAATTTATTCTCCCATTCTCCCACTCTCCCACTCTCCCATTCTCCCACTCAATGTCTATCATAGTTAAAGAAAAACGATATAACTAATGACAAACTCGGATTCCAAATTAAATAAAGCAGTAAAAAGATTATATCAATTCCAAATATACTGTAAATGGTTATTAGTAATTATTTGTTGGCTAAGTTTAGGAGCTTTTGCTATTTGGGAATTACGAGAAGATATTTCTCTATGGTTAGACTATTTTACTTGGGCAGCAGTGCGTTATGGTTTAGCCTATAATCTTAAAGCTACTATCTGCCTTAGTATATCTATAGGAATGACTATTAGTGTATTAATAAGACAAATAGAAAATCTTTTCTTAGGAATCCCTAATAAAGAAAGATATCGCTTAGAAAAACAAGTCAAAGAAATTCAGCAAAAAGGCCCAAAGCATATTTTATATCCATGGATTTTTAAGGGTGAATAATTTTCTTGATAAATTTAGGGGCAATCTGTTCAATAGGTAAAATTTCATCAGCAGCACCTAATTTAATTGCTTCATGAGGCATACCAAAAACTATTGAAGTAGCTTCATTTTGAGCAATAGTAAACCCACCAGATTCAGATATTTTAAGTAAACCTTCCGCTCCATCTTTTCCCATACCTGTTAGTAAAATACCAATAACACCTTTCCCATAATAACTAGCCAATGATTTAAATGTAACAGTAACCGAAGGACGATGCCCTAAAACAGGAGGAGATTTAGAACACATAAAACTGCCTGTAGGACTTATTTGTAAATGATGTCCTTCTAAAGGAAAATAAATCTTTCCCGGTTTTGGATATAAACCAGATTTAGCTATTTCAATTGGTAATAGACAATTATTACTTAACCAATCAATAAATCCTTGTAAAAATCCTTGACTGATATGTTGGACACAAATAATCGGTAAAGGAAAATCTTTTGGTAATTGACTAAAAATCTCACTTAAAGCTTGAGGACCACCAGTAGAAGCACCAATGCCTACAATTTTAAAAGGGTGAATATGTTTTTTATGTTTTGGATAGTTATTGATTTCTACATTTTGAATAAGCGTTTGAGGTTTTTGGATTGTAGATGAATGTTTTCTTCTGGTAAAAACCTTGATTCCAGAAAGAACTTTGATTTTATTGATTAAAGGTTGTTGCATAGACTCATAATCTTGAAGTTGCCCACTACGAGGCTTCGGAAAGATATCAACTGCTCCTGCTTCCAATAGATTAAAAATATTTTCCACATCATCTTCCAAAACTGAAGCACTAATAACTAAAATTGGCCGTGGATAAGATGCCATTACTTCTTTTGTAAATTCCAAACCATTCATTTTTGGCATATGCAGATCGGTGCAAATCACATCTGGATTTACTTTGGGAATTAAATCTAACCCTTCCACTCCCGTAGATGCGGTACCCACTACTTCTATTTCTGGTGATGAATCTAAAATCCTTTTGAGAATAGTTAAAGCGATTGATGAATCTTCTACTAAAATAACTCTGATTGGCATTGTTTTTTATCTTTTTATTTTTATCCAGACATATTGTAATTTAAAATTAGTTTTAACAAAAATATCAAAAAGAATTCCCCATTCATCTACAGGGTGAGGATGAATTTTTGACCAACAAAAAAAAATTGCGAAGCGTCCACACAAGACAAATTTCTTGTGCCATAATAAAATTATCAAAAATTATTGTTTGCGATAAAATGCTCAAAGTAGTCAAAGTTGGTCTATACCCAACTGAAAATCAAAAAGAGCAGCTAGAAAAAGGATTTGGCTGCTGCCGTTGGTTGTGGAATAGATTTCTAAATTTGACTAACAAAACTTATAAAGAAACAGGTAAAGGTTTATCACGATACGATCTACAAAAACAACTTCCTGAATTGAAAAAGGAATTTCCGTGGCTGAAAGAAACTTATAGTCAGTCCTTACAAGTGATTTGTTTGAATTTAAGTAGAGGATTTATTAATTTCTAGGAAAAAAGAGCGAGATACCCAAGATTCAAATCTAAACATGGAAAACAATCATTAACTTATCCACAAAATGTAAAAATAGTTGGAGATTATCTCAAATTCCCTAAGATAGGGGAAATTTATGCCAAAATTCATCGTCCTTATAATGGAAAAATAAAAACTGTTACTATAACTAAAAATAAATGTAATCAGTATCATGGCTCTATTTTATTTGACGATGGGAAAGAACCACCAAAACCATCTAAGAATGGAAAAGCTATTGGACTTGATCTGGGAATTAATGATTTTTGTATCACTTCAAATGGGAGTAAATTCAATAATCCTAAATGGTTAAATAGACATAAAAAAAACCTAAAAATCAAACAAAAAGCACTATCTAGAAAGCAAAAAAGCTCTCAAAATAGAAATAAAGCAAGATTATTGGTAGCAAAAGTTCATAACAAAATAGCACGATGTCGAGAAGATTTTCAGCACAAATTATCACGCAGGATAATAAACGAGAACCAAGTTATTGTAGTGGAAAATCTAAATATAAAAGGAATGGTAAAAAATCATTGTCTAGCTCTTACTATCTCACAAGTAGGTTGGGGACAATTCTTGACTATGTTGAAATATAAAGCTGAGAATGAGGGGAAGATTTATTTGGAAATTGATAGATTTTTTCCTAGTTCTAAAACTTGTAATCATTGCTTAAATGTAGTAGATAGTTTACCATTAGATGTGAGACAATGGACTTGTCATCAATGTCAAACAACCCACGACAGAGATGTAAATGCCGCCAGAAATATTCTCGAAGAAGGACTGGGAATTTTGGCTTCAGGATCTGGAGTTACAGCCTATTGTCCAGATGTAAGCCCTAGTAGTGGAGGACGAAAGAAATCTACTACCAGGCTATCTGTTGGGTAGGAAGCTCCATCCTCCTTGAGGTGGGGTAGTTCACACCAACTTACTTAAAGTTTCCAAAAGGACATCTTGATTAAATTTTCCCTTAATAATATAAGCATTTGCTCCAGCTTCTGCACCTCTTTTTCGATCTTCATCTGACGAAAGAGTTGTTACTAAAATTATCGGCAATTCATTATATTCTTTACTTTGACGAACTTTAGCTGTTAGTTGTAAACCATCTAAATTAGGCATTTGAACGTCAGAAACTAATCCATCAAATGGACGAGTTTGTAATTTATTAAAAGCATCTAATCCATCTACTGCTGTTACCACTTCATATCCTGCTGCTTCTAAGATTCGTTTTTCTTGAGTACGAGTAGTGATAGAATCTTCCGCTAAGAGAAGAACTGGTTTTGTTTTCACCTTTTGTTCACTAGCTTGAGTAGTAACCACAGAAGATATTATTTGTTTTTGCATTGATTTGAACAAATCTTGAGGATTGAGAATCATACAAACTTCTCCTGATCCTAAAATAGCTGCTCCTGTCACATTACGAACTCTTTTTAAAATTTTACTTTGAGGTTTGAGAACAACATCTAAGGTATCTAACACTCGATCGACTAATAATCCAAAGCTTTCTTGTCCAATATTCATAACAATACAAGCTTGACGATGGCTATCTTCTAAAATATTTTCTTCTAGATCTTGATTTTGAACACTATTATTTTTAATTGGATATTTAACGGAATTCGATAACTCTAATAAATCTGCTAAATTGACTAAAGAAATAGGTTTATTATTAAAAGAAAAAGTTTTTCTACCTTCAATAGTAAAAATATCTTGTTCTTGAATAAATAAAAATGTCTGAATAAACTCAACAGGAAGAGCAAAAATTATTCCCTGTACCGATAACAAACCAACAGTTGCAGTTGCTAAAGTAATTCCTATAGTAATTATAAATTTACATCCTTTTCCTTTAACAGATTCTACATCAATATTTCCTTTTAATTGCTCAATATTGGCACGAACTACATCTAATCCAATCCCTCTTCCAGATACTTCTGTAATAAAACTTTGGGTAGAAAAACCAGGACGAAAAATTAAAGATTGAATCTGATTGACACTCATGGTATCTAATTCTTGTTGATTATGTAATCCTCTTTTAATGGCTGTTTCTTTAATTTTCTGAAGATTTAAACCTTTACCATCATCTTGTATTTCAATGATAATATTATTACCATTTTGATAGCCTCGCAACCAAATTTGAGCTAGAGGAGGTTTTCCTGATACTCTTCTTTCTTCTTTAGTTTCAATGCCATGATCGATGGAATTACGAATCATATGCATTAAAGGATCTTTTAATTCTTCAATCAATTGCTTATCTGCTACAGTATCACCGCCTGAGAATTTTAATTCTATCTGTTTGTCTTTTTCTTTAGCTAAATCTCTCACCATTCTCGGGAAAAAGTTAAAAAGGGTAGACAATGGCAACATCCGCAATCCACGAATTTTTTCTTCTAATTCTTCTGCGATTAAATCCAATCTAGTGGTAGTTTCTACCGCAGAGATTTTGAGGTTATCAATTGCTTTTTCTAGCTTTTCTGAAAGGGGATTATTAATGAGGTTTTCTGTGGAGTTGATAATACTCATTTGATAGTAATGAGATTTACATTGTTGCCAAAGGAATGCTATTCGATCGATTTCTGAGGCTAAATTAGCAATACGAATTTTATTAACAGTTAACTCTCCTGTTTGGATAATCAAGTTATCTAAATTCTTGGTTTGAACTCTAATTGTATCGATTTTATAAGGCTCATTAAGAGGAGTTGGTGGAGATAAAGCAACTTGTTGGTTGAAAGATTTATTATTAGTTTTTCCTGTATTTTTATTTGGTTTGATTATTTTTTCTGGTTTACTTTTGCCTATTTTTAGTTGGTGGAGAATTTCTTGAAGATTTAAATTATGTGGAATACCTGTAATAGCTTCTTTCGCTAATGTTTTAATTGCATCTAAGGCATTATAGAGACGATCGCTTATTTGAGGTGTTAAGGTTATGTCGTTATCTTTTACTTGTATTAATACATCTTCCATACCATGAGCAATTGTTTCAATGATATCTATGCCAATTGTTCTAGCATCTCCTTTAATACTATGAACTTCTCTGAGTAATTTCTCTAGAAAAGCTATATTTTGAGAATCTTTTTCTAAATTTAGTAAGTCTGTTTCTAGTTCTTCCAGATGTTCTGTAGAAGATATTTTATAGTTTTGTCTTAATTCTTCATCTTCTATAAAGATTGATTCAGTTTTAATTTGTTCTAATACTAATTTATCATCTTCTAGTAATAGTTTCAAATCTTGATTGATATTGTTTTCTAATTCTCTTTCTGGTTTTTCTCCCGTGATTTCTTGGTCTAATAGTTGTAAAATTGTCGATAAATCCCTGTTGTGTGGGAAACCTGTTACTGCTTCTTGTATTAATTCTTTCATAGCATCTAAGGAATTATAGAGAAGCTCACTTATTTGATAAGTAAAATTTCTTTGACCATTTTTTACTTTTATTAAAATATCCTCCATAGCATGAGAAATCTTTTCAACACTATTTATGCCAATTATCCTAGAATCTCCTTTAATACTATGTAATTCTCGTAATAATTTATCTAAAGAAGGAATATCGTTAGGATCTTTTTCAATATTTAGTAGATTTGTTTCTATTTTTTCTAGATGTTCTTGAGAAGATATTTTATAAATTTCTCTTAATTCTTCATCTTCTATATAGATTGATTGAGATTCAATTTCTTCTAAATTTAGATTAGCTTCTGTTTCTGATAAGTTGATTTCTTGATTTTCTTGGTTATGTAATAAATCTTTATCAGTTTCATTTGATAAATCTTCTGATATCTGTTGAGTTATTGCTTGAGTTAATCCATCTACAATGGTAAGAGTATCAATATTATGAGGGATTCCCTTCACTGCTTGTTCTAATAATTTGCGAATTGGATTTAGGGTTACTTGGATTTGCTCTCTTAATTGTGAAGTTAATTTTAGCTCATTTTTCAAGATTTTTTTGAATATTTTTTCTATTGTATGAGTAATAATTTCAATGCTTTCTACTTCGACAATTCTAGAGTCTCCTTTAAGAGAGTGAGCTTTAATAGATAATTCTTCGATACATTCTAAATCTTCTGGATTACTTGCTAATTTAATTAAACCTGCTTCCAATTTATCTAGATTTTCTGTAGAACTTGTTTCATAAATAACTCGTAGTTCTTCATCTTGAATTAAGAAACTTTGAGATTTATTTTGATTATTTTGATTATTTAATTCAGTTGTTTCTTGGCTTTTTTCAGCTTTTTCTGGTATTACTTTTTCTATTATTTCAGGTTTTGCTTTAGCATTTTCCTCTACAAGAATTTCCTCTAGTTTATTTACTATTTTTTGCCAATCTACTTTACTAGGAGATTCACTAACTGCTTCATTTACTAATTGACTTATTACTGTAATTGTTTCGTAAAAAATTTCATAAAGTTCTGAGTTATAAATAATTTCTTTCTTTTGTATTTTAGTAATGATTTGTTGAAAATTATTAGCTATTTTTCCAATAATATCTAATTCAACAATTTGAGAATCGGCTCTTAGAGTTTTTAATTCCTGTATTAACTCGTTTAAATAAATTTCATTATTTGGATTTTTTCTTAAAGCTAATAAATTAGTTTGTAACTTTTCTAAACGTTCTTGGCTAGAAAATTTATACAATTGTCTTAATTCTGGATCTTTTATCATAGTTATTTATAGTATTGTTTTGTAAATAGTTAATTTGTTTTATTTTTATATAGAATATTATTGAAGTTAAAATGATTATTTTAGGATTTCCATAACTTAATATTTAATTTTTATGCTATTAAACTATGGAAATTATTGATGTTATTGCTAGGAGTTAATCTAAATTAAATAATTCTAATCTTAATAGCATCAAAAAAAGATTTCATTGATTAGATTTTTTTTGAAACTTAATTTTGAAACTTGATTTTGAAACTTGATTGTTTAATTAATTATTCCTCAATTTACTCCTTTTTTTCAGAGTGTTTTTACTTAAGTTTTGATTATAGCTTAATGCTATTTTCTAGTTTTTTTGATGTTGATTAATGTTGATTAATATTGATTAAAATATCATGAACGATATTAACTTTATCTGGTAAATTTTGAGCTGAACTTGCAAAGTATTAATGATTTTTTTGTGATACTTTCCAATGGCAAATCTGTTTTTTACGAATCAGTGTTTCATTAATAAATTAATCAATATTTTATACTAAACTCTGAAGATTCTTAGTTGCACTATCTAATTTCTTAGTTCCTTCTTTAGTTTGATTGATCCCTACAGAAGTTTCTTGTGCTCCTTGATTAATGGCATTCATAGCATTTAAAACTTGCTCAAAAGCCGTAGCTTGCTGTTTGATATTAAGAGATATTTGTTGGTTATTAATTACCACATCATTAACTGCATCAGTAACACCTGTAAAAGCCGTCAAAGTATTTTCAGTCACTCGCAAACTAGTCTTTACTTTTGTCGTTCCTTCGTCAGTAACCATTACAGTTGAACCAATAGAAGTTTGAATTTGAGATACTAAATCACTAATTTTATTGGCTGATTGTTTGCTTCGATCGGCTAATTTGCGAATTTCACTAGCAACAACACTAAAACCTTTTCCATGCTCCCCAGCTCTGACGGCTTCAACTGCTGCATTAAGAGCCAACATATTGGTTCGATTAGAAAGATCCCCTACCAATTGAGATATATTACCAATTTCACTAGTTTGATCCCTGAGATCAGAAATTTTATTAGCTATTTCTTCTACTTTCTCTTTTAAATCCGACATTTGATCAAATGCTTTTTCTGCGGCTAAATTACCAGCTTGGGCCATGACTAGAGCCTCTTGTGCCGAACTTGCGGCTGCTTCTGCTTGTTTGATAGATTGTCTGGCAGAAACGTTTAACTCATCCATTGTGGTTGTGGTTTCGTTAACTGAAGTAGCTTGCTGAGTGGCAGTATATTCTTGTTGTTGTAAAGTTGCGGCAATTTCGCTAGAAGAGGATTGAATAATATGACTCGTTTCATTAATAGTTTTTCCTACTCCTGAACTAATCCAATAGGCTAAGGCAATACTTAACAAGGAAATAATAATAACAATAATTACTAATGTAAATACCATAAAGGAAACAAATCTTTCAGACTCTTGATTTTTTTCTTGTAATATTTCCAACTCTGATAAGTCAAATTCTAGATGTACTTGGTTTAAATTTCTAATTAATTCTAGGTTGCTTTGGTCTGTGAATAAATTAATAGCCTCTGCTCTTTTGCCTTCTTGAATTAAACTGAGAATAGAATCAGCATTGTTTTGATATTCTTCTGTTAATTGAATAATTCTATTCAACCTTTCTCTTTCTTGAGAGCCTTGGATTAGATTCTCTTGATTAAGTTCTTCAATACCTTGGTTAAATAATTGTTTTGCTTCTTGGTATTGTTGTAAAAACTCTTGGTTAGGATTAATCATATAACTCTTAGAAGAACTAATTATATCTCTAATTCCTCTGTCTATATTTTTTGATTTCTCTAGGATATCTTCTACTTTATGTACTTCTTCAAATCCTTCAAATACTCTAGAACTTGTCCACCAGCCGAAAATAATGGTTCCAATTAATCCAAAAATTGGAATTGCGTAACCTAGTAAAATTCTTTTTTGTAGTTTTAAATTGTTGAACATTGATGTTTTCTCTTGGGCTAAATTTTTCTATAGATAATACTCTTTTTGCTTTAGTAGTAAGATGGTTAGTTGTTTCAATAACGTAGGAAAAAATACTGATTTATTTGTAATTTTCTGGTTAATGTTAGTGTACATTAATTATCAGAGAAAATTGTAACCTGTATTGACTCTTTTTATATAGAGAATTAAAGAGAATCAAGAAGTTTTGATTTTGAGATTTTAAGTAATATTTTAATCTATTAATATTAGCCTATATTCCTGACTATGTCTATCTTATATATTTATTGAAAACTATTAGTTTTTTCAATTTGATGATCAAAGGTTAACTAACTGGTTTACATTATTTTTAATCCAAAATTAAATCATTCTTAATGGAAAAAATTTAACTTAATCAAGATTAATTAACTCAGGATAAGAATCTAAAAAATAAATTGTATTTTTTCCTATTTCGAGTTAAAATTTAAAATAAACCTAGATCAAATTATAAAATATTTATAATTAAGTTTAGATTGATTTATTACTCAGATAGAATTAAGTAAGGAGAAAATTAAGTATCCTGTAGATATAAGTTAGTTCAAAGTTAGGATTGAGCTAAAAATAGATAGGATTATGGTATGTATAGATATATATTGTTAAATTTCAATAATGATTTTTTTTTAATTTAAAAAATTAAGATACTAAAAGGCTAATCAAATCAATAATTCAATGATATGAAATTCAAAAAATACTATTTTACTACAAGTATTACCAAAACAAAGAAATTATTAATAATGAGAAAAAGTTAATGACTAACATCACATAAACTTTAAAAACTAAATTATCGACAAATAAACTTTCGATAGAGTATAATACATACCTAATTAACCGTATAATGGATTATAATTTATGATTACAGAAAAATTAATAACATTAAACAAAATAAGAGAACAACTAGAAAATCTTCATCAAGAATCCGCCACAGGACAATTAATTTTTAAAACAACAAAATTAATCGGAAGAATCCATCTTTATTCGGGAAGACTGCTTTATGTTACCAATGAAATTCATCGAGTAAGACAATGGTATAGAGCTACTGAGAAATATTCATCAAAATTAAATATGGATAGAGAGGAATTAAATCAAGATGGACTTTGGGAATATTCCATCCTTTATGGAGCCATCAGCAAAAAACAACTAAGTTTAACTCAAATCAAAGAAATTATTAGAGAAGTTGCTCAACAATGTCTTTTTGAAGCTAGTGGCTATAAAAATTTAAAAATTGAATGGAATCCCCAATCGAAAAAAAATTCAGCCCTTTCTTTAGTATTAACCTTATCTTTTCATGAAATCAACTTAGCTATTACAAAAGTAGCACAAATGCGAAAAGAATGGATGAAGGCAGGTTTAGGAATGCTTCAACCAATGCTGGCTCCGGTTTTAAAACCTGATTCAAACCCTGAAAAGCTTCCTGTTTCTCAAGAATATCTTGATGGCAAGAATACTCTTTGGGATGTTGCCTTAAAAGAAAAAAAATCTTTAGTAGAAGTCACCCGTTCTTTATTACCTTTTTATGGCAAAGGTTTACTAAAATTTCGAGAAGTTGCTGATTTAGATATACCCACTAGCAAAAAATTATCAAGCCAAACTCCAACTACAACTCCAGTAGCTAAAGCAACTGTACCTAAAGGAAAGAAACCTTTAATTGCTTGTATTGATGATAGTCCTGTAGTGGCACATAATTTAAAGAAAACTTTAGAACCTATGGGATATAATATTTTAAGTATTAAAGAACCTATGCAGGGTTTTTCCCAATTAATTGAAAATAAACCTGATTTAATTTTATTAGATATTAATATGCCTAACGCTAATGGTTATAGTGTTTGTCAATTTTTACGCAGTTCTCCAGTTTTTGAAAAAACTCCTATTATTATTCTTACAGGTCAAGATACAGTAATCGATCGTGCTCGTGCCAAATTAGTTGGAGCTACTGACTTTATTGGTAAACCAGCCCCCAAAAGTGAATTACTTCAAACCATTGAGCAATATTTGACCAAAGAAGAATAGGTATTTAAATTTATATAGTTTCATTTACTACTAATTTATCTCCGAGAAAAATAGACTTTAAGTCTAGAATACTCATAGTTTTTCCTTGAAATTTAGTAGTGCCTTCTAAATATTGCTCGTCATCGATATAATTAACACTAGGTGGTGATAAGATTTCTTGAGGATTAACAAAGATTATATCAAAGACTTCTTTAATATAAATACCAACTAAAATATCTTGAATTTCAACTATCATCACTTGAGAATCGGAACTTATATCATCCATCGGCAAATTTAATATACTACGAAGATCGATTAAAGTAATAATTTCACCTCTTAGATTCATATTCCCAATAATATGAGAAGGAGTACATGGAATAGGAGTTGAAAGCTCAAAATCTGTAAATTCCCGTATTAAGGTTAAATCTATACCATAATATTCATCATTTAAAATGATTACTGCCAGAGATTTAAATCCAGTGAAATCTTTTTTTGCTGTTAAAGAACTTAAAGTTTTAGCCCTTTGTCGGAAAATATGCTTCTCTTTATCGGTGGCGTGAGAAAAAAGAAATAATTTTTGTTCTAATAAAGCTTGAGAATCCTCGGTTTTTGTCGCTTTTCCATCTTGATTATCAGAAATTTTTCTTTCTACATATCCCAATAATTTTTCTGAATTCAGAATAAAAATAATATCCTCATTTTTTTTAGCAATACCATCAATAAATTTTTCCCTTCCATCACTTAATTCTCTTCTTAAATAAACTTCAAAAGTGATTTTATCTACTTTGAGATTAGATACTTCTTGAACGCCATTAATAATCAAACCCATTCGGATGTCTTTAGATTTAATAACAACAATGGTATCTGTTAGTTTATATTTCTGAGGTTGATAACCAAAACGAATATTTAAATCCATTACAGGGATAATATATCCTCTAACATCAACTAAACCAATAATATCATCAGGAGTATCAGGGATTGTTTTTAACTCTGGTAAGAAAAAAACTTCTTCAACTCCATAACTATCAATACCATACAAAGAATCATTTAACTTAAAAATTAGATAAGGATGCTCATTCATTGTTTTTCATTTCTCTTTTAATAATTATTAATTTATAGTTGACACTAATTGAGTCAAAATTATCGTTACTTGATTTATAAAATAATGATAGAGTTAAAGCTATCCAAAATCTACTGATTCCAAACCTAAAACCTATCTTCCTTATACCCTTTGTCTTCCTTATCCTCCTTGTCTCACTTTAACCTTGACGTAGCCTCTGGGTAAGCAGAAGTATATCATACTTTTGTAAAAATGATCTTAGTACAGTTTTCTTGTTGTTCTGAATATTTTTTAGCATTTGTTAAAAACTAGAAAAAATAGTAAAAATACTTAATCTGAGATCAAATTTTTTTTAAGAAAACTTTATAATTATTCTTGATTTAAAGTTTTTTCTAATTCTGAAATAAGTTCAACCGCAGTAATATTTCCTCTTTCTGGAATCAGAGTATGAGGAGGAAATTTTTTAAGAGTTTTTAAAGCTGCCTTTTGCATTTTTAAACTTCTGGGAAAATCTTGTTCTTGTTGATAAATATTGCTTAATTCAAAATAAGGAAATAAAATATTAGGTTTTAAATAAATTATTTTCTTTAAAAAAGTTTTAGCATTTTCTAAATTTCCTTCCTCCTCTGAAATTTGACTCAATAAATAATAAACTTGAACATTTAATGGATCTATTTCTAAAGCTTGATGAGAATATTCAATTGCTTGTTGATATTTTCCAGTATTGGCATAGATTTGAGCCATGAGATAATAACCTTCAAAATTTTTAGGCCATTGATCCAACAGTATTTGTAGTTGCTCAATTGCTAAATTATATGATTTTTGTTTTATATATTGTTGAGCATTTTCTATTAATTCTTCTTCGATTAATTGTGGCTTAATTTCTTTAAGAAAATCTTTTTTTTGTGTTGAAGATGTAATTAAATATTTATGATTTTGATGATAATTATTTGAAGTTTCAAAAGCTTTGATGGATGGTCTAAATTTTTTATTATTAGAATAGGAATTATACGATAAAGATTTTGTTTTAAAATTAGGAAAATTTTGTGAGTTAGATTTCTGTTGAGTTTTTGTTGATTTTTTTGCTTTTTCTTGAGGCTGATAAATTATAGATTGAGGAAAAATCTGAGATTGAAAATTATCTAAATTTAACCCTGAAATTTCAGCATGACCAGTTAGTAAATAGCCTGATTTTTTAAGAATTTTATAAAATTTATTGATAACTTTTTGAACTGCTGATTGATCAAAATAGATAAAAACATTACGACAAAGGATGAGATCAAAATTTTTCATTTCTAAATTAATATTAGGAAAATCTGAGTTCACCAAATTCAAATTTTCAAACTGAACCATCTCTCTAATGTCTTCAAGCAGATGATATCCTTCTCTTGTTTCTTGAAAATAATTCTGTTGAATTTCCGGATCAACATTTCTAAAAGACCAAGAACTATAAACACCTTTTTTAGCTTTTTTAAGTGCTTCTTGATTAATATCTACTCCCAAAATTGTTAGATTCCAATTTTCTAAATCGGGGATAACTTTTTTAGCTAAAATAGCTAAAGAATATGGTTCTTCACCTGTGGAACATCCCGCGCTACAAATACGAATTGTTTTCTGAGTTTGGTTATTACTAATTAATTGGGGAAAAATAACTTTTTCTAACAAAGAAAATTGTCCTTTATCTCTAAAGAAATAACTTTCAAGATTAGTAAGTAGAGAAACCAATATTTTCCATTCTTTTTGACTATCTAGATGATTTAGAGTTAAAAATTGATAATATTGTTCTAATGAATTGAATTTAAGTTCTTTATTTCTTAAGGATAGTTTTTGTTGTAAAATATCTCCATCGACTTTTCTAATTTTTAAACCAGTATATTGAGCAATTAAATTAATGAATTTTTGTTGTAATTCCAAGCTTAAATTTTGTTCTAACACTTTAATCTCCTATTTATATTTTACTGTCAATATTTGGTCGTGGAAATATTGGGGTTGCTGATTGTATTGTGGCAATGGTATTAATAGATAGAGTAGCTTTGTAATCAGTAATTACTCTAGGGCCTCAGTTAAAGAAAATAGACATTGTTAATTGAACTAAAGTAATAAACTAGTTGGCTCAAGCTAATATACAGTATACCCAGAATCTATTTACAACAAACATAATCGAAAAACTCTAAAATTAAAGCTTTTATGAATTCTTAATTCTCAATTTTCAATGCTTAAGATTATAAATTTCTTGAGAAAAAAAACTAAATATTAGCTTTAATAATATATATAATATTGCATAAATCATGAAAGAAAAGTTATATAATTAGGGTATAATTTAATAGATTGGGGGATAAAAAATAAAAATTATAAGGATTATAGCATTTTCAAAAGCTAATTTCATAACAAACAAGAATAACATCATTAAAGTCAAAGCTAAACCAGAAAAAACGAATTAAAACAATAAGAATAATATGAAAATAATCGAACCAATTTCATCACAAACACTTTTGAATCGTAGGAAACAATTAAAAAATCAAAGAAGATTCAAAGCAGGATTAACATTATTAAGAACTTTAATATTAATAGGCATGGTTTATGGATCTTATACACTGATAATTTTACCAAAATGGTTACTCAAAGATAGTTCTCAAATTGAGATTAGAGGTAATCGATTCCTAGATGAAGAAGAATTTCGCAGTTTAATTCCCATATCCTATCCTCAATCAATCGTAAAATTAAAACCTGAAAATTTAAAAGAAAAATTGAAATCTAATACACCTGTAATAGACGCTAGAATTTCTCGTCATTTATTGCCAGCTAAATTAATTATAGAAATTGAAGAAAGGCCACCAGTTGCTGTTATCACCCTAGGGAATACAAAAGTTTCTCAAAATTCACCACAAAATAGAGGCTATATAGATGAGAAAGGAAATATCATCCCCTTTGATTTCTATAAAAATCCTCAAGAAAAAGAATTCAAATTGCCAGAATTGTATGCTAATGGTTATTTAGAGCAATATAAATCAGATTGGCAACAACTATATCAAGAAATCACAAAATCTTCCCTAAAAATTTTTGCCGTAGATTGGCGAAATCCTAGTGATTTAATTCTGAAAACAGAATTAGGAAAAGTTAACTTTGGGCCATTAACTTCTCAGTTTTCTTATCAATTAACTGTTTTAGAAAAAATGAGAGATCTACCCAATAAATTACAAATAGATAAGATTGAATATATTGATTTAACAATTCCAACATCACCTAAAGTAAAACTTAAAGAAGAAATTAAATAGTCAAAAATTTATAATTTAGCCAGAAGTTTGCAATAATCAACATAAACAGTATAATTAATGGTAATTAGCTAAACTTTATCATAGCTATAGTTGATTTTATTGATTGGTTATGGGTCTAAGTAAACTCAAAATTTAAAAACTAAGCAATAAATTCAGTAAATGTTACTAATCTGGTAGTCTAGAAAGAATTAAGTTAATTTCTAACTAATAAAACCTTTAAATTTTTTGAGCACTCCATCATTACAAATAGTTATGAAAGATACTACTAAAGTAGGCATTCAACCTCAAAACGTACATATTCCAAATTACCCTGAAGGAAGTCTGAATATATCAAATAATAACTTTGGGATAGAGGATTATACTAATATAGAACCAAGAGTGGGATCAAGAGAAAGTTCTAAGAAAAACCAAATTATACCTAGTTCCGTTGCACATATTAAAGTAGTGGGAGTAGGTGGTGGTGGTTGTAATGCAGTAAATCGAATGATTAGTAGCGATTTAAGAGGAGTAGAGTTTTGGGCTATTAATACCGATGCTCAGGCATTAGAACAATCGCTTGCTGATGAACGTTTACAAATTGGACAAAAATTAACTAGAGGTTTAGGAGCGGGTGGCAATCCTGCAATAGGTCAAAAAGCAGCAGAAGAATCTCGAGATGAAATAGCAGCAGTATTACAAAAAACTGATCTAGTATTTATTACCGCAGGTATGGGGGGTGGTACAGGTACTGGAGCTGCTGCCATTGTGGCTGAAGTTGCTAAGGAAATGGGTTGTCTTACTGTAGCGGTGGTAACTCGTCCGTTTACTTTTGAGGGCCGTCGTCGGACTAATCAAGCGGAAGAAGGAATTGCTGAACTTCAAAGTAAAGTAGATACTTTAATTGTAATTCCTAATAATCAATTACTTTCGGCTATTTCTCCAGAAACCCCCATTCAACAAGCTTTTAAAATCGCTGATGATACTTTACGCCAAGGGGTACAAGGTATTTCGGATATTATTACGATTCCAGGATTAGTCAATGTTGACTTTGCAGATGTTCGGGCGGTGATGGCAGATGCGGGATCAGCTTTGATGGGAATTGGTGTGGGATCCGGGAAATCTAAGGCTAAAGAAGGTGCAGTAGCAGCTATTTCTTCTCCTTTATTAGAATCATCTATTGAAGGGGCTAAAGGTGTAGTTTTAAATATTACAGGTGGTTCGGATTTAACCTTACATGAAGTGAATACAGCCGCAGAAACTATCTATGAAATCGTGGATCCCAATGCCAATATTATTTTTGGTGCGGTAATCGACGATAAAATGGAAGGTGAAGTGAGAATTACGGTAATAGCAACAGGTTTCTCTCAAGAAGTAGAACCAAAAGCTCAAAAAACAAGTACTCCTGCTAAAACTCCAACTCAACCCCGAACTAATGTTGCTAAACCCCCTACTCCTACTCCAAGGCAAAAACCAGCAACTCAAGAACCTAATTCTAAACCGTCTTTGGATATTCCTGAGTTTTTACAACGTCGTCGCTTTCCTAAGAACAATAACTAATCCATTGATTCTGTGATGTATCCAATGGATCAAATAGATCCGATATGAATATTATACCAGTAGCTTTAACCATTGCAGGCTCCGATAGTGGTGGAGGTGCGGGGATTCAAGCTGATTTACGAACTTTTTCTTTTCATTGTGTACATGGCACTAGTGTAGTAACTTGTGTTACCGCTCAAAATACAATAGGTGTTACTAGAGTAGATGGAATGAGTGTACCTTCCGTTGTGGCTCAAATAGAAGCTCTGATGGATGATATTTCTATTGCTGCTGTTAAAACAGGTATGTTACTCAATGGGGAAATAATTGAAGCAGTGGTAGAGCAGGTGAAAAAATACAATTTATCCCCTTTAGTGGTGGATCCCGTCATGGTATCACGTACGGGATCCCAATTGTTAGATTCTCATGCTTTATCTGCTATCAAAGAGATGTTGTTACCTCAAGCTACTATTGTTACCCCCAATCGTTATGAAGCCCAATTACTAACAGGGATGGAAATTAATACCATTGAAGAGATGAAAAAGGCCGCTCAAGAAATCTCTGATCTAGGGGCATCCACTGTTTTAGTTAAAGGGGGAGCCATGAAAGGTGCTCTCAAGGGGGTAGATATCTGGTTTGATGGCAACAAGTTGGAAGTTTTATCTACTACAATGGTAACAACTAAAAATACTCATGGTACTGGTTGTACTCTCTCTGCTGCCATCACTGCTAATTTGGCATTGGGAAAAAACCTTAATTTGGCAGTAAAAGAGGCTAAAAATTATGTAACAGAAGCTCTTCAATATTCTTTAGATATTGGGGAAGGAACCGGCCCTATTGGACATTTTTTCCCTCTTCTTTTAAAGAAGGAAGATTAAGGAAATTTATCAATATTTTTAAATTAAATAAGATAAGGTTATAGCTTTAATGAGCGCAATTCAAAAAATACGAGGCACCAGAGATATCCTGCCAGAAGAAATTGGTTATTGGCAACAATTAGAAGCAACTGTTGCTGAAATTCTCCATCGGGCTGCTTATCAAGAAATTCGATCGCCAATTTTTGAACAAACTTCTCTGTTTAAACGGGGAATCGGTGAGGCAACTGATGTTGTGGGCAAGGAAATGTATACCTTTGACGATCGAGGTAATCGCTCTTTAACTCTTCGCCCTGAAGGAACCGCAGGTGTGGCTAGGGCTTACATCGAAAATAATCTCCATAGTCTTGGCAATGTCCAGCGTTTATGGTATATAGGCCCTATGTTTCGCTATGAACGTCCTCAAGAAGGCCGTCAGCGGCAATTTCACCAAATTGGTTTGGAGTTGTTTGGAACAAGAGATCCAAGGGCAGATGTGGAGGTAATCTCATTGGCTACAGAAATCTTACAAGCTCTAGGGCTTAAAAGTTTGTCTCTTCAACTGAACTCCGTGGGGAGTGGAGAAGATAGACAAAATTATCGCGAAGCTTTAGTGAATTATTTAAATCCTTATAAAGATGATTTGGATGCTGATTCTCAGGAGCGTTTGACACGAAATCCTCTACGGATTTTAGATAGTAAAGATGAAAAAACCCAAGAAATCGCCCAAAATGCCCCTAAAATTTTAGATTCCCTGAATCCAGATTCTCGAAAACATTTTGAAAAAGTCTGTCTTTTATTAGATGATTTAGATATCAAATATGAAATAAATCATTGTTTGGTGAGAGGTTTGGATTATTACAGTCATACTGCTTTTGAAATTCAATCTCAAGATTTAGGAGCACAAGCTACGGTTTGTGGTGGAGGGCGTTACGATGGCTTAGTTAAGCTGTTAGGTGGGCCTGATACTCCTGCCATTGGTTGGGCCATGGGAATGGAGCGTTTAATTTTATTACTTCAAAAGCTTCAAACTACTTCTGGGCTAAAACCTGATTTATATCTAGTTTCTAAAGGGGAAAAAGCTGAAGTCCAATCGGTGATCTTAGCTCATAAGTTACGTCATATTGGCTTGAAGGTAGAATTAGATTTGAGTGGTAGTGCTTTTGGGAAACAATTTAAACGCGCCGATCGCTCTGGTGCTACTGCTTGCGTAATTTTAGGAGATGCGGAAGTATCTAATCAAACGGTTCAACTTAAATGGATGGAATCTCAAGAACAAGAAGAGATTAGCATTGATGTTTTATTAAGTAAGATAAAAGAACTACTTTTAAAACATAAATAATGATAATAAATTATAAAACTTAGATATTGTAAACTTATTTAGGAATTGGAGCCATGGAATATTATTCATTTCTTCTCCAAAAAGAAGGGGGAAAGGATTGGTTAGATCTTTCTCAACCAATTGTAGAAATTAAAGAAGGTAAATACAGATTAATTGCCCAATGTCCGCAGGCGAATGTTGAAGTAATGGTCAGTATGATTCGTGAATTTGAAGAAAATGGTGAAGTTATTCGTAGGGTAAAAAAGCGTTTGCGTCCTACTAATGAGGAGGGAATGTTAGTGATTTGCTCTTTTACTGACTTTAAGCCTGGAATGTGGCAGATATCTTTAGCTAATGAGTTAGATAAAACAGAAGCTAATCTTAAATTAATTATTTGGGCGAAAGAGGTAGAAACGTCTGATTTAATGCCTAACAAAATATGGAATCAAGATATTTCTTCTCAAGATTTAAATACAGAAAATTTATCTCAAGAAAATTCATCTTCTTTCGTTTTAACTGAGGAAAAAAGAGAGCAAAATTTAACAGAGGATAATAATATCTCTATTGCTAATGGGGAAAATCCTATTGATTTAGGATTGCGATTGATTTTAGAAAAAGATTCTTTTATTAGATGTAATGATGAACCAATTTTGGTTTCTGGGGAAATAGATAGTTGGTATCATGTATGTAATAAAATTTTTCAAGGTACTATTTATTATCAACTTCGGGATCCAGAAACAGGGGAAACAATCATTGAAGAAAAACAAGATATCTCTCCACAAAATCTCCCAGTTATTTTCCATCGCAATCTTGATTTACCATCAACTTGTAATAGTTATTTAATTTTAGGAGAGGTAATTATTGAGGGTAGTTATGAGTCTTCAGATTTGAAAGATTCACTCTTTTTTGTCGAGCGTCAATCTTTTACAATTACTAGTAATGTTAATGATTTATTAGTCAAAGTTCAACCTCAAAAACAAGAAATTATAACTAAACAAGAAGTAATTAAAACTCAAGAAAAACAATCTTTGTCTTCTAAAGAAAATCAAAAATTGAATCCTTCTACTCCTACTACTCCTAGTTTATTTAATACCAAAAAATGTAAAAAGATAATGACTTTACAACCTGTTTCTAGTAAGGTATTACCTGATAAAATTAAAGAGCGTCGTTTTAATAAAGAGGGTAAAAAACTTCCTGATTTACCAGGGTTTTTAAAGTCTAAACAAAAGCAAGTTGATACTTGGAAAAATGATTTAGTAAAGGAAGTTTCAGAAGATATTTCAGAAGACATTTCAAAAGCAATTCCAAAAGAAATTCCAAGAGAATTCCAAGAAGAATTGTTAGAAAATATCCCAGAAGAAACTCAATCTATGGGGGAAATTCAAGAGACTATTCCACTAGAAATTGAGGATGAAACTGAAGCAAATATTGAAGAAAAAATCAGAACAAATCTAATTGAAGTAATTGAAACTATTGAGACAATTGAGCCAATTACGATTAATAATAAAGAAGAAATTACTAATACTAAAAATCAGGAAATAGATAATGAAACAGTTGCAACAGATAAGACAATAAGAATATCTAATAATTTTGATGAAACTAAGATAATTTCTAATTCTTTTCCTGATGAATCAAAAGTTAATCAAACAGAAACTCTATCAGAAACTCTATCAGAAAATATCGATATTATGGAAGAAAGATTGTTTGAATATTGTTATGTGGAAGTAAATAATCAATCTATTGATGAAAGTTATCCAATATCAAATAATCAGGGATAATAAATTACCAATAACAATTAGTTAAGCTTTTTTTGGGGTTTTTAATCCGATTTTTTGTCAACATATCAGCAACAAATTACTATAAATTAAAATTCGATTTTTAGGAACTTTTTTAGTAGTTTTCTCGACTAAGTTATTGACTAAGATATTGGAATCTTTTCATTAGAAAATTTAAAATAAATATGTTGAAAAACACTGGTAAACTTGTTTTATTTAGTTTTGCTTATCTAGGATTTGTAACCCCTGCTTTAGCAATTCCCCAGACTACGATTCAAGAAGTTTTCATTGACGGAAATGATAATACCATTCAACAGGATTTGTTTCAACAAATAAATTTTAATTTGGTACTTTTACCAGAGGTTGAAACTACTTTATTCCCTCAAGTTCAAATTCAAGGGGATTTTGTGAATGGAGAAAATAACGATATTCAACAAAGTATCGACCAATTTATCCCTGATTTTTTAGTACCTTTTGCTACTTCTTTAGATGAAACACTGACTTTCGATCCTCTTGATGATTTGAATTCTGTTCAATTTACCAGTCAATTGGTTGATATTATTGGCAATGATAATGAAACTTTCCAATTTAGTGAGCAGACTTTTATCACTTCAGTAGATTTTACTGATAGTAATTTTCTTGGTATTGAAGAATTTATTGATACTGTTTTCAATGATAATTTATTGGATGGAATTCAATTTGGAATTCAAGATTTGATAGTTACTGGTGACGGTAATTTTGTTGAACAAAGTATTACTCAAACAATCGAAACTTTTTTTATTTTGGATGGGGATTTAGATTTAGATTTGGCTAGTTTATTAACTGATGAAATAAATTCTCCACTACAATTTAGTATTCAGGAAACTTTTATCCAGCCAGGAAATGATAATATTGTTTCTCAATCTATTTCTCAAGTAATTGGTGATATATCGGAGTTTAATTTATCACTCTTAGAAGAAGATACTACTGGTTTAGATGATTTTGATATTGATAGTTTTATCGATACTGTTTTAAATCAAGCTGATATCAATACTACTCAATTTAATCCTCAAAGTATTGTTATTGAAGGGGATGAAAATTTTGAGAGTCAAACCAATTCTCAAACTATTAATACAATTCCAGAGTCTGATTCTACTAATGCTATATTATTTTTTGGTATATTAGCCATTTTTTGTGGGTTATTGAGAAGGAAAAAAGGTAGTTTAGGTTAATTTTATTAGTATTTTTTTATAAAAAATTTATTACAGTGGAGTTAATATTGTCAATCAATTTCTAATTATTATCGATTAATATTGCTCCTCTTCGCTTTAAATTCTGTTTTAGTTCCTCAGAAATTCCTTCATTATCACTAAATTTCGCATCATGGACATCAGCATAATCAAAAATAGCATCAATTAAATTAGCACCACTGAAATTAGTTTTATTAAGATTGGCATCACGGAAATTAGCTTTTTCTAAATCAGCATCTTCTAAATCTGCTTCATCTAAATCTGCCCCACAAAAGTTAGTACAAATAGAGTTAGTTTTCTTTAAGTTAGCCCTACTTAAATTTGCTTCAGTGAAATCTGTTTTTTCTAAATCGGCATCTTCTAAATTTGCATCCTCTAAGTCGGCACAACAAAAGTTAGCATTGATTAAATTAGCTTTTTCTAGATTAACATGATTAAGATTAGTACCATTTAAATTTGCATTTTCTAAATCGGCAGCATATAAATTTGCTTTTTCTAGATTCCCTCTAGTAAAATTAGTATTGATTAAATTGGCAAGAGTTAAGTTTGTAAGGGTTAAATTAGCTCTACTCAAATCAGAATTTTGTAAATTAGCCTCTTCTAAAATTCCTCCACTTAAGTTAATTTCAATTAAATTGGCTTCACTCAGATTGGCTTCAGTTAGGTTGGTTAGGCTGAGGTTGGCATTATTGAGGTTGGCTTTTTGGAAAAATACTCCTGTTAAGTCGCTAAGTTTTAGGTTGACTCTTTCTAGGTTTCTTCTTTCAATTTTTTTACTCCTGATTTCTTGGATTAGTTTGTTTTTGGTTTCTATTGTTTCTTGAAGTTTTGCTTGTGTTGCTTCGTCTTGGATGAGTTGGATATCTTCTATGGTTTTGTCGCATATTTGAGTAAGTTTTCCTGATTTGATTAGTTCTTCTAATAATTGAAGTTCTTCGATCGATCCTTCTAAGGTTATTTTTATACTGCTATTTTCCAAATTAATAATTTTGATTGTATTATTATTAGTATTTTTGAGGTTTGATATAATTTCTTTTTGGATTTTGAGGATATTTATTAAGTTTATTTTTTCAACTGTATCTTTAAGTTTCAATTCTAGATATTGGTTTTTGCTTTGTATATCGTTAATCCTAGATTTTGTAGATAAATTTTTTATCCTTTTTTGTTCTGCATTTTCCATGGTATTCCTTTTATTTAGTTTTTGTATCAATTATTGTTTAACTAATTTATAAAGAAGCAATAGCTAAAAACCAAAAGCCATTACTTCTAAATATTAGATTTAGTGATTATTTAACCAATTTTCTAGATCTTCTTCACTCTGAAAATCTAATAAGTCATCTCCTAAAGTTTCTAAATTCTCTAAAGAAAGTTGGTTTATCTGGTTTTCAAAGGTAGAAGATAGATTTCTAAACCGACGCTTAAGTATCCGCAATACCATTTCACGTTTCCCTCGATCGATTCCTTGTTCAATACCTTCTTCAACCAAACGATTCATAACAGTCATAATTGCACCTCTTTATGAATAAGTAATAGCTAAAATTAGAAGCCATTACTTCCAAATATTAGATTTAGTGATTATTTAACCAATTTTCTAGATCTTCTTCAGTTGTAAAATCAAGTAAAGACTTAGCTAAATTTTCTATATTTTCTAAGGAAAGATTATTTATTCTCTCTTCAAACTTAGAAGATGATGAACCAAACTTGTAATTGAGTAATTCCAATGCTAAGATACGTTTCCCTCGATCGATACCTTGCTCAATCCCTTCTTCAACCAAACGATTCATAACTGTCATAATTGCACCTCTTTGTGACGATTCAATTGCTTCTAACTCAGATTTATAAACTTCATTCTCTTCCTGATTCAACTTCAAATAAGTTTCAAGGAAATTCAAAATTAACTCTATCTTTGCAGGATTCAGACGCAAAGAAGCAAGCATCCGAAGACACTCACATTTCACCCTAAGACGTTCATTTTCAGGAATTCGCATCTTAGTCATCAAAGCAGCAGCCACTGGATTGGGATTTTTAAGATATTCCTTCCAATTCAGACGATTTAGCTGAATACTTTTAAAACTAAAATAAAGAACCTGACGATCGGGAAAAGACAACTCATATACATTAGATTCCTCACGATAAGGAGAATCAAAAGAAAACAAAGCCACAGGATAAATAGGTAGCTGATATTTCTCATGTAATCGAGCGAAATACTTAAACATTCTTTCGGCGAAATCAGATTTAGAAGAAGCTTGGGTTTCGATATGAATCAGAAAAAAAACCTCCTCCTCTTTCATTTTAACTTGCGCTAAGATATCAATGATTTTCTTATCACCGGAAGTAATATCCGTTAAAATCTCTTGAGGCATAAAATCAAGGGATTCCTTCTCCACATACGCCAATACTTCAGGAATAAATAATTCAATAAATTCCCAAAAAAAAGTCTCGATTAACTGCTTAAAATGCCTATCATGGTCAATATCATTATCAGTCATTAGATATCAAATTACTTAAAAAGAAATAAAGATAGGAATATTATAAACAAAAAGCATAATCTTAAAACTTTAAATATTCCCAATAATTACTTAAAAAGAAACTATTTAACCTTACTTTTCTTTTTCTTACTACCTTTTTTCGCATCTTTAGCAGCTTTTTTCTCAGCTTTTTTAGCAGCTTCGATCCTTTGACGCTCCTTTTCCTTCTCTTCTTCTAACTTCTCTAAATAATAATGATAATCCCCATTATAAACTAATAACTCACCATCACGAATTTCCACAATTTTATTAGCCACCTTAGAAATAAAATAACGATCGTGAGAAACAACAATCATAGTGCCATCATAATTTTGAATAGCCTCCTCAAGCATTTCCTTAGCAGGAATATCCAAATGATTAGTAGGCTCATCCAAAATCAATAAATTCACAGGAGCTAATAACATTTTTGCCAAAGCCAAACGTGCCTTTTCACCACCACTAAGGGCATGAACTTGTTTAAAAACCGTATCACCACTAAATAAAAAATTCCCTAATAAACTTCGCACTTCGGAATTTTTCCAAGTAGGGACTTCATCATGAATAGTTTCCATTACAGTTTTATCTAAATTCAAAGCCTCAGCTTGATTTTGTTCAAAATAACCAGGGATCACATTATATTCCCCCAACTTAACAACACCTTCATTGTGTTTTTCCATGCCCATAATCATCTTCAAAAGAGTTGATTTTCCCGCACCATTAGGACCTAAAATCGCAATACGATCGCCCCTTTCAATTAATAAATTAGCCCCAAGGAAAAGGATATTATCATTATAAGTATGGACTAAATCCTCAATAATAACCACATCCAAACCACTGCGAGGAGCAGGAGGAAACTTAAATTTTAAACTCCTCAAATCAGAAATAGGAGCTTCAACCCGATCGATTTTTTCTAATAACTTTTCCCGACTTTTAGCTTGGGTACTACGGGTAGCACTTGCCCGGAACTTTTCAATAAAAACCTGTTGTTTTTCGATTTCCTTTTCCTGACGTTCAAAAGTTTTTAATTGAGCAATTTTTGCCTCCTCTTTTTGTTGCAAATACTGAGAATAATTACCAGGATAAGTAGTAGAAACACCCCTTTCAGTTTCCACAATTTTCGTGCAAAGACGATCGATAAATTCCCGATCATGAGAAACAATCACCATAGGAGTTTTCAACCCTTTAAGATAAGTTTCCAACCACTCAATAGTCTCCAAATCAAGATGGTTAGTCGGCTCATCCAGCAGTAAAATATCAGGACTTTGGAGTAAAATTTTCCCCAAACTAATACGCATTTGCCAACCGCCACTAAAAGAACTAACCAAACGATCGCCATCCTCAATTTGGAAACCCATTTCAGGGAGAATCTTTTCAATTTGAGCATCCAAACCGTAACCATCAAGAGCCTCAAATTTGCGTTGTAACTTATCCAACTTATGAATCAACTCATCCAACTTATCAGGATCAGCCGATTCCATCTCCAACTGCACCTTAGAAATAGAACGATTCACCTCATTAGCCTCAGTAAAAACCGTCCACATTTCCTCACGAACAGTGTAACTAGGCTCCACCTCAAACTCCTGATTCAGATAAGCAATATGCAAACTATTAGGGCGAATAATTTCACCAGTAGTCGGCTCCACCTTCCCCGTAATAATTTTCAACTGAGTTGACTTACCCGCGCCATTAACACCCACCAAACCAACTCTTTCACCAGGCTTTACCTCCCAGTTAATACTTTTTAAAACCTCCCCTGTGGGGTAAACCTTGCTAATATTTTCCAGTCGCAACATAATATAATACCTTTTGTATTTTTTACTAAATATCTGTTAATTTTTATAACAAATTATTACAATTAAAGCAAATCAGCCAACTCATAAAATCTTCTAAAAATCTCCAAAAAATTCCAATCATCTTAAATGGTTTAGTTCGTCATAAACAATTTAAAAACAGGAAAAACTAGCAAAGATTAGTAATTTTGTCAAAGTAATAGATTTCTTACCAGATGCCTCTAGATTGGCTTCAAAGTGCAAAAAATCAGCTTGCCAATCCCTTTGATCAACATTTGACACCAGTAAGATTGTCATTAACCTCTTGAATTGCCTCTTCCCTTTTCTATATCTTAGGCAAATTTGAAATATTTCTTAAAACACTTTCATGATCAATTTCAAAAAATATCATTAATTCAATGTTTCGTCATTTTATTATAACAGATAATTTTATTCTTTTCCTTACTACAAATCCTGAAAATCAAGTATAAATTGCCATTGATTTTGATTTTAATTTAGAGAATATGGAAACAAACTAAAAACCATAGATTGCCATTTTTTCTCTCTTTTTTTTTGAAAATTTCCTCCTAAATTTCCACAACTTTAACCGTAATACTAACAGTTATTATCTAATTTTTATTAAGGATTAAAACTTGATATTTTACTTTTTTAGAACCTTCTCTTATCATAACTTACAGAACAAATAAATACTTGAAGCAATAACCAAAAAGATTCAAACTCAAAAAAGTCTCACCTTGAATTCTTCCACTCATAATTTCCAGAAATAATCGCAATAATCATCGCAAAAAATTTCCCAATTTATATCAATTTCTTGACATAGTTACCAACAGACACAAATCTTACAACACCTAGATTAGACGAGAATCTATAAAGCTTAATTTATATTCCTAAATCTACAAAAAAACCATCATGATTAATGCATTAAATCTCAGAAAATAAGGTATAATTATTAATAAGGGAAATCACCTTAAAATAGCACGATCATAATCATAAAAACATTCCATAGAAAAATATGTTAACCGATTACCCTGATAAGGTAAGTGATTTAAAAGTAAATGATTCAAAACTTAAACATTAAAAAATCCTCCCTAAAAATTTAAATTCTAAATCTGCCCAAATAAAAATCCTACCCATAATTAATCCTTTTCTAAAAATTTAAATTGTCAGAAAAATGAGCGAAATTCCTAGGGTGCATCCAGAAACAATTGAAGAAGTTAGCGAAAAAGCAGATATAATTGATGTAATTTCCGAATATGTAGTCTTACGTAAACGAGGCAAAGATTATGTAGGGTTATGTCCTTTTCATGAAGAAAAAACACCAAGTTTTACAGTTAGCCCAAACAAAAAACTGTATCATTGTTTTGGTTGTAATGCAGGAGGAAATATTTTCAACTTTTTAAAAGAAATAAACAAACAATCTTTTAGTGAAGTTGTTCTCAATTTAGCCCAAAAATATCAAGTACCCATTAAAACAGTAAACCCAGAAAAAAAACAAGAACTTCAAAGACAAATAACCCTCAAAGAAAAACTCTACGAAATTCTAGCATTAGCAGCCAATTTTTATCAGTATACCCTCTTTCAAAATCAAGGAAAAATAGCTCTTGACTATTTAAAATCAGAAAGAAAACTAACAGAAACCACCATTCAACAATGGCAATTTGGGTATGCACCTCCTGGGTGGGAAACACTGTATCGTTATTTAATCGAACAAAAACGCTATAGTATTGAATTAGTTGAACTTGCAGGATTAATTAAAAAGCGTAAATCTGGTAATGGGCATTACGATTTCTTTCGTAATCGATTAATCATTCCCATACAAGATTCCGTAGGTAGAATTATAGGTTTTGGCAGTAGAAGTTTAGGAGAAGAATTACCCAAATACCTTAACTCTCCCGAAAATACCCTATTCAATAAAAGTAAAATTTTATTTGCAATCCATCGTGCCCATAAAAGTATTACTCAAGAAGATGAAGCCATAATCGTAGAAGGATATTTTGATGCGATTACCCTTCACGATGCAGGGATTCATAATGTAGTAGCTTCCTTAGGAACAGCATTAACTCAAGATCAAATAAAACTCCTGCTACGTTATACAGAATCAAAAAAAATCACTCTCAACTTCGATGCCGATAATGCAGGAATACAAGCCACCCACAAAGCAATCAAAGAAATCGAACCTCTCATTTATTCAGGGCAAGTACAATTAAAAATAATCAACCTTCCTGATGGAAAAGATGCCGACGAATTTTTCAAATCCAATCCCGATGCCATGGAAACATATCAAGATTTAATGGAAAATGCTCCTCTTTGGATTGATTGGCAAATAGATTTATTAAGAGAAAAAAACTTAAATCAAGGAGATGAATTTAAACTTGCAACCCAAAAAATCGTCCAATTATTAAATAAAATTCAAGACAGAGAAATACTCCCTTATTACATTGCAAAAAGTGCCGAAATTCTAAGCAATGGTAATAGTCAATACTTCAAAAATGTACAAGAATCTCTTTATCGTCAAATAAGAAATAAAAAACCAATTCAATTACTAAAAAAAACTAAATATGATGAAAAAATAATTACCTTAAATCAAGAGAGGGAACTTTTAGCAAAATCAGAATCCTTAATTTTACGTATTTATATACACTCTCCAGAAAATAGAAAATATATCATAGAACTTTTAGAAGAAAAAGATTTAATATTTACCATCCCTTACCATCGAATATTATGGCAAAAAATTATCCAATTAGAACAACTTGAGATCATCAATAGTAATCAACTACTGCTTTACTTACAAAATTTTGGCATTAATCTACCTGAAGAAAACAATAAAATAAATCATCTTTTCAATCTCAATGAATATACAGAAGTAGATATTCTTTGCGCTCATCAGTTAATTACCAAAGCAATTGCTTCAATGGAAATAGTAAAACTAGAAAAATATCAACGTTATTGTCTTGAAAAATGGCAAAGTCTCAATCCAGAAACAGTAGATTATTATTCTCAAGAATTCGAGAATACCAACAAAAAAATTCAAGAACTACAAAAACAACGCCGTGATTTTATCAATTAAATCAATCAACTAAATCAATCAACTAATTTTTACTAGGAGAATTATCCATAGAAATCAAATCTTCTTCAAGAGGAAATTTGCCATGAGAAATATTACCATTAGGGCTATTAATGCTTTCAGTTTTCATCCTATCTTCCAACTTTTCTAAACGATTAATTTCTGAAGCTTTAAGTAAAATCAAATATTCATAAAAAGCCTGTAAAGTGCACCAAGCAAAACCCGCCTTCCCATCCAAAATCCCCCTCAAAATAAAATACATATAAAACCAACGCAATAATGGGCGAAAAGGCAAACGCAAAGATAAATCTTTCAAAGCTCGTCGTCTTATAACTTCCGAACTACCAAAAAATAAATCCCACCAATTAACACGACCTTCTTTTAGCTGAATTAAAGTTTCAAGAGCTTCATCAGTAGAATAACGATTATGCTTTTCAATCCAACGACTTAAACCTTTACTACAAGTAAAATGGGGGTAAGTTTCCTTTAAATATTCAACTTCTCCAGAATAAATTTCCCTTTCAGTATGGCCATAATCCCCAAACCAAACCGCACCCTTTTTTAAAAGACGCATTTGATAACGAGGATATTGAGTGCTATAACGAATCCATTTCCCCATAAACATCACTCTTTCTGCCACATAATAACCAACTATTTCCTGACTTTTAATAGCATTTAAGCATTCTTTAAATAACTCAGGAGTCATACGTTCATCAGCTTCAAGAATATAAGCCCATTCATATTTAGAAGGAACATCTTTTAACATCCATGTTCTTTGTTTCCCATGACTTTCAAATTTATGCTGGACAATTTTCACAGGATATGTCGAAGCTATTTCAATTGTCTTATCGGTACTAAAAGAATCTACTACAATAATATCATCGGAAAGTAATGCAGATTCGATACAAGCTGCAATATCTATTTCTTCATTATAGGTAAGGATATAAATTGAAAACATAAATCAAAATTTGTTAATTAAAGTTAAACTATAATACAATACTCAAAATAAAGTATATTTTATATTGGATCGATCCACTGCCGTAAATATCAGCAAATACTGCAAGATAATTCAGCTTAAATTGTGGAAAAATCCCCAAATACCACCTAGTGAAAAAAAATTCTATAGAAATTCTACAATGGATTGGCAAGAAATTTCTGACAGTTATGTTTTAATTCCCAAGCAACCCATGGGTATTATCCATTTTCTAGGAGGTGCCTTTGTCGCAACCGCTCCTAATATTACTTATGGTTGGTTATTAGAAGAATTAGGAAAAGTCGGCTATATAGTTATAGCCACCCCTTTTATCAATACCCTAGATCACAATGTAATTGCACGTAATACATTAAATCGTTTTGAAAATATTGTGGCTCGATTAAAAGCTAAATATTTTAGAAATACATTTTATTTACCCATTTATGGTATGGGACATAGCATGGGAGCAAAACTACATTTACTCATTGGTAGTCTCTTCTCCGTAGAAAGAGCAGGAAATATCCTTATATCTTTTAATAATTATCCCATTCGTCGTTCTATTCCTCTAGTAGAACAACTAGAATTAGATACAAATTTTAACCTTGAATTTACTCCTTCACCAGAAGAAACTCAAAAATTAATCAAATCTGACTACATCGTTCGCCGGAATCTGTTGATTAAATTTAAAAATGATGAGATAGATCAAACCTTAACTTTAAATCCAATTTTACAAAATCGTTTTTCTCAAATGGTTTCCCTCTTAACCCTCCCAGGAAATCACCTGACTCCTTTAACACGAAATTTTGATTGGCAAGTTGGAGAAGTTTTTACTCCATTTGATGCTGTTGGGCAATGGTTAAAACAAGGTTTTTCTAATAATTTATCTCAACTCAGAGGAGAAATTCTCCGTTGGCTTAATCCCACAAGCAATATTACTCCAGAAATCAACCACATATCCAACTAAAGTATTCTAGGCTCAATTTCTTCTTTCCCTCATCAAAGGGAAAAATACCTTGGTTTCTAGGTCTACAAATACTTATTTTTTTTATCTTGAAAATTAATAACTAATAAAATTTAATTTTTTAAATATCAGAAAAAAGATTTATAACTTGAATCTCCAGTTCTCAATTCAAGTTCAATCCTTCATAATCATAATTTCATCAGAATCCAAAGGTTTTACCAATGCGCGATAAAGTATTTTTTCACCTTTACGGTAACCTATATAACGAACTTTAACCCGATCGCCATCCTTAGCAGCACCTTCACTTAACTTGTGTAAAATAGGATTAAAAGGAATTTCTTCTCCCACACTACCAATAGTTTCTAAACCCCAATTTTTTAACAACTGCACTACAGGATTAACCAAAGGCAATAACTTTAAAGCTGGTAACTTAGGATTTTTTTTAGCCATAGCATAGGCAGTGGGCCATTGTATTAACCAAGGCTCCAAAACATTAATACTACTTTGTTGAAATTCAGCCATCAAAACCTCTCGCTGTTGTTCCATTTGTTGGCGCAAATATTGATATTCTTCCTTGAGAGATTCATCAGATTCAGTTGATTGATTCTGGGAAACAACTTTTACCTCAGCCGTTTCAACCTCAATATTAGTTTCAGTAAATAAAGAGATTAACTTAGACAATGGCACTTTTAAAGTTTGAGATAATTTCAACAAAGTTTCAAGCTGCATTTTATAAATTAAACCATGCAAGAGTCGATACAATTGCAATTCAGAAACTCCAGATATTTTACTCAGCTCTCTGAAACTACAAATTTCACACTCTTCCATTAGTTTGTGCAACAATTTGCTGTTTTCTTGGTAATTTGATTTTTGCAATAGTTATTATAGTAAATAGTAAATTTTTTAAATCTCTTAGAATATTATAGTATTTGTCTTTAGAAATGAATAGATTTCAATAAAAGTTAACAATTTGTTATTACCTAAATTTTGTAATTTTTCTTTAAAATTGCTTAATCAGAAATTTTTAATAATTAATCTTTAAGTATTAACTAAGTATTAAAAATTTATTAGTACAATACATCATTTAAAAAATAGATAAATACAAACAACTATTGGTAAGATATAATTAATATGGGTCTTAATTTAGGTAGACAAAAAAGAGTTATGGCTAGAATCTTTTTTCAAAAGATGCTTTAATTGAAATAAATATCTTCTTCCATAGAAAAGAACTCTGGATAACTTATGTCTTCTCATCCCAAAACCTAAAATTAAATTAATCTCAGAAAGAAATTTACATAACCTTATAGAAAAAAATGACTGTTGAAACTAATTGTTATAGAATCCCAATTCGCCAATTTATTGGAGCCAAACAAACTACTTTATTTCAAACTTTAAAACAACCTAGATTTAGTGGTCAGCTTATCATTTTAGGGCAATCTCGGCAAGAATGGATTTTTTATCTTTATTTAGGTCGTATCATATATGCAACAGGAGGAATACATCCTGTTCGGCGTTGGCGAAGAAATTTAACTGCTTATCTTCCTAAAATAGCTTCTGATTTACCATCTTTACAACAAGATTTAATATGTACTCAAGGGGTAAAATATTGGGAATATGAATTATTATGTATCTGGGCTAATCAGAAAAAAGCTCCAAGAAATTCTATCATGAAGATGATAAATGGTGTTATTATAGAAATTTTATTTGATATTACTCAGGAAATGGAAATTACCTTTGAATTAAAAGAAGATCGAGGATTATCTCAGCAATTAGTTTTAATAGATTCCGATCAAGTAATTGCAGAAGCATGGAAACTTTGGGCAGGATGGCTTGGCGCAAAATTAGCCGATCGTTCCCCCAATAGTGCACCAATAATCAAACAACAAGATCAATTGCAAGGAAAAACTTCACCTCAAACTTTTCAAGCCATGATCAAATTAATGCAAGGGAAATATAGTTTAAGGGATCTTGGGATTCAACTAAAAAGAGATGTATTAGAAGTAACTCATCTTTTAATGCCTTATATTGAATCTGGATTAGTTGAATTAAGAGAAATTCCTGATTTACCTTCTCCAGTCGCTCATTCCCAAAATCAATTATCTTAGGCTAAATGCTTTTTTAAAACTGAAAGAGGAGCTTGACGTATTCTACACCTAATAGTTTTCTTTCCTAAGTTTTGATGAGCCTCAAAGCGATGGCAACCAGAAAAACCATAGTATTTTCCTTCTACTAATAAAACATCAATAGGTTCTTGAAGACCAATTTCTGCAATTGACTCCATTAAAAGTTTAACTTTATCAGAATCAGTTTGTCGTGGTAGAGGACGACGAATTTGCTCCAAAGGAATTTCTTTAATTTCAATCATGAGAATCTGATTAATCTTATTTGCAAGTATTTAATTTGATCTTAGTAGTTATAATTTGATTTTGACAAACAACTAGTACAAAATGCCAATAAATTTACGATTAATTAAACTCAATTAGCTAAAAAAAATCTGCTAAAATCTATATTAGTTGCCAAGTGCAATATAAAGAAAGTAACAGGAATTATGAATGCACAAAAGCATGATTATCTGATTTCTATCAAAGAATTTGGAGCATTAAAACAAACTAACTTATTTAAAAGTTTAAGACAGCCTCAATTTACTGGTAAAATCACTTTAACGGGCCCACAAGGAAAACCATGGTTTTTTTATCTTTATTTAGGTCGTTTATTATATGCTACAGGTGGAATTCATTCAGTGAGAAGGTGGAAAAGAAATTTAACTATACACCTTCCTATGATAGTAAAAAGACATGATTTATTAGATAAATATTTTAAAAAAATTAATGAGTTTGATGTTTGCTGGGAATATGAATTCTTATCTATGCTGATTAAAGATGAAAAAATATCTCGAAAAAAAATAAATGAACTATTAGAAACAATTATAGAAGAGGTTTTTTTCGATTTAACTCAGGAAGCACAAGTAGACTTTATTTTAAATAACAAAGAATATCTATCAAAACAATTAGTTTTAATGGATACAGATAAAATAATTACCAAAGCTTCAGAAGCTTGGAAAGCTTGGCGAAATGCCAAATTAGCCGATCGTTCTCCTAATATGGCTCCTGTAATTAGACAGCCAGAAGAATTACGCAAGAGAACTACCATTCAAAGTTATGAAAATATCACCAAAATTTTAGATGGAAAACATAGTCTGCGAGATTTAGCAGTAAAAATAAAAAAAGATATACTACAGATAACTCGTCTCCTAATACCTTATATTGAATTAGGAATAATAGAATTAGTAAAAATACCAGATTTACCAAATCCAATTCCACAAACACCAAAAAAAGAAGGAATAAATAAAGCAGAAGATAAGAAACTATTAATAGCTTGTATCGATGATAGCCCATTAATTTGCCAAAGAATGGAAGAAATAATAACAAAAGGAGGATATGATTTTATAGGAATCAAAGATCCAATTAAGGCTATTGCGGTGATTTTAGCTCACAAACCAGACTTAATTTTTTTAGACTTACTAATGCCTAATACAAATGGATATGAAATTTGTAGTCAATTACGTAAGTTATCATTATTTCGGAATACTCCTATAATAATATTAACAGGACAAGATGGAATGATTGAAAGAGTCAGAACAAAAATAGTAGGATCTAACGATTTTTTAAGCAAACCAATCGAAGCAAATCTGGTATTAGAAACCATAAGCAAATACCTATTAAATAATTCAAACGAGCAAATAGAATAATAAGATCAATAGTTAAAGTTGTTTCAAAGTTAAAAAGGAGATTTTGAAAAGAGAAAATCCTCAAGATTGAATCATTAATAGAAAATACTGACAGAAATTCAGGATTGATGACATTTATATTAATAATTATCAGTAATTTCATGTCTGTAAATTAAAAATCAACACAAACTAATACCGTTTTTCGCGTAATTGTGATAGAAATAGAGAATGGAGACAATGGGAAGATGGGAGACAATGGGAAGATCAGAAATAGGAGTTGATATGAAAGAGTAGGGAAAATAAATTTGGATTAATTATCCTAGATTGATAAGTTTTAACTCTATCATCATTAAAGACTCTCTTACAGATCAACCAAAATCAGCAAAATTAATGTTGACAAAAAAACTAGAAAGCATTAAACGAAATCAAAAAATAGTAGATCTAAACCACTGTAGCAAAAAAGCTAAAACTATCTTATACTAAGGTTTAAGAGGACATAGATTCTTAAACTCGGCTAAGTATTGCGCTTTCATTTGAAGGCAAAATATCATCGAGATCGAGATTTGTCAGTTAACCACAGAAGCGTAAAAATAATGACCGCTAACGATACTACTCAAAATCCTATCCAATTTAAAGAGTTTACTGCTTTTAAGCAGGCTGATTTCTTTGAAAATCTGAAGCAGCCTCGATTTAGCGGTCAACTCTTGCTGACAGGTCCAAAACAAAGAAAATGGGTATTCTATCTATATTTGGGAAGAATAATCTATGCAACAGGAGGAATGCACCCCGTTCGGCGTTGGCGCAGAAATATCGCCGGAACCTTTCCTCATCTACCCACTCATATAGGGGCATTACAAGAAGAAATATCAAACTTGCCTCTCCATCAAAGCAAAACTTGTTGGGAATATGAGTTATTGTGCTTATGGGTAGATCAGCAAAAAATTAGCATCGATCAAGCAGCAAAAATGATTCGCTCCACCATCGTGGAAGTACTTTTTGATCTAACCCAAATCATGCAAGTAACCTGTCAGCTAAAATCAGATAACGGATTATCAACTAAATTAGGAGTTTTAATCGATTCAGAACAAGTAATCTCAGAAGCTAAAAAACTTTGGCAAGCATGGCAATTGGCAAAAATAGCCGATCGCTCCCCAGATATGGCTCCTGTGATTACCCAACCAGAAGAGTTACAACAGCATACCTCAGCCCAAATTTATCAAACCCTTAGTCAATTATTAGACGGACAACAAACCTTAAGGGATTTATCAGTGCGGATGAAAAGGGATGTCTTAACAGTTACTCGCTCTTTATTACCTTATGTTCAATCAGGATTGGTAAAATTAATCGAAATCCCGGATCTTCAATCTCCAGTGCCACCTGATGATCCTGAAGTTGTCACAACAACAGTTACACATAAGCCTCTCATTGCCTGTGTAGACGATAGCCCCTTAATCTGTCAAACTATGGAAAAAATTCTCACAGAAGGAGGTTATAACTTTTTAGGAGTAAACGATCCTTTACGGGCAATCGCTATTCTCTTATCTCGCAAGCCAGATTTAATCTTCTTAGATTTGATCATGCCTAATGCCAATGGATATGAAATTTGTGGTCAATTGCGCAAACTTTCTTTTTTCCGCTATACTCCAATTGTTATTTTAACTGGTAATGATGGTTTAATCGATCGAATGAGAGCAAAAATGATCGGCTCTTCTGATTTTGTTAGTAAACCAATTAACTCAGAAATAGTTTTAGAAACAATTCGTAAACATCTTAAATATGAACCAGTAGAATAAAATGGGAAAAATATTAAATTAAACGGTTAAAAGAACGTTAGTAGAAAGTTGATATTATTTAGATAAAATAAAAAAAATATGTTGAAAAAGATTAAAAGCGTAAAAAATAAACGCCATTTAATCTATAAAAAACCGAAATCCATTGAGCAATATTGCTATAAAGGATAATTTATGATCGAGCAATTGTCAGTATTCTAGATTCTAGTTAAAAGAGGTAAATTTATGGGTAAAGCCCTCGTAGTTGATGATTCCAAAACAGACAGAACAGTGGTAATCGACTTATTACAAGCAATGGGAATCAATGTGGTAACCGCAGATTCAGGAGAGGAAGGTTTGGAAAAAGCCAAAAATGCTATGCCAGATATCATTGTCTTAGATGTAGTCTTACCAGGAAGAAGTGGCTTTGAAGTATGTCGCGAACTTAAAGCAACTGATGAAACTAAAAATATCCCCGTCATTATGTGTTCTACTAAAGGCAGTGAAATGGATAAATTCTGGGGCATGAAACAAGGTGCAGATGTCTATCTCCCAAAGCCCATCGATCGAGATGAATTTCTCAAACAAGTTAAAACTCTAATTCAAGCTTAAACACTATTATGGTTTTCGACTTTTTAAATTCTCCAAGTTCATCTATTCTCCCAACTTCTCAGCCTAAGCCTAGTAAAAATACCTCCAATTTGGAGCAGTTTTTACGGTTTATCCTTACCCCTGATACAAATGTCATGTTGCCTATTTCTCAGGTGACAGAAGCTTTAAAAATTCCATACGACAAGATTATTCCCATTCCCCATATGCCCCCTTGGGTGATGGGAGTTTATAATTGGCGAGGTGAAATTCTTTGGATGATAGATTTGGGCCATTTAGTCGGGCTTACCCCAAGGCATCAACAATTAGCTAGTTTTTCCACCCACCGAGCTATTGTCATCCATTCAGGCTCTAAAGGTGGTAAATCTAGTCAATCTAGAGGAGAAACTCTAGGATTGGTGGTGACACAGGTTGAAGATATTGAGTGGTGTAATCTTGATGATATTTATTCACCTCCCAGTTCTTCTGTGACTGCTGATTTAGCTCCTTTTTTGCGTGGCTATTGGCTTAATCCTGATGACGGTAATATGGTAATTACTATTGATGGAGATGCAGTTATGGCCGCAATGCCTAAGCCATGATTTGTAATTTCTCCAAATCTATTTATTTATTAATTAATTAATGCAATCTTAAATTTATTGAGAATTTGTTCCTCATACTCCTGTTATCTAAAAATGCCTATGAAAATCCCCTCTTTGAGATACCTCCATCGGCTTTCTCTAGGTGTGGGATTATCTTTATTGCAAAATTTTAGGGTTTGTCTTCTATTTGATGAGTAAGTATTATTTCCTATGTGATTGAAAGTATTCTATCTGTTATAGATAATTTTGATTTGGGCACAATATAACTAAGATCGTTTTTCTTTAACTATGATATACACCCTCGTGGGAGAATGGGAGATGGGAGATGGGGAGAATGGGAGATGGGGAGAATGGGAGAGGGGGAGAATGGGAGATGGGGAGAATGGGGAGAATGGGAGATGGGGAGAATTCTGTATTATCTTCTTGTTTCTTACTTGTTACTTGATACTTAATCAACTCTATCAACCTTAAAGACTCTCTTGATATAAGACACAAATTAAAATACAAAGGTTTGAGGATATAATCCGAATTATTATCAGGGTTTAATAGAGAGAATTTAGGATTACTAAGTATATTTACCAAAAATTATACTAGCTATTAAAACTAAAATGTAGAAAAATTTATTACTAACTTTATTAAAGAGGCCTATTTTATGAGTAAAATTTCTTCTAGTAAAACTCCAGAAAATTTTGAAACTCAAGAGAGAAATCAAAAAAATTATACAGAAAATGGTAAAGAAATAAATTTAGAAAATAATAATCAATCAGAAGTTATACCAGAAAATGAGGATGAGAATCTATCATTTGCTTCCTCATCTCCATTAAGTAAATTATCTTCCATAGAAAAACCCTCGAAAGAAATCTTTACTCAAATAGGAGAGAATGGTAAATCTACTGTTGATTTTAGTGAGATTGATAATTCTAACTTGTCTTGGTGGCAAAAGCAAACTATTCGTTGGAAAGCAACTACTCTTGGTATTCTAATTGGGGTTATTCCTACCATTATTTTAGGTGGCTTTTCTTTATTTCTAACAAGCCGAGAATTTGAAAATCAAATTTATCAAAATTTAGAGGAAATATCTACTGACTCAATTAATGCACTAGATATATTCTTGCAAGATAGAGTTGAATATATAAAAGAATTTTCAAAAAGAGAAATTTTTACTAATTCACAAATAGCTCAAATCTTAGGGGCAGAAGGTCAAAAAGAAGCATTAAATAAAATAGATCGGAACTTTAGTTTCTATGATATTGTAGCCATCATTGATGGGGATAATGGTGAAGTATTAATTCAATCAGATGTACAAACAGGTGGAATTCTTTCTAATCAAAAAAATCAAGATTATTTTACTAAGTTAAATGAAGGAAATCAGTCAATCGTTATAGATAGCCACATCGAAACAAATAAGAAAAGTTATATATATATAGCCAGTAAAATACAAGGAGATCTAAATAGGATTCTTGTGACGAGAATTCCAGCGGACAGAATAAATAAACTATTTTCATCATTTCAAGAGGATAAAAATATTTATGTGGTTAACAATGAATATGAAATAATTTCTTCAAAAAACGAAGAAGAAATAGAAGACAGTATAAGGGAAAAATATCCAACATTAGATAATAAAATAATAGAACTGGAAAGTAAAGGAGTTGAAAAACCACAAAAGATTCTTTTAAAAGAAAGTTTAAATAATCAAGATGATATTTTTGTACTTAATTCAATACCAGAAACGGAAGAAGAACATAGTGTTGATTGGTATATGTTGGTAGCAGAAGACGTAGACATAGCTTTTCAAGGACAAAGACAATTAACTTGGATTTTAGTATTAGAAATAATCGTAACCTTGGTTATCGTAGCCGTGGTGGCAATCATTATAATCAATCGCTTCACTCGTCCTCTGGTAGATGTAGCTAATACTCTAGAAGATATGGGGCAAGGGAATTTAAATGCTCGGATCAACATAAAAGGAAAAGACGAACTAGCTATTGTGGGCAAAAACATCAATAACTTGGTCAGCAAAATTCAAGGCTTAATTCAAGAACAAAAATTATCAGCAGTACAATCCGATCTCTTGAAAAATATTACCTTGAAAATGGCGGAAGCATTAGATACCACTATGGTATTTGATATTGCCGTAGAGCAAATCCGTCAAACTTTACAATCCGATCGAGTAATTGTGTATCGTTTTGACGAAAACTGGCAAGGCAAAATTATTGCCGAATCAGTAGGGGAAAATTGGCCAAAAGCCATTGGGGCAACTATTAACGATCCTTGTTTTGCAGATAGATATGTAGATAAATATAAAAAAGGCCGTGTTCAAGCGACACCAGATATTTATGAAGCAGGTTTAACAGAATGTCATATCCAACAATTAGAGCCTTTTGCAGTAAAAGCCAATTTAGTCGCACCCATTATTGTAGATAACAATCTTGTTGGTTTATTAATCGCCCACCAATGTTCAGCACCAAGGTATTGGGAAAAAGGTGAAATTGAATTTTTTGGTCAAATTGCCACTCAAATCGGGCCAGCAGTAGAAAGAACAATATTGCTGGAAAAACAACGCATTGATGCAGAATTATCAAAAGGACTCAAGGATATTACTATTGGTATTGCTGCTGCCTTGAATACTGAAGCAGTATTTGATATCGCTGTGAGCCAAACTCGCTTAGCTTTAAATGCCGATCGAGTCATTGTCTATCGTTTTGATCAAGACTGGCTAGGGGAAATTATTGCCGAATCAGTTGAGGGTAATTGGCCTCAAGCTATTGGTAACTTTATCAAAGATCCTTGTTTTGCAGATAAATATGTGGATAAATATCAAAAAGGTAGAGTAAAGGCCACAACAGATATTTATAATGCAGGTTTAACAGAATGTCATCTCCAACAATTAGAACCTTTTGGGGTAAAAGCTAATTTAGTTGCTCCTATCTTATTACAAGACGAATTAATGGGATTATTTATAGCACATCAATGTTCTGGGCCAAGGGAATGGCAACAAGCAGAAATAGATTTTATGGCTCAAATTGCTACCCAAATAGGACCAGCTTTAGAAAGGGTTGTTTTGGTGGAAAGGCTTCAAGAAGCAGAAGAAGAACAACGTCAAGCCAGAGAAAATATTCAACAGCGTGCCCTTGAATTGTTAATGCAGGTGGATCCAGTTTCTCAAGGGGATTTAACTATCCGTGCTCAAGTAACAGAAGATGAAATCGGGACCATTGCTGACTCTTATAACGCTACCATCGAAAGTTTACGACGGATTGTAAATCAAGTACAACAAGCGGCTTTACAAGTGGCACGAGTTACTATCGAAAATGAAGGCTCTATTGGTTCCCTATCAACTGAAGCCATGCGTCAAGCAGATGATATTAATAAAGTACTCGATCGAATCCAAGGCCTAACAGCATCAGCCCGAAATGTAGCTACTAACGCTGAACAAGCAGAAGCCGCAGTTCAACTGGCAAATGAAAGTGTATCGGCTGGGGAAGTTGCCATGAATCGTACGGTGGATGGTATTTTGGCAATTCGAGAAACGGTGGCTGAAACCGCTAAGAAGGTAAAACGTTTAGGGGAATCTTCCCAAAGAATTTCTAAGGTGGTTAACTTGATTGGTAGTTTTGCCGATCAAACTAACCTTTTGGCTTTAAATGCTTCCATTGAGGCGGCACACGCAGGAGAAGAAGGCCGAGGTTTTGCGGTGGTTGCAGAAGAAGTTCGATCGCTGGCTCGTCAGTCGGCTGAAGCAACGGCTGAAATTGAAAAAGTGGTGGTGGAAATTCAAGAAGAAACTAATGAAGTGGTAAAAGCTATGGAAGCAGGTACAGAACAAGTGGTAACTGGTACTAAACTGGTGGAAGAAACACGAGCTTCTCTGAACCAAATTACTGCTGCTAGTGCTCAAATTAACCAATTAGTAACAGCTATTGCTGCTGCTGCTACGGAACAATCTTTAACTTCTGAGGAGGTAACTGAGACGATGACTGATGTGGCTTCTATTTCTAATAATACTTCTATGGCAGCTTCTGATGTGACTGATTCTTTTAAAGAATTATTAAAAGTTGCGCAAAAATTGCAAGATTCTGTGGGTAAATTTAAAGTTAATTAATAAAGTTTATTAGTTATCAAGGGGTTAGTTTAAGTTGGATTTAAATTAACCTGAGATTTGTAGTTTTTATCAAGCAATTATTCAGTAATTATCTAGTAAATATCAAGTAAGATTATGACTCAGTTTTCACCTCCTAAAGCTCCAAAAGATTCTAATGATCAAAGTCAAGGAAAACCAAAAGTTTCAAAGCTTTCCTTGAATTCTCAAACGACTAATTTTAATCAAAATAATTTTAATCAAGAAAAATTACCTGAAAAGTCTCCAAGTAAACCTCAATTAAAGGGTTTTCAAAAATGGTTTTATGATCTTCCTATTGGCAAAAAACAGTTAATTGCTTTATTTACTTCAGAGGTTATTTCTGTTGTGGGTTTGGTAGGTGTGGGGGCATATTTATTAGTTACTTCTGGCAGAAATCAATTGGTTAATCAGGTTAAATCTGAATCGGTGGTTACGGAAATTAATTACAATATTAAAATCAATCAAATGGGTTTTGGTTTCCGTGGCCAATCTGAGAATTCGGCTATTATTGAAGCGGCTCAAACTGTGGCTAATGGCAGACAATTAAGTCGAAGTTTACGTGAGCAAGTTAAGGAAATTTTGGTTAATGAAACTAGAGCTAGAGAGATTGAATATGCTACTTTAGTTGGCACAGATTTACGCATTATTGTTAATGCTAATGAAGATCGAACTGGACAAATTTTTAATCCTAATAATTTAGTTCAAACAGTTATTAATAATCCTGAGCAAATTAAAACTAGCGAAATAGTTAGTGGTGAGGAATTAGGTAAAGAGTCTCCAGAAATATCTTCAACAATTGGCGACAAAGATGCTTTAATTCGTTATACTTTAACTCCTGTAAAAAATCGTGATACTAAAGAGGTAATTGGGGTATTAGTTTCAGGAGATATCGTTAATGGTAAAAAGGCTATTGTTTCTACAACTTTAGACGCTTTTGGTGATGGTTATAGCGGAGTATATAAATTAAAAGATAACGGTGAGTTTGAAGTAGCAACAAGCTTATTAAAAAAGGATGATCTTAGTGAAGCAGAATCTAATGTCACATTATCAGATACCTCTATTTTAGAAAAAGCTCAAGAAAATCCAGAAGAAATAGTTACAGATAGAGCTATTTTAAATGATAAAAGATATACTATTGCTGCTAAAAGTTTAACTAATAATGATGGTGAACCAGTGGCAATTCTCTTGCGAGGCACTCCAGAAAGTTCTTTAAATAGTTTATTGTCAGAAAGTATTCAAACACAATTGGGAATAGCCATCTTTGCTATCATAGTTGATATCTTTTTGGCAATTTATTTAGGTAAAGTTATTGCTAAAAGGATTAAAGAATTAACTGAAAATACTCAAGAATTTGGGCAGGGAAATTATCAAGTTAGAGCTAATATTGTGGGTGAAGATGAAATCGGGCAATTAGCTGATAGTTTTAATAAAATGGCTTCTCAGTTAGAGCTAAATAAGGAAAAAATCTTAGCAGATGAAGAAAAAGCTCTTTTATTAGCAGAGGTTACAGCTACTAAAATCACTAAAAACCAAGATCTTACTCTAATATTGAATAAATCTTTAGAAAAAGCAAGGAAAATTTTAGGAGCAGATCGCTTAGTTATTTATCGTTTTAATCAAGATTGGAGCGGTTATATTGCTAACGAATCGGTAAAACAAGGATGGATATCCGCCCTCAACGATAAAATCGAAGATCCTTGTATTCCTAAAGAGTTAAGAGATGAATATCTCAATGGTAGAGTGGTAGCCACAGAAAATGTATTTGAAGCAGGATTTCATGAAGATCATCTAGCTTTGATGAAAAGACTCAACATAAAAGCTAATTTGGTTGTACCAATCTTGAATCAAGGTGAATTATATGGTTTGTTGATCGCCCATCAATGTAGTAATGTTCGTCATTGGAAAGAAGATGAGAGTTTATTTTTACAAAGCTTAGCAAAAACCTTTGGAATTTCAATTGAGCGTCTAATAACTCTAAAGAATCAAAATGCAGCAATAAGAAATAATCAAATCCTCAAAGATATTACCGTAAAAATCAATGAAAAATTCCAGACAGAAGAAGTTTTAAATGTTGCAGTTGAAGAAATTCGTAAAGCATTAAGTATCGATCGAGTTTTGGTTTATCTTTTTGATACTAATTGGGAAGGAATAGTGGTGGCTGAATCAGTGGCTTCTAATTTAACTGAAACTTTTGGGGAAAAAATTACCGATCCTTGTTTTACTGAAGACTATGTAGAACAATATAAAAACGGAAAAGTAGTAGCAATAGGAGATATTTATAATGCAGGTTTAACAGATTGTTATATTGAACAATTAGAATCTTTTCAGGTAAAAGCTAATTTAGTAGTCCCTATTTTAGTTCAAGGAGAGCTTATTGCGTTATTAATTGGTCATCAATGTTTTGAAACTCGATATTGGGAACCTGAAGATGTAGTATTATTCACTCAACTAGGCAATCAAATAGGTTTAGCTGTCGATCGAGCTAATCTTTTGGAAATACAAAGTCAGTTTTCTAAGGAACAAAAGATAGCAAAAGAAGAATTGCAAAGAAGAGCATTAGAATTATTAATGGAAGTAGATCCAGTTAGTAGTGGGGATCTTACCATTCGTGCTCAAGTTACAGAAGATGAAATTGGCACAATTGCTGATGCGTATAACTCTACTATTGAAAGTTTAAGAGCAATTGTAATTCAAGTTAAAAGTGCCGTGGGTAAAGTAGCAGAATCTACTAATCTCAATAATAATGAAATTACCATTCTTTCTCAAGAAGCAATCCGTCAATCAGAAGAAATTAATGTGGCTTTAGGAGTTGTAAAACAAATGGCAGAATCTATGGATTTGGTGCTAAGTAATGCTTCTCAGGCGGAAACTGTGGTGGAAAAAGCAACCCAAAGTGTACAAGCAGGGGATCAGGCTATTACTCAAACGGTAGAAGCTATTAATGAAATTCGCTCTACTGTGATGGAAACCTCGGAAAAAGTGAAGCGTTTAGGAGAATCTTCTCAAAGAATTGCCACCGTAGTTAACTTGATTAGTCGTTTTGCGGCCCAAACTCATTTGTTAGCTTTAAAAGCTTCTATTGAAGCAGCAAGGGCAGGTGAACAAGGTAAAGGTTTTGCCGTAATCGCAGATGAAGTACGAGTTTTGGCTGCTCAATCAGCGGAAGCAACGGCGGATATCGAAACCGTGGTAACGGAAATCGAAATGGAAACTAAGGAAGTTTTAGAAGCTATGGAAACAGAAACTCACAGGGTAGCTGAAGGTAGTAAATTAGTGGAAGAAACTCGAAATAATTTGAATCAAATTACTGCTGCTAGTTTACAAATTAATCAGTTGGTGGAAGCTATTTCTTCTGCGGCTTTTGAACAATCCCAAAATTCTAAATTTGTAACTAATGCTATGTCTAATGTGGTTTCAATTTCTGAGGAAACTAGTTTATCTGTTAATAAAGTATCTGGATATTTTCAGGATTTATTGGGAGTAGCTGAAGAATTACAAGAAAATGTGGCTAAATTTAAGATTAATTAAGTTCATAAAATTAACTAATCTAAATAATCATGGTAGGTTTTTCCATCAAAGGTTAAAATAATAACAAATATTCAGCTAACATTCTTATTATTAATCTTTAATTAACAAAAATATTATCTCACCAAAATACAATCACCGTAATCAGGCTTTTGGGGAGAAAAACTAAGGAAAATAACTATGACAACTCATAATAATATTGGCGATCGTGCTTATCAATTTTTTATTGAAGAAGCCCCCGAATTATTACAAATTATAGAATCACGATTATTAACTCTCAAAGATGGATGTGATACCACTAAAATACATGAGATTATGCGGGCAGCTCACTCTATTAAAGGTGGAGCCGCTAGTGTAGGCTTGGAAGGTATTAAAAATATTGCTCACAAGTTAGAAGATACTTTTAAAGCTTTATATCAAACTACAGAAATAGATACGGAATTAGAAAGTTTAATTTTAGAAGCATTCGATTTATTACGCACTCCCTTAATGGAGCAACTAGAAACCAGTGAATATGATGAGGAGGGTGCAATTAATGCTGCCTTACCAGTGTTTACCAAGCTAGAAGAAAAGTTAGGAGATGCTTTCAAACGTGCTGATGATTATATTCCTACTTCTAGTGATTTGGGGGTGGATATGGTATCTTCTATGTTTGAAGTGGATGTGGCCGAAGAAATAGCCCGTTTAGAAGCAGTTGTGGCAAATCCAGAAGAGCATCAGGTGGCGGGGGAGTTGCGGGCAACTATTGATGTTTTTACAGGTTTCGGGGAAATGCTTAATCTCCCAGGTTTTATGGAAATCTCCAAAACAGCAGGTGCGGCTTTAGAACAACATCCAGATTTGGCTTTGGAAATAACTCAATTGACTATTGTTGATGTTAGAGATGCTAGGGAGGCTGTTTTACAAGGCGATCGTCAATATGGAGGACATCCTTCATCTAAGTTATTGGCTTTGGGGGGAAATTCAGAAGCAAAATTAGATGAAATTCAATTAGAAAATAAGCAGACAACATCAGAAGTATTGATAGATATTCATGATAAATCATATCAATTCTTTATTGAAGAAGCTCCAGAATTATTACAAATTATAGAATCAGAATTATTAAGTCTTAGGGAAGAACGCAGTACTGTTAAAGTACATGAAATCATGCGAGCGGCTCATTCTATTAAAGGTGGTGCAGCTAGTGTGGGATTAGAAACTATTAAAGATATTGCTCATAGTTTAGAAGATATTTTTAAAGCTTTATATGATAAAGAACTAAATTTAGACTTAGAATTGGAAAGACAGTTATTAAATGCTTTCGATTGTCTTAGAGATCCTTTAGAAGAACAAATAGAATATGGATATTTTGATAAACAAGAAGCTTTAGCTAAAACCGAAACAGTATTTGGCGAAATAATAGAAAAATTAAGAGAAAATCTTGAGAAAATGGGTGATTATTTGCCTAGTGCTAATGATCTTGGAGTGGATATTGTATCATCTATATTTGAAATAGATATTGCAGAATCTATCCAAAAGTTAGAAGGGATTTTAGAAGCTTCGGAAAATCCGGAAAAACAACTAGAAAATCAATTAGATGTATTAAAAGGATTTGGGGAATTGCTAAATTTACCAGGCTTTAGTAGGATTGTTTCAACGGCAAGTCAGGCATTAGCAACTAATCCTCATCAAGCTTTAGAGATAACTTCTTTATTAATCTCAGATTTGCAAAATTCAAGGGAAATTGTTTTACAAGGCGATCGAGAAAAAGGAGGGGAAGCATCAGAAGAATTAAAAGCATTAGTAGAAAATCAAATCTTTGATAACTTTACCAATGATGAAGGTTTATTTGATATTAAAGAAGAAGAGGAAATAATAGATACAAATTCTACCACATATCAATTTTTCATCGAAGAAGCCCCAGAATTATTGAAAACAATAGAATTAGGCTTATTAAGTGTAAAAGAAGAATTAAATATTGCTAAAGTACATGAAATTATGCGTTGTGCTCACTCCCTTAAAGGAGGAGCTGCCAGTGTAGGTTTAGAAACAATCAAACAAATTGCTCATAAATTAGAAGATATTTTTAAAATATTATATGATAAAGATCTACAAGTAGATACAGAATTAGAAAATGATTTATTAAAAGCATATGATTGTCTAAGGCAACCATTACAAGAACAAATAGATAATGGCTCTTATAACCAAAAAGCAGCTAAAGAATATGCAGAGCCAATTTTTGCAGAAATAGAAGAAAAATTTACAGAAGTTATCAAAAGAGTTAATGAATATATCCCAAGTTCAAGTGATTTAGGGGTAGATATAGTTGCATCTATCTTTGAAATTGATGTGGCAGAATCTATCAAAGAGTTAGAATCAATTCTAGAGAATCCAGAAAATCAGCCAGCAGAAAAATTAAAAGCTCAGTTAGATGTGTTGACAGGGTTTGGAGAAATGCTAAGTTTAAATGGATTTAGTACCATTGTAGGCATTGCCTCAGAAACCCTAGCTCAAAATTCCCAACAAGCATTAGATATAACTAAATTATTAATCTCAGATCTCCAAAAGGCAAGGGAAGCGGTATTAGCAGGCGATCGTATTTCTGGAGGAAATCCCTCAGAAGCATGGATTAATTTAGTGCAAAATGCCAATACCTACAAACAAGAAGATGAAATCTTCCCATATGATGAAAATTTAGAAAATTGCGATATTAATGGGGATTCATATCAATTCTTTATCGAAGAAGCCCCAGAATTACTGGAAAATATAGCATCTGGATTGGTAAATATTTCAGAAGATAAAAGCAAAATTCACGAAATTAGTAGGTCGGCACACTCGTTAAAAGGAAATTCAGCCACAGTAGGGTTAGAAGCAATCAGACTTATTGCCTTAAGATTAGAAAAAATCCTCAAAGCTCTCGCTCATCAAGATTCAGAAATAAGTAAAGAATTAGAAAATCAGTTATTTACTGCTTACGAATGTCTCAGAAAACCTTTAGAAGAACAAATCCAAACCGGAAGTTATCATCCAGAAGCAGCATTAGCAGAAGCAAAACCTATCATATACCAAATTCATCAGCAATTAGGGGATGCCATCAAACGAGCAGAAGATTATATTCCACCAAGTTCAAGTGATTTAGGTATTGATATAGTATCATCCATATTTGATATTGATGTGGCTCAAGAAATAGAAAATCTTCAAACAGCACTAAAATCTGGCAATAACGAGGAAATAGCCGAACAATTAACCACAAGTCTGGAAATGTTAGGAGGCTTTGGGGAAATGCTTAACCTCCCAGGATTTAGTTCCATTATTTCTCAAGCACAAGTTGCCCTAGAAATTAATCCCCACAAAGTGACAGAAATAGCACAAATAACTATAGAAGATTTAACAGCATCACGAGAAGTAGTTTTAGAAGGCGATCGCCAATCAGGAGGAAATCCCTCAGAAGAATTAATGGCATTGGCAGAAAGCAAGATAGAAACTCAATCAAACGAAAATACAGCTACTAATAAAGCTAAAAGAAACAGTCTGCCATCATTAGAAGATGTTTTTGGTGGAGAATTAGATTTAGATGAAATACAACATAATTTTGATAATGACTTTTTTGAGATCCAAAATGTCGAAGAGTTTGAAGAAATCCCAGATATAGATGAAGAAGAGGAAGAGAATCCTACCTTATCTCAAGTATTTGGTGGTTTAGGAATCGATTCCCAATCCATAGATAATCTTGAACAAGCAGCGAGAGAATCAGAAATAGATTCAGAAGAAGTACCTCTTTTAGAAGATGTGTTTGGTACCCCTGATAACTCTGGAGAAACTAATCTATTTCCACAAAATGCCCTTGAAGAAGGAGAAGAAGTATTATCACCATCACTTGAAGATGTCTTTGGGGATGCTTCCATTGATGAATCCACTATGGAAAAACTAGAGGAAGCTGCAACTGAAGATGCAACTGAAGATACTTCATCACCAGAGTTGGAGACTCCTTCCTTAGAAGATGTCTTTGGTGAGGCCATCATTAATCCTGAGCAAATTGAACAACTTGAAGCAGAAGCTGAAACTATCTTGGATGAAAGTCAATCTACTCCCCCTTCCTTAGAAGATGTCTTTGGGGAAAGCCTCATGGCAAAAAATCCTAATAATCTTCAAGAAGCTATTCAATCTCTTCAAGATGAAATGGATGTGTTACCAACGGTGGAAAATCTAGCTTTGCCAGAAACACCCGAAACTCCAAATCAAACCATCTCTCCACAAGCAACTCCTAAAAATGGTAAAGTTGCTAAAAATCAACTAGCTAAAAAATCTACTCCCAAATCAGCTAATCTCTCAGTAAGGGTAGATTTAGATCGTCTGGAAAGAATGAATAATTTGGTGGGTGAATTGTCCATTAATCGTAACAGTCTCTCTCTCCAAAATGACAAACTCCAAAATGCTGTTAAAGAGTTATTGAGTCGTTTCGATCGTTTCCAACAAAAAACCTCTAAACTCAGAGAAATGTCTGATCAAATGCTTATATCTCCCGATCGTTATGGGGTATCTGGTCAATTTATTCCCCTTCCCATCAATCAATTAACTAATCAAGCCCAAGGAATTACCTCAGAAGCAGATTTTGATTCATTAGAAATGGATACTTATGGCGGGATGTATTCTATTCTTCAGGACTTATTAGAAGAGATTATCCAAGTAGAAGAAGCTGTAGATGATATTGCCTTATTTGCTAAACAGTCAGGGGAAGCGGTAGATGACCAACGTCAGATGTTAAATGGGGTAAGGGATGAGTTAATGTGGGCACGAATGTTGCCTTTAGGAGAAGTACTTAACCGATTCCCTAGGGTGATCAGGGATTTATCTATTAAATTTAACAAAAATGTTTCTCTTAAATTAACTGGAACTGGAGTATTGGTAGATAAAGCTGCATTAGAAAAACTATATGATCCTCTAATGCATTTAATTCGTAATGCTTTCGATCATGGTATTGAACCACCACAAATCAGAAAAAAATTAGGTAAACCAGAACAAGGAAAAATCGAAGTTCGTGCTTATCACCAAGGAAATCAAACTATTATTGAAATAAATGATGATGGTAGTGGCTTAAATCTTGAGAAAATTGGCAAGAAAGCAGTAGAAAAAGGTTTGATTTCTCAAGAACAACAATTAGTACTTTCTAAAGAAGATTTATTGGATTTGATTTTTCAACCAGGATTCTCAACTGCTTCTCAAGTAAGTGAACTTTCAGGAAGAGGTGTAGGTTTGGATGTTGTTCGTTCTCAGTTGCAATCATTAAAAGGAACAATTAGTGTGGATACCGCTCCAGAAAAAGGAACAACTTTTATGTTGCAATTACCTTTAACTCTAACTATTGATAAGTTATTAGTATGTTTAGCGGGGACTTCTGTTATTGCTTTACCCTCAGATAGTATTGCTGAAATTATCGTACCAGAAAAAAATCAAATAAAATCATCTGGAAATCAAAGGTTTTTAAAATTAGAAAAGACTATTATGCCCATCAATATGATGAGCGAATTATTGGATTATCGTAGACCAATAACGGCAAATTTACAAGGTAAAACTAATTTTTCCGTTCCTACTCCTAAAGATTGGGGAAATCCTTTAATCATAATTCGACGAGGACAACAATTAAATGCCGTAGAAGTCGATCGTCTAGTGACGGAGCAAGAATTAGTAATTAAACCTTTTGGAAGTTCTATTGCCCCACCGCCTTATATTTATGGTTGTACCTTGTTAGGGGATGGTACAATTGTTCCTGTAATCAATGGAAGTCTGTTACTAGATTACTTATTGGAACCCAATAAATCTTCTATTACTCCTAAAGTAATGGGTTCAACTGCTAATCCTAATAACAAAATTCAAGATATGGCCAGCCAAAATCCAACTATTTTAGCGGTGGATGATTCTGCTGCTATGCGTCGAACTTTGGCATTGAGTCTAGAAAAAGCTGGTTATAGGGTATTACAAGCCAAAGATGGAAGGGAAGCTCTTCAACAATTGGAGCAAAGTTCCAATATTCAGTTAGTAATCTGTGATATTGAAATGCCTAATATGAATGGATTTGAGTTTTTAGGGCAACGTCGTCGTCAAGATAAATTATTAGAAATTCCTGTGGCGATGCTGACTTCCCGTAGTAATGATAAACATCGTAAATTAGCTACTCATTTGGGAGCAGATGCTTATTTTACCAAGCCTTACATTGAGCAAAAATTCTTGGAATCTATTCAGACTATTATTAAGGGCACTAAAACTAAGCAAACTCAAACTGTATCCTAGTGTTATTTTTCTTTAATACTGATATACATGGAGAATGGGTGATGGAGAGAATGGGGGAATGGGAGATTGGGAGGAATAGAGAAAATAAATTTTTGTTAATTATCCTAGATTTAGGATTTTAAACTCTATACATTATTAAAGATAAATTGATATTAGGATTGTTAAACTCTATCATTATTTTTGCAAATTGATATAATGTTATTTAATCTAAGAATTGCTTATGTATATTAATTCTCGTCCTGAAAAAGTAGAAGAAACCAAATTAATTAAATTAGTTGTATTTACCATTGGCAATCTCATGGTTGCTTTGCATATCGATTCAGTCCAAAAAATTATTTCATATAGTCCTCTTCATAATAGTGGGCTTAGTCATTTGGGAATAATTCATCTCAACGAACAAGAAATTACTGCTATCGATCTTCATAAACTTCTCTTTAAAAGTCCTCAAGAGCGATATACTTCCAAAAATGGAAAGTTAGTCATTGCTAAAAAAAGATCTGGAGAATTATTTGGGATTTTAGTCGATGAAACACCAAGTCTTTTGGATCTACCTTTGAAAAATTTTCGAGTGATTCCTGACTCTTATCGACGTGCTGATACTCTGGAAATAGCTAGTCATGTAATTGTTATTCCTCAAGAAAAAGATCAAAAATCAACTATATTTTTATTAGATCCTGAAAGGTTATTTTAGTTGAATTTCTTCCTATAACCATTTTTCTAGAATATTTTGCAAATCTTCAATTAAAACTGGTTTGCTAAGATAGTCATCCATTCCTGCGACTAAACATTTTTCTCGATCTCCGGGCATAGAATATGCTGTGACTCCTATAATAATTGTATGAGATTTATTACCTTCTCGTTTACGAATAAACTTAGTAGTATCATAGCCATCTAAAAAAGGCATTCCACAATCCATAAAAACAAGGTCATAATTTTCTTCACTTAACTTTTCCAAGCATTCATTTCCATCACTAACACATACAACCGAATAACCTAAAGACTTTAATTGTTCGGTAAAAACTTGTTGATTGATCTTATTATCTTCTGCTAAAAGTAACTTAACAGATTGAGGTTGATTTATTTGAACTTGAGAATATAAAGATTTTTTTTCCAAATTATTTTCTAAATTATTAGAGGATGATTCTAAATTAGATTTTAGGGGATTAGATGTATAGTTATCATTAGTATTTTTTTGAGGTTTATACCATTTTTTTAAGATCATTTCAAAATGTTCTATAGATAAAAGCTTACTAAGATAATCATCCATTCCTGCTTCTAAACATTTTTGATAGACAGTTTCTTTTTCATAAGCAGTCAAACCAATAATTAAAGTATGACGATTATCCCCTTCTATTTCACGAATAATTTTTGTAGCCTGATAACCATCTAAAACAGGCAAATCACAATCCATTAAAACTAAATCATATTCATCTTGAGATAACTTATCAATACATTCTTGACCATTATTAGCATAATAAATTTCATAACCCATAATTTCTAATTGCCCTCCGATAACTGTTTGAATCATAGGATTATCTTCTACTAGCAGGATTTTGATCTGACAATCAAATTCATAATCAAAATCTATTATTTCTTTTAATGTATCTTGAGACAAGTTTGTGGGTGAATCATCATTCACAATTGGAAAATTAATTCTAAACCAAAAATGAGAACCTAATCCTAATTTACTTTCAAAATCTATTTCCCCTCCCATAAGTTGGATTAACTGCTTACAAATGGCTAAACCTAAACCACTACCACCATATTTGCTAGTATTATCTTCGTTAACTTGAACAAAAGGTTGAAAAAGTCTGGTTTGAGCTTCTTCTGAAATACCAATACCAGTATCTTTAATACTAAAAAAAACCGTTATTAACTCTTGGTTTAAATTAATATAATCCTCTTCATATCCCTCTACATCAATAGATACTTCTCCTGAATCAGTAAATTTAATGGCATTATTAACTAAATTACTCAAAATTTGAGATAGACGAGTAACATCTCCTTGAACTTGTTTGGGAACATTATCTCCTATATGAAAATTAAGTTTAATTCCTTTACTATTACTTTCAGGACTAAATAAATCTATCACATCTTTAATGACTGCATGAAGATTAAACGCTGAAAAATCTAAAGACATTTCTCCGGCTTCGAGTTTAGAAAAATCTAAAATATCATTAATTATTACTAATAAGTTTTGACCACAAATTTTTAAAGTCTGAACTAACTCAAATTGACGATCGTCTAGATCTGAATTTAAGAGTAACTCAGTTACTCCCAATACCCCATTCATAGGAGTACGTATTTCATGACTCATGGTAGCGAGAAATTGAGTTTTAAACTCTGAAGCTTGAATAGCTTGACTTCTTGCTTGTTGTAATTCCAAATGAGTTTTAACACGAGCTAATAATTCCGATTGATTAAATGGTTTAGTAATATAATCAACTGCCCCAGATTCAAATGCTTCAATGGTAAAATTAACATCTTGATTTTCGCTGAGAAAAATAATGGGAATTTCTTCATAGTTGAGGTTTGCTTTGATTTTCTTGCAAACATCTAAACTACTCATTTCTGGCATGATCAAATCTAATAAAATCAGATCCGGTTTGACACTTTCTAGTAACTTAATAGCTTTGCTTCCACTTAAGGCAAAAGTAACATGATATCCTATTTTTTCAAGAATATGAATTAATAACTTTAAGTTTTTAGTATCATCCTGTATAACAAGTAGTAAATAATCACTTGGGTTAAAATTTTTCATCAATCTAACTAACAAAAATCCTCCTCTATTTTAACAGCAAAAAAGCATTGAATGGAATCCACCCAATGCTCAATCTTCTACAATTCTTCTTTTAAAAGAAATCTTGAGTTATGTTTTATTCATAAAAATTGTTACCAATGAAATTAAACTTCCGAAAGAGCTTTAGCTTCAGCTTTTACCATAGTAGTTTCAGGGCGATCGCTTTCAGAAGGAGGAACAACTTGCCAGAACTTAGGTAAATAACTTTCCCAAGAATCAAGAATCATTTTCCCTTTACTACTATTAGTATTTTCCACATGAGCTTCAATTAATTCTTTCAATTGTTGTGCCCCTGCTTCACTAAGAATACGCTGAATTTTCACAATTTCTGGATTAACTTTTTCAGCAAAATTTTCATCTTCATCTAAAATATAAGCCAATCCACCAGTCATTCCCGCTCCAACATTTCTGCCTACAGAGCCTAAAACCACGATCACGCCACCAGTCATATATTCACAACAGTGATCTCCAGCCCCTTCAATCACAGCTTTTCCTAGAGAATTTCTCACTCCAAAACGTTCACCAGCCCGGCCTGCGGCAAATAAAACTCCACCTGTGGCACCATAAAGGCAAGTATTACCAATAATGGAATTCTCATCAGCCTCGAATTTAGCATCAGCAGGAGGAATAATCACAATTTTGCCACCATTAATGCCTTTACCCACATAATCGTTAGCTTCTCCTTCTAACAAGAGATTCATTCCCGATAGGTTAAAAGCACCAAAACTTTGCCCTGCTGAACCTTGGAAATGCAAATTCAGCTCTCCTTCAAAACCAGTATTGCCGTAGATAGAGGCGATTTTACCTGAAATTCTCGCTCCTACACATCGATCGGTGTTTACCAATTTGAAAGTCTTGCTAACTCCTCTTTGATTATTAATCGCTCCATTAATGGCCATATCTTCTAAGAGTCGATCGTCTAATACCGGCCCATTGGAGTGAACTTCTTCATGATTTAGCCAAGAGCGGTTAGTTTTCACATCTGGTAACTTAGTTAAGCAATCCAAATTGTGACTATCAGTCTTAGTCAACTTAACATCAGTTCTTTCCACCAATAAATCTGAACGACCAATTACCTCTTGTAAACTAGAATAACCTAAATGAGCCAAAATTCCTCGTACTTCTTCCGCGATGAAATAGAATAAATCCACAACATTAGCAGGAACACCAGTAAAACGTTTCCGTAATTCTTCTTTTTGAGTAGTAACTCCCACAGGACATTTGTTCATATGGCAAACTCTCGCCATAATACAGCCTTCTGCAATCATAGCAATAGAACCAAAGCCGTATTCTTCTGCCCCTAATAAAGCAGCCATTAACACATCCCAGCCGCTTTTTAAACCGCCATCTGCACGTAAAATTACTCGATCACGCAATTGGTTTTGCAATAAAAGACTATGAACTTCACTCACCCCCAATTCCCAAGGGCAACCTGCGTGTTTAATGGAACTCAAAGGAGAAGCCCCCGTGCCCCCATCATGGCCTGAAATTTGGATTACATCTGCATTAGCCTTAGCTACACCCGCGGCGATGGTACCAATGCCGATTTCTGCTACCAATTTCACAGATACCTTAGCTTGAGGATTGATTTGGTGTAAATCAAAGATTAACTGGGCCAAATCTTCAATGGAGTAAATATCGTGGTGTGGAGGGGGAGAAATTAAATCAACACCAACTTTAGAACGACGTAAATTAGCAATATAGGAACTCACTTTTCGTCCAGGTAACTGTCCACCTTCACCAGGTTTAGCACCTTGAGCCACTTTAATTTCGATTTGCTTCCCACTCATTAAATATTCTGGAGTCACTCCAAAACGTCCTGATGCTACTTGTTTTATGGCAGAAGAAGCCGTATCTCCTGTTTGTAGACCTTTAAGATGTGGGAAGTTTTGAGATAAACCTTTTTCATCTATATCCTCAATTGCTTTAAAGCGGATGGGGTCTTCTCCACCTTCCCCGGAATTTGACTTACCACCCAATCGGTTCATAGCGATGGCTAAAGTTTCATGTGCCTCACGGGATAGAGCACCTAAAGACATTCCTCCAGTACAAAAACGCTTAACAATATCTTCTACTGGTTCTACTTGTTCTAAAGGAATAGAAGGTCGATCGGCTTTAAATTCCAACAAATCTCGCAAAGCTGTAGGGGGTCTTTCTTTGAGATGTTGTGAATAAAGCTGGTAACTATCAAAGTTTTTATCTTCTAATGCCTTATGTAAAGATTTAGCCATTTGAGGAGAGTTCATATGGTATTCACCATTAGGCTTGTAATTGATGAAGCCATAATTTTCCAACTTTTTGCCCTTCAAATTAGGATAAGCCAAACTGTGGAAAGCGATTACTTCCGAAGCCAAATCTTTCAAACTCAAACCACCTACACGAGAAGTAGTACCACTAAAGGCTTTTTCCACTACTTCTGCACCTAAACCAATGGCCTCGAAAATTTGCGCTCCATGATAGGAAGTGAGGAGAGAAATACCCATTTTCGATAAGATTTTCAATAATCCTGCTTCTACGGCTTTGCGATAGTTTTTAAAAGCAGTTTCTAAAGCCATCTTCTCTAATTTGCCGTTTTCCATTAATTTCTGGGTTTTCTCACTATGCCACCAACTGGAAATACTTTCTAAAGCTAAATAAGGGCAAATGGCGGAAGCACCAAAGCCGATTAAACAAGCATAATGATGAGTGCTCCAACATTGGGCTGTTTCGACGATTAAGGATACTTTGAGGCGCAATCCTTCTTTAATGAGATGATGATGAACGGCTCCTACTGCTAATAATGGTGGGATGTAGCTGTCTGCTTCACTAATACCTCGATCGCTTAAGATCAAAATTTCCTTGCCTGCCTTTACCTCATCAGCTGCTTGTTGACAAAGCTTAGATAAAGCATCAGATAAACCTTCAGGCCCAGAAGAAACAGAATATAGAGTAGATAATGTAGCATTTGAGAATTGAGAATTAACAATTGAATCCAATTCTTTCTCATTGAGAAAAGGACTTTCAAGTTTTAACATTCCCCCATCTTCAGGCTTAATATCCAATAAATTGCCCTTAGATCCCAAATACATTCGTAAAGACATTACCAAACTTTCACGAAGAGGATCGATAGGAGGATTAGTTACCTGAGCAAAACGCTGTTTAAAATAATCATAAAGGAGACGAGGCTTATGAGATAAGAAAGCTAAAGGAATATCATCACCCATACAAAAAGTAGGTTCTTTACCATTTTGAGACATAGGCATGATAATCATATCCACATCTTCTGCGGTATAACCAAAAGCAGTTTGCACTTGTAACAAATTAGAATGCTCTTGTTTGGGAGATGAAAACTCTTGCCGTTCAACTTTTTTGCTATATTGTTTCAGCCATTGTCCATAAGGTTTAGAATTAGCGACCCGTCGTTTAACTTCCCAATTAGTCAAAATTTCATTGGTTTTAAAATCAACTGCAATAGTTTGTCCTGGTCCCAACCTGCCTTTTTCAAGAATTTCTCCTTCTGGAATATCCACCACACCTGCTTCAGAAGCCACCAGAATATAACCATCTTTAGTAATACAGTAGCGAGCAGGACGTAATCCATTTCGATCTAAAGAAGCACCAACCACCTTGCCATCACTAAATACTAATAAAGCAGGCCCATCCCAAGCTTCTTGAAGTCCACTATAGTATTCATAGAAATCTACAATTTCTGGATAATCTTTCAAAGCGGGCTGATTTTGATAAGCCTCAGGCACAAGAATCATGGCAGCCTCTAGAGGAGAACGACCGGTTCTTACCAACAACTCCATAGTGCTATCTAAATTGTAGGAATCGCTATTTTCTGTATTAACAATAGGAGTCAAAGCCGATTCATCTTCTTTATTCCAGCCAGGGATTTCTAAATTTGGTTCCCGTGCCATCATCCAATTAATATTACCCAAGAGAGTATTAATTTCACCATTATGACCTAATAAACGCATTGGTTGAGCAAAAGGCCATTTTGGCATAGTATTGGTGCTAAAACGGCGATGATATACAGCAAAAGGGCTTTGATAACTTGTATTTGTAAGATCTAGATAAAATTCTCCTAAAATAGAAGCTTTTACCATACCTTTGTATACAATTGTGCGGCAAGAGAAAGAGCAAATATAAAAATTATCCGATAATTTCTTCCCAATTTCCGATCGAGCAATATATAATTTTTGCTCAAGTTCATCACCTTTAAGATTTTCAGTAGAAGTAACAATTACTTGTTCAATGTGAGGTTGATTTGCCTTAGCTAAAGGACCTAAAATTTCTGGTTTAATAGGTACTTTACGCCAACCCAAAACCTCAAATTTTTTATTTTTAAGGACTTTTTCGATATGGGCACGACACTCTGTAGCTTGTTGTAAATCTTGAGGTAAAAAGACCATTCCAACAGCCCATGCTTGAGCTTCAGGCATAGAGAGATTGTTTTCTTGGAACCAAGATTGAAACAATTGATGAGGAATTGCCGTCATAATGCCGGAACCATCACCTGATTCATTATCCGCACTACAGGCTCCACGATGTTCTAAACATGATAAAGCTTTTAATGCTTGTTGAATAATACTATGTCTCAATCTTCCATCTTGATAAGCGATAAAACCAACTCCACAAGCATCTCTTTCTTCTACTAACCAACGTTGTCCTTTAGTTACTGTTGTTTTCTTCATTATTTCTTTATGATTTCTGTAAGTAAGTTACTTAAATTTTTTGCCTCTCAATTTCAGCGAATTGAGTTTATAAAACTTAGCCTATTGGATAATTTAGGGTTATTGCATGATAACTCAGATTTATTTTTAATTGACTTTACAAATTGCAATAAATTCATTATCTTTCTGGGCAAATTCAAATTTGATATAATAAATAGAGTTATTCCATTTTAGGTAAAATCTTTACCTGGGATAAACCCCAATTCTTGATAATTAGTTTCCATTTAGGCTTGAAACTTTCATCTCCTATTTAAGAAATATTTGAAAAGATTTGGAAAAATTTTGTTTCAATTGCTACGACTTAATCCGGAAAAATAGCATAATTCTGCCAAACCTATTTTTTTTCCCTCTTTTATTCTCTTTATAACTAGGATAACAATAGATTTTTGTTATTAAGTTAATATTCTTTGATTTATCTAGTAATCAGGCAAATTTTAATTTTTCTATAATAATTCAACATCAAGCAAGGTAAAAAAGTGACACAAAAATCTCAAAGATATCTTAATTTTTTTCTCCTAATTTCGTTTTTGCCTATCATACACTCTTTATTTCCAATGGTTTTATCTTGGATTATTTATCCTAGGAATTTTCAGCAAAATCTATCCCATTCATCCCTTGGAGTTAATCAAGTAGCTTCTGTGGTAAACACTACAGAAAATAATATTTTTTTATCAAAAAATTCTTCAAATTTACCAAAGGAATCTCTCGCTTTAAAAGCTACTATTAATCTTAAAAAACAAGGCTCCCTAATTCAAATAGGTAATAAAAAATCAAAAGTTCCTTGGATTCAATGGCAAGAGGGGAATTCTACTCGCATTGGTATTAGCGATATGGGGGCACAAAAAATTTTAGGATTGGAATTTTTTAGTAACCAAAATCCTCGAATTCAACCCATACAATGGTTCTCTTATAATGGTAGAATTAACACTCAACAAATAGGCTCATATCGTTATTTAGATGTTACAGAATTTTTTGCAAATAGAAATATTAATATCAACTGGAAAATCAATTCAGATATCCTTGAATTAGAATCAAAATCCTGCAAAATTACCAATATAGTTAAAGATAATTTCAATCAAAATTCCCAAATAATCATCGATTTAAATCGCCCTTGTTTTTGGCAACTAAGACAAACAAAAGACGAAGCAATCCTCAAAATTCCTGCCCTTCCCAAAGCAAAATTGTTAGAAAAATATGCCCCATTACCAACTATAAATCCACCAGAAAATTTCCCACCTCTTTTGCCAAATTTAGAAAATTCACCAGCAGTAGAAAGAGAAATTACCTTAGAATATGAAGATAAAGAAAGCATTATCAAAATCCAAATTCCTAAAGGAAATGATGTCAAAGTTTGGAGTTTAGAAACCAATAAAAATCAGTTAATAATTGATATAAAACCGGATGCAATTGTGCCTAAAGAAATAACATGGAAAGAAGGGATTATTTGGAAACAAGAATACGTTACTATTTCTACTCCTTCAGGAAACCAAACCTTCCCCGTAAATTTTCTAGAAATAGATTTAAATACCCCAAATCTCAAATTAAAACCCATAACCACCAATGCCAATAGTTTAGTAGGTATCGCACCATTATTAACCACTGCTAGAGAATCAGGGGTAGTTGCTGCTATCAATGGAGGCTTTTTTAATAGGAATAATCAATTACCATTGGGTGCCATTCGTCGGGATGGAGTGTGGTTGTCTTCACCAATATTGCATCGAGGTGCCATTGGTTGGAATGACAATGGAGATATGAAAATTCATCGTCTTAGTCTTCAAGAAACTGTTACTACTTCTAGAGGGGATTTTATAACTGTTTTTTATCCTAATAGTGGTTATATGAGGGCTGGAGTTTCTCGTTATACTCCAGAATGGGGCGCAACTTATAGCCCTTTAAGTGATAATGAAGTCTTGGCTTTTGTGGAAAATAATCGTGTAGTTGAGCAAGTTAGAGCTGGTAAAGCTTATGAAAGTTCTTTTCCTATTCCTAGAAATGGTTATATTTTGACTATTAGAAATGACCAAAATTCTGCAAATAAATTAGCTGTTGGTACGGAGGTTAGCAGACGAACTTTTACTATGCCTCCTGAATTAGATAGTTATTCTAATATTTTAGGGGCAGGTCCGGTTTTAATTCAAAATAGAAGAATAGTCCTCGATGGTGAATCAGAAAAGTTTAGCAAGGCATTCAACCGTCAAAAAGCTTCTCGAAGTGCCATCGCAACTCTAGGTGGTAATAAAATTATTATTGCTGCTATTCACAATCGTGTACCAGGACCCGGTCCTTCTTTACAAGAACTTGCTTTGATTATGAAAAAGTTGGGTGCTGTAGATTCACTTAATCTCGATGGCGGGAGTTCTACTTCTATGTATTTGGGTGGGGAGTTGATCGATCGTGATCCTATAACTGCTGCAAGAGTTCACAATGGGTTAGGAATTTTTATTTCGGAGTGAAATCTGTGTTAGAAAACCTATTTAAAATCTTTTAGTTTATTGTATTTTAGTCGTTAACTTCACCGTAATTAAAATCTTAGGAAGAATAAGCCTAAAGTATAGTAAATTGTTAGGAGTATTTAAATAGGATATATCAATGCAGAAAAAATTAATATTATGGAGTGTATATACTGTATTAATAAGTATTGCTCCACTTGTAGTATCTTTTTTAATTAGGTTGACTAGAGGGGAATCAACTGCCTTGAGTGATATTATTGGCAATGGAGAACTTCTTTTAATTACTGTAGCCATTTTAGGAGCAGCAATAGGTGAACTTTTAGCAGGTAATCATCGTTATCCTGAATTTGAGCTTATTTCTGGTGGTATATGTATTTTGACGTTATTGATATCTTCTTTATATTTTGCTGACATTTCTGGGGCAAATGCAGTAGAATCGAGAATAAATACATTTATAGTAGAAAAAATTTCTTATTGGTTATTTGGAAGTGGTTTGATATCTGGTGCAATCAGTATCATTTTATCGGAGTTATAATAAACTATGGAAACATTTATAATAATTACAGCATTGTTAACCTCTTCAACTTCAATTATTATTGGATTTATTGCTATTCGACGTGCTCGATCAGAAAATAAAGAATATCAAATTCAAATACAAGAGTGGAAGAAATATCTCCAAGAAAATGTGCAAGTAAATTGGGAAAAAGTTAATAATTTACCTAGATTAGAATTTTTTAAAGAACTGCAAATACTCTATGAATATGGAGAGAAAATAGAAAATAAGGAGACAAAAGATTGGTATTATGATCATCTTCAAAATCATATAGACGCATATTTATCTTCTAGCAAAAATTTATCAGATTTAAAATTACAAAAAAGCACAAAATAAATATTGTCTTAATCTTCACAGTTACAAGGTGGTTAGATCGATCGAAAATGGTTATTATATTGAGAGAAAAATTCTAAAAATTAAATTAAGTAAAAAATGATACAATCTCAAGAAAAAACTCAAACAGCCCTAGAAACGTGGAATCCAAGCGTAGATCAAGAAATTGCAGCTACAGTAATACGCCCATGGGGATCTTTTACTACACTAGAAGAAGGAAACGGATATAAAATCAAAAGAATAGAAGTAAACCCAGGACATCGCCTAAGCTTACAAATGCACCACCACCGTAGCGAACACTGGATCGTAGTTTCCGGCACAGCGAGAGTTACTTGTGGAGATAAAGAAGAAATTTTAGGAAGCAATCAATCCACTTATGTACCCCAATGTACACCTCATAGATTAGAAAATCCAGGAGTAATTAAACTAATCCTCATCGAAGTTCAAAATGGCGAATACTTAGGAGAAGATGATATTATCCGCTTTCAAGATGACTACGCTAGAGCTTAAACAAGATTTATAATACAATAATTTAAATATATAATCTTATAAATCTAGATGATAGAAATAACTTCCAACGCTCAACGAGAAATTAAACGCTTACAGCAAAGCCGCCAAGTCATTGATAGCTACCTGAGAATAGAAATTAAAGAAGGTGGTTGTCAAAAATGGTATTATTGCTTGGATTTTTGCCAAGAAAACAATCCAGAAGATATCCTCGAAAACAGCAATGGCATTCCAGTAGCCATCGAATCCAAAAGTTATAATCACCTTCAAAGTCTCAAAATTGATTACTCAGAAGACTTAATGGGTGGTGGATTCCGTTTTCACAATCCTAATGCCACAGCAACTTGTAGTTGTAGTAATTCCTTTTCAGATTAAATCAAACAGATTAAATCAACCTAAAACCATTGACAAAAACTAAAGACTACGGTAAAATAAGAGTTTGTCAGTGGTTTTTTAAAGGGCATTAACAACACAGGAAACAGAAAAAATTGCTGTGTGTACCTTAAGGCTCAAATAAAGCTTATTACTAGGAAAAATCTAACATAAGTTATTAATGTCTAGCATTAGTAATGAAATAAAGTTAGAGTCACCCTAAAAAGACCAAAAATATAACTTAGATAAACAAGAAAAATCATAATAAAACAAGATAAATATTGTTTATCAAAAAACAAGAAAAGAAAATAGGAGTAAGATAAAAAAAAATAACTCATGCCAACAATTCAGCAACTGATACGTAGCGAAAGATTTAAATTAAAAAAGAAAACAAAATCCCCCGCCCTAAAAGAATGTCCTCAACGTCGAGGAGTTTGTACTAGGGTATACACTACAACACCAAAAAAACCAAACTCAGCACTACGAAAAGTAGCAAGGGTTCGTTTAACCTCAGGATTTGAAGTAACAGCCTACATCCCAGGGATAGGTCATAATTTACAAGAGCACTCAGTAGTATTAATTAGAGGCGGAAGGGTAAAAGATTTACCCGGCGTAAGATATCATATTATTCGCGGTACTCTAGATGCTCAGGGCGTAAAAGATAGAACCCAGTCTCGTTCAAAATATGGAACAAAGCGTCCTAAAGCTAAGTAAAAAAACAGGGCATCAAAAAAGTTAAAAAATAAAGTTAACTATAGTTAAAAATGTCCTAGAAAAATTAGAAATCAAATAAAGAAAAAGAATTAAGGAAACAAAGAAAATCAATGTCTCGTCGTAAAAACACGAAAAAAGCCCCTATACCTCCAGATCCCGTATACAATAGTCGTCTAGTGAGCATGACAATACGGAGAATAATGCTCAGTGGCAAAAAATCTCTAGCAGCTAAGATTTTCTATGATGCCCTAAAAATAGTAGAAGAAAGAACAGGAAGTGAACCATTATCAGTATTTGAACAAGCAATAAAAAATCTAACTCCCTTAGTAGAAGTAAAAGCTCGTAGGGTGGGAGGCGCAACTTATCAAGTACCAATGGAAGTAACTCAAGCTAGAGGATCTACTTTAGCATTACGTTGGTTAATTCGTTTTTCAAGATCCAGAAATGGACGTAATATGCCAACTAAATTAGCTAATGAGATTATGGATGCAGCCAACGAAACAGGATCAGCTATTAAAAAAAGAGAAGAAACTCATAAAATGGCTGAAGCAAACAAAGCATTTGCTCATTACCGCTACTAAAAAACCAAAAGTAACAGAGAAAATTATTGGGAAATTAAGACAAATGGTTAGATAATCTAGTATAATAAAGGAAGACTACAAAAAGTAGTAAGGGATAATTTAAAAAGTTGATAGTAACTCATAGAGTTAAAATTGTAATAAAAACCAATGGGTTAAGCACACTATCAAAGCAAATCTCCCAGCTAAATATATTAATTAAGCCTTGGTGAGTGAGGAAATTTTGAAGAAGAAAACCTAAACTCCAACAATTAGATGTAAAGTAGCAAGATATTTATGGTGAAGAGAATTTGTCCATAACTCAAGCAACAAAGACAACTAATTTTAAAGTAAAAGGTTAGAACTTCAATTATGGCCCACAACTATTGCCAAAAGGAGTTAAAATCCATTGAGCAAGATCAATCGGCAAAATCATCTCTAGTATAGGTAGATCTACTAGAAATGGGAAAAGTTAAAGCTAATACCAACAAAAAATAAAAAATACTTGAAAAAGTATAGAATTGTAAACGGTGTCAGCAAATAATATAAATATTTAAAATTGCTAAGGAGGTAACTGTGGCACGATCGATCCCGCTAGAAAAAGTCCGTAACATAGGAATTGCGGCCCACATAGATGCGGGCAAGACAACAACAACAGAGCGGATTCTGTTTTACTCCGGTATAGTACATAAAATCGGAGAAGTTCACGAAGGAACAGCCGTGACTGACTGGATGGCTCAGGAAAGAGAAAGAGGAATCACCATTACTGCAGCAGCAATCAGTACCAGCTGGAAAGATCATAAGATAAATATTATTGATACACCAGGTCACGTGGATTTCACCATTGAAGTGGAACGCTCCATGCGAGTCTTAGATGGCGTGATCGCAGTATTCTGTTCCGTAGGTGGAGTACAACCTCAATCTGAAACAGTTTGGCGACAAGCAGATCGATATCAAGTACCTCGAATTGCTTTTGTTAACAAAATGGATCGATCAGGTGCAAACTTCTTTAAAGTCTACGAACAAGTCAAAGAGCGTTTGCGAGCAAATGCAGTACCAATTCAAGTACCCATCGGCAGCGAAAGCGAATTCCGAGGGATTGTAGATTTGGTGCGGATGAGAGCGAAAATTTATACTAACGATATCGGAACAGAAATAGAAGATACAGAAATTCCCGAAGACGTGAAGGAGTTAGCAGAAGAATATCGGGCAAAAATGATCGAATCCATCGCAGAAACCGATGAAGCACTGCTAGAAAAATTCATGGCTGAAGAGGAATTTACTGAAGAAGAAATAAAAAATGCTATCCGTCAAGGGACAATAAGTGGCGCAATAATGCCAATGTTGTGTGGATCTGCTTTTAAAAACAGAGGAGTACAGGTTCTATTAGATGCAGTAGTAGATTATTTACCTGCACCTATCGATGTACCACCAATTAAAGGCATTCTCCCAAATGGTGAAGAAGGTGTCAGAAAGTCAGATGATGATGAACCATTCTCTGCTTTAGCCTTCAAAATTATGTCAGATCCATATGGAAGATTAACTTTCATGCGAGTATATTCTGGTGTTTTATCTAAAGGAAGTTATATTTATAATTCAACTAAGGATAAAAAAGAAAGAATATCTAGGTTGATCGTATTGAAAGCAGATGATCGCATCGAAGTAGATGAATTGCGAGCAGGGGATTTGGGTGCAGTAATTGGCTTGAAAGATACTATTACTGGTGATACGTTATGTGATGATAAAAATTCAATTATTCTAGAATCTCTATTCATCCCAGAACCAGTAATCTCAGTAGCAGTAGAACCAAAAACTAAGCAAGATATCGAAAAACTCAGCAAAGCACTTCAAGCTCTATCAGACGAAGATCCTACTTTCAGAGTCAGCATCGATCAAGAAACAAACCAAACTGTAATTGCCGGTATGGGAGAACTTCATCTCGAAATTCTCGTCGATCGGATGTTACGAGAATTTAAAGTAGAAGCAGAAGTGGGTGCACCACAAGTAGCTTACCGAGAAACAGTTCGTAAACCCAGCAAAGCAGACTCCAAATTTATTCGCCAAAGTGGTGGTAAAGGTCAATACGGTCACGTAGTCATCCAATTAGAACCAGGAGAAACTGGATCAGGCTTTGAATTCGTTTCTAAAATTGTCGGTGGATCTATTCCTAAAGAATATATCGGCCCAGTAGAACAAGGCATGAAAGAAGCTTGTGAATCTGGTATTATTGCAGGTTATCCTTTAATCGATCTCAAAGTAACTTTGGTTGATGGTTCTTATCACGAGGTGGATTCTTCAGAAATGGCATTTAAAATTGCAGGATCTATGGCAATTCGCGATGCTGTAAAGAAAGCAAGTCCAGTAATATTAGAGCCAATGATGAAAGTAGAGGTAGAAGTACCTGAAGATTTCCTAGGGGATGTCATGGGGGATATCAACTCTCGTCGTGGACAAATTGAAGGGATGGGATCTGAAGATGGTTTATCCAAAGTGGCTGCTAAAGTACCCCTAGCAGAAATGTTTGGTTATGCCACTGATATTCGCTCGAAAACTCAAGGTCGTGGTACATTTTCAATGGAATTTAGTAACTACGATGAAGTACCTCGCAATGTTGCAGAGGCAATCATAGCTAAAAACCAAGGGGAATAACTAAGTAAAAAAGGAAAAATAAAGATATGGCACGGGAAAAGTTTGAACGGAATAAAGATCACGTTAATATCGGAACAATAGGTCATGTAGACCACGGCAAAACTACCTTAACCGCAGCAATTACCATGACTCTAGCTGCTGCTGGTAAAGCAAAAGCCAGAAATTATGAAGATATTGATGCCGCACCAGAAGAAAAAGCACGTGGTATTACTATTAATACTGCTCACGTAGAATACGAAACTGATGGTCGCCATTATGCTCACGTAGACTGTCCAGGCCATGCTGACTATGTAAAAAATATGATTACTGGTGCAGCACAAATGGATGGCGCGATCTTAGTAGTATCTGCTGCTGATGGCCCTATGCCTCAAACTAGAGAGCATATCCTTTTAGCTAAGCAAGTTGGTGTACCTGCTCTTGTAGTGTTCTTGAATAAGGAAGATCAAGTAGATGATGAGGAACTCCTAGAATTAGTAGAATTAGAAGTTCGCGAACTTTTGGATGAATACGAATTCCCAGGAGATGAAATTCCTATCGTAACAGGTTCTGCTTTACAAGCTGTAGAAGCACTTAAATCCAATGCTTCTATTAAACAAGGCGAAAACAAGTGGACTGATAAAATTCTTTCTCTTATGGATGAGGTAGATGGTTATATTCCTACTCCAGAAAGAGAAATTGATAAACCTTTCTTGATGGCTATTGAAGACGTATTCTCTATTACAGGTCGTGGTACTGTTGCTACAGGTCGGATCGAACGTGGTAAAGTGAAAGTCGGTGAAGAAATCGAAATGGTAGGAATTAAAGAAACTCGTAAGTATACTGTTACTGGAGTGGAAATGTTCCAGAAAACCCTTGATGAAGGTTTAGCCGGTGACAACGTTGGTATCCTACTTCGTGGTGTACAAAAGGAAGATGTAGAAAGAGGTATGGTTTTAGCTAAACCAGGTTCTATTACTCCTCACACCCAGTTTGAATCTGAAGTTTATGTTCTTAAAAAAGAAGAAGGCGGCCGTCATACTCCTTTCTTTGCAGGATATCGTCCCCAATTCTATGTAAGAACTACTGATGTGACTGGCACTATTAAAGAATATACTGCTGACGATGGTAGTACTGTGGAAATGGTTATGCCAGGAGACCGGATTAAAATGACGGTTGAGCTTATCAATGCTATTGCTATTGAACAAGGAATGCGTTTTGCTATTCGGGAAGGGGGACGTACGATCGGTGCTGGTGTTGTCTCCAAAATTATCCAGTAATTAAAATTTAGGTTTTAATTTCTTCTAAAAGACGCTTTTTGTCTTCTTAAATAATTGCGCAGGAGTAGGAAGTATTGATTTTCTACTCCTGTTTCTATCCTCTAATATCTTTTTTCTTTGATAGTGATAGAGATGAAGAATGGGAAGAATGGGAAGAATGGGCAGAATTGGCAGAATTGGGAGATAGAGATTATCCTTGGAAGAGGAGAAGTAGGGACAATAAATTTTGGTTAATTATACTAAAATTAAGATTTTCAACTCTATCAACTTTAAAGAATCTCTTGATATAAGATAGTTTTTCTTTTTTTTATCTGATAAGAAAAGTACTATTTAATATAGCCTTAGATGTTGAAGCATTTGATATTCTGAAATTGATTTCACCAAATACCTAAATTGAATTAGAAAAAACTCATGGCTTATATGTAATGCCAGTAGACGATAAATCAGTTTAAGCCCTTTGAAATCAACAAAAAATTAGTTTATTCCTCCCTTACTTTCCTAAATAAAAGCTATACTGGAAAAAGTGTTTTTAGCTGAGGAAATAAAAAAATAAAATTTTTCTAGACACAAAATCTAGATTTAATTCTTCCATTAGCTAAAATACTATACTCTAGTTTGACAAAACTTTGAATAACTAAGCTATTTACTTAAAAAAATAGCAACTATAATTATCGAACCTAGAAAATTAAAGAACAATGGCAACAATTCAAAAACAAAAAATTCGTATTCGTCTAAAAGCTTTCGATCGTCGCTTACTAGATACCTCTTGTGAAAAAATTGTCGATACCGCTAATCGAACTAATGCTAGTGCGAAGGGGCCTATTCCATTACCAACTAAACGAAAAATTTATTGTGTTTTGCGATCACCTCACGTAAACAAAGACTCCAGAGAACATTTTGAAACTCGTACTCATCGCAGAATTATAGATATTTACGATCCCTCTTCTAAAACAGTTGATGCTTTGATGAAATTAGATTTACCCGCTGGAGTAGATATCGAAGTCAAACTTTAAGGTAAATATCAAAATAAGTAATAAGTTATAATTCATCAGTAATTGATCCCTTATTACTTACAATGACTTATATTAATATTTAAAAATAATGATAAAGTTTAGCAATAAGGATATAAATTGAATCATTCACCCAAGAGTTATTCTCTCCCCATTCTCCTTTTGTCCTATTCTCCTATTGCCCCATTATCCCCATTCTCCCTATCTCCTTACTATTTGCTAGCAAATTGATCTAGACAGTAATTAAAAAAATCGGTTAAAGTAAAATAAATATTTATTTAAAGATTGAGATAAAATTAAAAATGACATTCTCTTCCTCCATAGCTGTAAGAGAACTTCCCTTATTTCCTCTTCCAGAGGTAGTTCTATTTCCAACCCGCCCTTTACCCCTTAATATTTTTGAGTTTCGTTATCGAATTATGATGAACACTATACTTAATGATGATCGTCGTTTTGGTGTTCTCATGGTTAATCCCCTTAACGGAGAAATAGCATCTATTGGTTGTTGTGCTGAAGTGGTTCACTATCAACGTTTACCCGACGATCGGATGAAAATTTTAACCCTCGGACAACAAAGATTTAGAGTTTTAGAATATGTTAGGGAAAAGCCCTATCGGGTGGGTTTAATTGAATGGATCGAAGATCAACCAACCACAGAAGATCTCAAGCCAAAAGCCACAAAAGTTGAAGAATTACTACGAGATGTAGTCCGTCTATCTGCTAAATTAACTAATAAAAAAATTGAATTACCAGATAATCTTCCAAGCTTACCTATTGAACTTTCTTATTGGATTGGCAGTAATCTTTATCGAGCAGCTTTAGAACAACAATCACTCTTAGAAATGCAAGATACCAAAGAAAGACTACAAAGAGAAGCCGATATTCTCATGGAAACACGCAATAATCTTGCAGCTCGCACAGCCCTTAAAGATGCTTTGAATTTTAATTAAAGGTCTAATAAATCCTCAGATTTGATAGTTAAAATCTTATAGTTTCCGAAAATTTTTAACTCTTTTGTGTAAGTAGATAATTCTGCTAAAGCATCTTGAGTTATTTTTTCTCTACTATTACTTTCTAAATCTATGAAAAAAAGATATTCTCCAAGTGAACGTTTTGTAGGACGAGATTCAATTCGACTAAGATTTATTTCTCGTTTAGCAAATGCTTGTAATGGTTTAAGTAAAGAACCAGGAATATTAGCTGGCACTGTAAATGCTAAAGATATATGAGTACCAACAGTGGCTTTGTTTAATCCTAAGATCAAAAAACGAGTGCAGTTGTCGGGGTAATCGTTAATATTACTAGCAAGAATAGGAATCTTATATAATTTTGAGGCTCTTTCGGAGGATATAGCTGCTGCCGTTGGTTCTTTACTTAGATATTCTAATGCTTCTGTAGTAGAATTAGTAGTAATTAATTGAGCTTGTGGAATAAAATTTTCTAACCATCTTTGGCATTGTCCTAAAGCTTGATAATGAGAATAAACTATGGCAATATCTTCTAAAGTTTTACTTTGAGATAGAAGAGTATGAGAAATTGGTAAAATCAAACCTTGTTGAATTTGTAATTTGGGTAATTCCCAAAGACTATCTAAGGTTATGGTTACACTTCCATGGATGGAATTTTCTACAGGAACTACAGCTAAATCTACTTCTTCTGTTGCTACAGCTTTAAATGTTTGAGCAATAGTAGGATAAGGGCATAGTAAAGCTTCTTGTTTTTTTTCTTGTGCTAACCATTTTCTATAAGCAAGTGTTGCTGTTTCGGTATAAGTTCCTGTTGGGCCTAAATGGG
>JANQIW010000176.1 GCA_028281945.1 Prochloraceae cyanobacterium PL24a_bin.78
GTGGCACCTGAAGCAGCAGTAGGTGGGACAATCGCTTTAATCAAAGAAGGAGATACCATTACCATTGTTGCTCCTGCCAGATTATTACAACTCAATATCTCTGAAGAAGAGTTAGCTTTACGTCGTCAATCTTGGCAACCACCACAACCTCGTTATACCAAAGGAGTATTGGCAAAATATGCTAAATTAGTCGGCTCTAGTAGTGTCGGGGCTGTTACAGATTAGATTTTTTCTTACTAAAAAATTAAGTAAAAAATAGGACGGAAGGAACAGAAGTTTTTCCCTTTGATCATCAACTCCATACTAAATTTAAAGTTTAGGATCATGATTGATATTTTTGAAAAACTTACTCCTTAATATTTAATGGTTGGTAATTAATATTTAATAGTTTATAGTGAAAATTGAAGTATTAATCATTAAACATTAACCATTAATTATTTTAAAAAAATTATTAATCAAAGGAAATAATACCAGAACAATCAACCCTAATTTAAGATCTAATATCGAGAAAAAGTTTCCATTAAATCAGAAAAACAAAGCAAGTAAATTAAAAAACCAACCTTAATTACTAAAAATATCTAACAACATTTCCAAAATAATAATTTTACGTTTATTAGTAGCCAAAATTTAATATAATATAATATGAAAGTGTTTAGAGTTAATATCTAATCCAAAGCTTTGATAATTCACTCCTAAAATCAAGGGCAAAAATAGCTAAAATATATAATTAAGTCCTTGTTTTCAGAGGAGATGATTAGTTAAGGCAAGTTAGTTTCGTACAACTTTAGGGAAGTCTATAAAATATAGCAATCATCCATGGAATAAGTAAAAAAAGGTTAGGTTTGAATTAATGAGTAATTTACAGCCATTTCGCCATATATTGATTATTGAAGATCAAAAAGGTAGGCGGATAGTTTCATTAGAAAATAGTACCTATGCAGTAGGCCGTGATTCCCGTAATTCTATAGTAATTTATGACTATCAAGTCTCAAGAGTCCATGCTACCTTACTCAGGCGAACAGATTACCAAAATAATCAGGATTTTTATCGGGTAATTGATGGAGATTTACAAGGGAAAAGAAGTACCAATGGTTTATTTATCAATGGAAAAACCTGCTTAACTCATGATCTTAAACATGGGGATTTAGTCAAATTTGGAGGTCGAGCTAAAGCAACTTATCAGATTATCTCTAATACGGCAGATATAGATTTATTTAAAACAGATGATAAGATAAATTTGTCTAAGAATTATTTAAACGAAAATCATAAACAAACTTTAACTTCAGATAATACTGCTAAATCAAAACACCCAGAAAAACAAGTTCTCAATCAAAGTCAAGAAGAACTAGAAAAATTAGCCTCTTTTCCAGAATTAAGCCCTAATCCTATTATAGAATTAGATTGGGAAGGCAATATAACTTATATAAATCCCGCCGCAAGTATAAAATTTAGAAATATAGACAAGAAAAAGTTAGAACATCCTATCTTAGCAGGATTAGTTAAAAAACAGCAAAATCGTAAAGGTAATTTATTTGTTAGGGAAGTTAAGATCGGTTTAGAGATATTTGAGCAATATGTCCATTATCTATCAGAAAAAAAAGCGATCAGAAGTTATATATTTGATTTTACCAAGCGAAAACAAATTGAAGACACTTTAAGAGAAAGTGAAAGACGTTATAAAGCTATCGTCAAACAAACTTCAGATGGCATTTGTTTATTAGATGCAACAACTCATACAATTCTAGAAGCTAATCCCGCTTATTGTAAATTATTAGGTTATTCTTCAGAAGAAATTCTGAAATTACAATTAGAAAATATTATAGTTGATGATAATGAAGAGATGGAAACTATTCTCGAAAATATTTTACGAGAAAAAAAAGATTTTATCGGACAAGTTAAACACCAAACTAAAAATGGAAATACTATCTTTGTTGAAATAAGTATTAGTTTTATAACTTATGGAGGAAAAGAAATTTTTTGTTTTGTTGTTAGGGATTTTAATAAAAATAAACAATTAGAAAATAAAACTAAAGATGGGGATTCTGAAGTATTGTACGATTTTTTGACAGGATTACCTAATAGAAAACTTTTTAATGGACAGCTTTCAACAGCTTTGGCTAATGCTAAAAGATACCAGAATTTAATGTCAATTATTTTTCTTGAATTACCAGAATTTGACAAAATTAGAACTAGTATAGACCCAACTTGTAGTGATTATTTATTAAAAGAATTAGCCAGTCGTGTAAGAGGATGTTTGCGAGCCGGAGATACCCTTGCTCGTTGGAGTCCCTCTCGTTTTATCATATTATTGCCTCAGATCAAAATAGCAAAAGATCCAGCAAAAATTGGTAAAAGAATTATTGAAATCCTCAAACAACCTTTTGAAATCCCAAAATTACCAAAAGAAATACAAGAAATACAAGGTAGTATAGGAATTTCAATCTATCCTATAGATGGAGAAGATGAAGATTCTTTATTGAAAAATGTTAACACTGCTTTAGAGAAAAGCAAAGAAAAAGGTACAAATAATTTTGGCTTATATTCGGTTACCATGAGCACCCAAACTTCTAAATTATTACGATTAGAAACTATGCTCAATAATGCTTTGATTCAGAAAGAATTTTTACTTTATTATCAACCTCAAATAAATTTAAAGACAGGAAAAATCACCGGTTTTGAAGCACTTTTACGTTGGCAACATCCAGAATTAGGACAAATATCTCCAAATCAATTTATACATTTAGCAGAAGATACCAATCTAATTATACCAATGGGAAGATGGGTATTAGAAACTGCTTGTTCTCAAAATAAAGCTTGGCAAAAAGCTGGCTTACCAAAGTTACCAATATCTGTTAATCTTTCTCCAAGACAGTTTCAAGAATCAAATCTTCTATTAACTATAGATGAAGTTTTACAAGCAACAGAATTGGAACCTCAATGGTTAGAATTGGAGATTACAGAAAAATCTATTTTACAAAATAAAGAATTTGCTCGCAAAAATCTTGAACAATTAAAATTGATGAAAGTTAGAGTAGGCTTGGATGATTTTGGGGTTGGTAATATTTCTTTTGGTTATTTACAAAATTTACCATTTAATACTATCAAAATAGATAATTCTTTGATAGAATCCCTTAATCAAGAACCTCAAAAACAAGCAATTATTAAAGCAAGTATTCTCGTAGCACAAACATCTAATTTAAGAGTAATAGCAGAAGGAGTTGAAAAAGTAGAACAATTACAATTATTAAAAGATTTTGACTGTGAAGAAATACAAGGATTTTTATTTAGTAATCCTGTAACTATGGAAGAAGCAACTAAATTACTAAAAAGAGGTAGTTTTACAATTCCATGGTAAATAGACAACAATTGTTGATAATATTAAAACATCTCAAAGTAAATAACAAATAGAAGATCACAAACAATGAATGTTCAATTTAGTAGAGAAATAGATAATACCAAACCCAATTCTCATATATTAGTTATAGAAGAAGCAACATTTAGAAAAACAATTCTTTTAGAAGAATCAGCCTACTCAATAGGTAGAGATACTAAAAATACTATTGTTGTTAAATCAAAAAAAGTATCCCGTTTTCATGCTACTTTATTAAGGCGGATTGATGCTAAAAATAAAGCTTATTCCTATTGGATATTAGACGGAGATTTACAAGGTAATAGAAGTACTAATGGTGTTTTTATTAATAATAAAAGATGTTTATTGCAAGAGTTAAACCATGGGGATTTTATTAAATTAGGTCATGAAGTTCAATTTACATATTATCTATTGAATAATCCCAAAGATATTTCCTATTTTCAAAGACAAGATTTTGAAGATCAAGAAAAAGATCAAGATAATGATACTAGTACTGCAGAGAAATTAGAAGATAAACAGAAGAAAACTATTTTTATTTCAGAAGCAAATGTAGAGGAAGAAGATAAGGCAAGTGATTTAGAAAAATTGGCATCTTTTCCAGAATTAAGTCCAAATCCGATTATTGAAATTAATTGGAATGGTGATTTGACTTATATTAATCCAGCAGGAAATAAGAAATTTAGGGAATTACTAAAATCACAAAAAGAAAAAACTTTTTTAAAAGGATTAACAGATCACTGTAATAATGAAAATGTTAACTTATTAGTTCGTGAAATTAATATTGGTAATCAAATCTTTGAGCAATATATTCATTACCTTAGAGAAAAAAAATTAATCAGAACTTATCTATTTGATTGTACAAAGCGTAAACAATTAGAAAAAGCACGTATGATTAGAGAACAACGTTATCGTGCTATTATTCGTCAAACTACTATGGGAATTTTTCTGGTAGATTTTGAAAACAAGAAAATTATTGAAGCAAATAATGCCTATTGTGATTTAATCGGTTATACCTTAGAAGAAATTAAAAATGCTCCTTTATATAAAATTTTATCTAGAGAAGAGAATCAACTTGATCAAAAACTTGAAGCTATATCTATCCAAAAAAATAACTTAATATGTCAAGGTTTACATCGTACTAAACAAGGTAAATTCATTCGTCTTGAAATGAGTATTAGCCCTATAGATTCTGGGCCTCAAAATATTTTATCCTTTACAATTGGCAGTAGTTTAACTTCTAAAGATGAAGAAGAAAAAATTAGTTTCTACGATTTGTTGACAGGCTTGCCAAGCCGAACCTTATTTAATGAACAGTTATCAACTGCTTTAGCAAATGCTAAAAGAAATAAAGATCTAATTGCTGTATTAGTTTTGGAATTAAAAGATCTATATCAAATTAAAAATAATTTGGGTGATGAAGTAGGCGATCGATTATTCCAAGGAGTAGCAAAACGTTTACGCTCTTGTTTACGATCGGGAGACACTATTGCTACATGGAATTCTAATAAATTTGCAGCTTTGTTACCACAAGTAAAGGGAATTAATAATATTGCTAAAATTAGTAGAAGAATTCTTGATGCAGTTAAACAACCTTTTAATGTCAATCAAAAAAAAATTCAACTTCAAACTAATATGGGTATTGCTGTTTACAATAAAGACGGCGAGGATTCAGAAAGTTTAGTGAATTCTGCTAATAAAGCCTTGTTAAAATCTTACGAAAAAGGTAAAAATAATTATCAATTTTTTAGCAATCAATTTCAAAAAGAAGCAAATCGTTTAATCAGAATAGAAAACAATCTTCAAAGAGCAATTGATCGAGAACAATTTTATCTTGAATATCAACCAAGAATAAATCTCAAAACTAAAAATATTACCGGCATAGAAGCTTTTGTACGTTGGAAACATCCAGAATTAGGAGAAATTGCTCCCAATCAATTTATTTCTTTAGCAGAAGAAACAGGTTTAATTCTTCCTATTGGTAATTGGATTATGAAGACAGCTTGTTTTCAATATCAAACTTGGAAAAGGGCGGGTTTATTATCTTCTGAAATTCCTATAACAATTAACCTTTCTGCTTTGGAGTTTCAACAACCAAATTTGCTAGCAAGGCTAAGCTCAATTTTAGAAGAAACTAAATTAGAACCTCATTTATTAGAGTTAGAAATTACCGAAACTACTCTGATGAAAAATATTGAATTAGCGACTAAAATTTTAGCTGATTTAGGTAAAATAGGGGTAAAGCTTTCTCTGGATGATTTTGGAACTGGCTATTCTGCTATTGGTTATTTGAAACAATTTTCTTTTGATACTCTTAAAATTGATAGGTCATTAATTAGTGAATTGAAAAAGGATGATCTTAGGCAAAAAGAATTTGGAATTATCTCTGCTTTAATTGATTTAGGTGGTTGTTTTAATCTCTCTGTAATTGCAGAAGGGGTAGAAAATGAAGAACAATTGGAAATATTACTCAATCTTGGCTGTGACGAAATTCAGGGTAATTTATTTAGTTCTCCATTAAATGTAGATTCTCTTTCTAATTTTTTGTCTTCACCAAATTTCAACTTCCTCAACTTCCAGTCTTAAAATATTAAATATTAAAATTTTTTTTAATATATTATCAAAATTGGCAATTAATCATTAACAATTGATTCTGGATTCTAGAAAATTCATAGCTTTTGTTTTCAAATTTTGAGATATACTCCTTAGTATATTAATTTTAGTATACATTGTTGTAGCTACCAAAAATATTTTTATCTTGATTAAGTTGTTAAGTTGAAAATAGATTCTCCTAAACTTGATTGAGAAATAATTTTAAAAAAAACATATTTAATATAAAATCAATAAAGTATCTCTAAATATACTCTTTATAATAGATGATTTAAAAAATAAAAAATTAATAGATTGATGACAACTTATTTGAGATCTATGGCTAATTTTATAAAAACTAGGATCGAATCTTAGAAAGTAATGAGTAATAAAAAGCAATATCGCTATATATTAGTAATTGAGGATGGAAAAAAACAATGGACTGTCACTCTAGATAAATCTAAGTATTCAATTGGGAGGCATTCCAGTAATTCTATTATTGTAGACTCGAAACAAGTATCTCGTTTTCATGCTACTTTGTTACGGAAAAAAACTGAAGACTGTCAATCTTTTTGGATTAGAGATGGGGATTTAGAAGGTAATAGAAGTCATAATGGCATCTTTATCAATGGTGAAAAAAAAATAGAATACAAACTAAATCATGGAGATATTATCTATTTTGGAAGGGAAGTTAAAGGGATATATCAAATCTTTGAGGATAATTATAATATTAGTTTTTACCCTAACAATAATATACCCTCAAAAAAGAATGATATTAATCCTTTACAAGAACAATTAGAAAATATTTTATTTGCCTCAGAACAAAACCTACAACAAAAACTAAATAATCTTGATGTATATATGTTGGCTTCTTTTACGGAATTAAATCCTAATCCTATCATTGAAATAGATTGCCAAGGAATAATAACTTATATAAATCCAGCAGGAGCTTTAAAATTCAATAATATTAAAGATTTAAAATTAGAACATCCTATCTTACAAGGTTTAATTCACAATTATCAAAATCAAAATCAACAAAAGAAATTACTTAAGCGGGAAGTAACGGTAGGAGAAGCAATATTTGAACAATACATATACCATATTTGCCCAAAAAAATCTATTATAACTTATCTATTTGATATTACAGAAAGAAAAAAATCTGAAGCAAGACTAGAATACCAAGTAAATCACGATGACTTAACTAATTTACCTAACCGTAATTTTTTTACAAAATATTTATCTCAAGCTGTTATCAATGCTAAAAATCAAGACTATTTATTGGTAGTAATGTTTTTAGATATAGATCGTTTTAAAAATATTAATAATAGTTTAGGTCATGAAATTGGAGATAAATTGATTCAAGATTTTGCTCAACGGTTAAAAAACTCTTTATCTTCTTCAGATTTAATTGCTCGTTGGGGTGGAGATGAATTTACAATCCTGATTCCAGAGATTAATAATCTTCAAGAAATCACCAAAATTAGTGAAAAAATTCTCAAGACTTTCAAGCATCCTTTTCAAATAAATGGACAAGAATTATATCTTTCTGCTAGCATTGGAATCGCTATTTATCCTAGAGATGGAGAAAGTGCTGAAACTTTGATTAAAAATGCTGATGTTGCTTTATATCGTACCAAGAAAGAAGGTAGAAATAATTTTCAATTCTATAATCCAAGTATGAATTTCCAAGCATCACTTTTATTAAAAATAGAAAATCTTCTCCATTATGCTTTAGAAAAAGATGAATTTGTTCTTTATTATCAACCTCAAATGAATCTTAAAAATAATAAAATTTATGGTTTAGAGGCATTATTGCGATGGAATAATCCTGAACTAGGAATGATTCCTCCAGATAAGTTCATTCCTATAGCTGAAGAAACTGGTTTAATTGTTCCTATTGGAGAATGGGTTTTAAAAACTGCTTGTCAACAGAATAAAACTTGGCAAGATAAAGGATTGCCGCCTTTAAGGATAGGTGTTAATCTCTCTCCACGACAATTTCAAGAGCCGGAATTGGTATCTCAAATTGTCAAGATCTTAAATGAAACAGGTTTAGACCCCAATTTTCTTGAATTAGAAATTACTGAAACTACTGTAATGCAAAATCCAAAATTAGCTAGTCAATATTTAGAATCTTTACTAAAAATTGGTGTACATATTTCTATGGATGACTTTGGAACGGGCTATTCTTCTTTAGGCTACTTGAAGAATTTTCCTTTGCATACAATAAAAATTGATAAAACTTTTATAAAAGAACTAAAAAATAATCCTAAAGATTTAGCTATTATTTCTGCTGTCATAACTTTAGGTCGTGGTTTTAATATGAGAGTAATCGCCGAAGGAGTGGAAACACCAGAACAACTTGAATTATTACGCCATCTCCAATGTGAGGAAATCCAAGGATATTTATTAAGTCACCCTCTTACTTCAGAGGAGGTAGAAAAATTTCTTCAAAACCCACCTTATCATTATTTTTGATTGATTTTAATAGCATATAATTTATATTATATATAGTATATTCTTTATTAAAAAAACAATTATTTTTATTTATTAAGTGATTATAATATTGATTGTAATATTTTTTCTGCTCCAAATCTTACTACATCTGTACAAGGTAATCCTGTTTCTTGTTCAACTTCTTGTATAGCTTTGAAGGATTCAGCTTCATCTAGATGAAAAGTATTTAAAGCAATAGCTTTAACTTTGGTTGGTGTAAAAGCCCCTCCAGCTGTGGCCACAATTTCGTACATTTTAATAACTTCAGGTAAAGGAGGAATGAGAATATCTGGCAATCTATTAATATGTTTTTGTCCTGCCCGATGCACTAAAACTAAAGCAGTTGGCTGAGATCCGCGAATTAAAGGCAAGGTTGCTGTAGATCCTGGATGAATGAAAGATCCTTGCCCTTCTATGGTTAAAAGCTCGTATTCTTCTCCCCACGTTAATACCATTTTCTCCACCGCACCTGCGGCAAAGTCTACTTTCACAGCATCTAACGCCACTCCATCTCCTCCAATCATTAAGCCAGTTTGGCCAGTAGCAATAAATTTTGATTTAATGCCCATCTTCTGAGCCGATCGATTTAACTCTAAACTGGTGGACATTTTGCCAATAGACATATCGGTGCCCACGGTTAAAACTCTCTTGGCAGGTAACCATCGTGCTTTTCCACTAGCGATTCCTAAATTTTGTGGTTCCTGACGAATATCCCAAATCCATTGCCCAGGTTTAAGGGAATCAAACTTAGAGGCTAAAGGAGTATGCAAGCCATTGACGATGGATAATCCTGCAATATAGGCTTGTTTCACTTCTTCCCACCAAGCAGGGGGTAACGCGCCTCCTGGGGGTGCGATTCCAATGAGTAAGACATCTGGGTTGTATTTTAATGCTGCTTGTAGGTTTTCTACGATTGGGGTATCAGAAGGGATTTTGGTTAACTCTGAGAGGGATTCTCCTGCGCATTGAGAGTCGATGACTGCAACTACTTTGCTTTGCCCATATCTTAAGTATGCTAATCCTGTTTTGCCGATGATGCCTTTTATTCCTTCATGAAGCAAAATGGCAATTCTATTTTCGGGTATTAGCTGCATTCTTTAAACTTTGTCTCCTGGACTTGATATTTTTTTGCTATTAATTTTTTCGTCTATTATACCATTGATCTCTTCTGATTGATTTATTCTCTTTCTTTTGGTTTGGTTTAGGATTTTTAAAATCTTTAAAAAAGTTAATATAAGTTATAATAGCACTACAATTGATCGAAAAACTAATTATTTGGGATTTTATCAATTACAATAAATTTTGAATCAAAAATAAAAACCCATCCTCATTATATGGAAAATCAAAAACAATTAATTAAACCCTTGACAGGGATATTAAGTCAAACCTCACTGGGATTTTTCAACCAAACAAATTGGAAAATAGGTAGAGTTACTCAACTTTTGCTTTTAGGTGCAACCATGTTTTGTGCCAATATTATAACATATACCACTGGTAATTCTTTATTTGTAAACAGAGTAGGTGCAGAAAATTTTCCTCTTGGATTTATCTTAGTTGCGGTATGTTCTTTACCAATTCTAGCATATTTTTCAAATTTTATAGATAAATTTAGTAGAACAAAAGTTTTACGCTATGTTTTATTGACTTCTATTGTTATTTTTGTAGTATTAAGACTATTACTAGAACTTAATCTTCAAATTTTTAATTATATACTTCTTGTTATCATATATATCCAATGGGATATTCAGATAGAAATAATTTATACAACTTTATTAAACGATTATCTAACGCCTCTTGAATTTAAACGTTATACACCATTAATCGGTTTAACTCAAGCAGGAGCAATTGTTGTGGGAGGAAGCATAATTGCTTTACTTTCAAGATATACTACTACAGTTAATTTATTATTATGTTTACCTATATTTTTTGCTCTTGCGATAATTCAAGTCATAAATTTAGAGAATACCGAGAGAAAAATAGAAATAATTAATGGTGAAGAGCATTCTAATATTATAGATATTATAAAAACTTTCCCTAATATAGTTCAACGTTATCCCCTTGTTCTTTTGTTAGCTGCTAGTAGTTTTATCGTAGTTATCATTTATACTTTATCAGAATTCTTATGGTTTAATGTTTACGAAGAATATTTTAGCGATGAAGCTTTAACAGGATTCCTTGGTGCTTTAAGAATTTTTCTAAGTATAACTCAAATGGGAGCACTATATGGCATAACTCGTACCATGCTAAAATGGTTTGGAGTATCAAGAATAAATATTCTCTACGGGATAACCAGCCTTTTCAGTTTACTTACATTAGCATTTAATTTCAATCTTATTGCTGCTATTATCCTTCATGTCAATGGAGATCCACTTCATAAAGCCATTAACCAACCAATTCATCAATTAAATTATAATGCTATCCCAAAAGAATTTATTGGTAAACTGCGTACTCTTAACGAAGGTTTTATTCGTGCTGCGGGATTAGGAAGTGTGGGCATTATTTTATTGGTATTTAGTAATCTAACTTTAGTACAAATTACTTGGCTAGGAGTAGGTTTAAGTATTATTTTATTGTTAATTCGCATACCAACAGGAAAATTTTATGCTCAAGGTTTAGAAGAGTTGATTCGTAATGATGGAATAGAATTAGATGAATTCAAGGGCTATCAAGCTCAATTACCCTCACAATCTAAAGATGTGGTTAGAGAATTATTAACCCATAATGATTTATATACCCAAATTAAAGGATTAGAATTAGCAACTAGATTAGATAATCCCAGTCAGTTTTTCCCGGAGATTGAAGAATTACTAGACAAAGATAACCTAGATATACAAGGTAGTATTGTAAAATTATTTAGTTCAAATCCAGAAAAAGAAGCATTAGAAAAATTTGAAAAATGGTTAGAAACAGATAATTTAAAGTTTAAAATCACAGCATTATTAGTTTTAATTGCCAATGAATACCAATTCTCTGAAGAACAGCTATTCTCTTTAATCAATTATAATAATGAAATCATAGCCATAGTAGCAGCTTTAGCAATTACAACCATGGATTTAGAAAATCCTCATCTAGAAACATTAGCACAAAAAATTTGGGAATCAGAATTAGAAGAAAATACAGCCAAAGCCATTGCAATGATTACTACTATTAGTGGTAATTTAGATCTTATTCCTAAAATTATTAAGCTCATACCAAAAAGTACTAATCAAGCCAAAAAAGAACTTTTAAACGCTTTAGCTAGTTTAGCCAATCGAGGTAATTTAGAAATAGCAGAAGTTGCAGTTTCTGAGTTAAAAAATGAAGACAGTGAAGTTAGAGCGGCTGTTTTTAATATCTTAAGCATAACCCAATGCAAAGGGATGCTTCAATATGTTGGGTTTGGTTTAGGAGATGCCGATTCTAATGTGCGTCAAGAAGCTGCTAAGGTTTTAGCTGCTTATGGAAAAGAAGGATTATCTCTAGCAAAGGATAGTCTCTCCTCTTCAAAACCAGAAGTAGTACAAACTGCTATCTTGGCTATAGGAAAAGTCCGCACCAAAGAAGCAAGCGATATTCTCTACGAATATTTAGTGCCTGATTTTCAACTACTGATTCGTACCAAAAAATGGCAACAACAAATTCCCAGTAATAACCCTGTTTGGGAAGTTTTGGCTATTGCTATAGAAGATTTTCACCAACGCTTAATTGAAAAAGTTTTATATATTCTTTCCTGCTTGGGATATTCTCAAACCGTTAATAAAGTAAAACGCATCTTAGCTACTGACTCAACTAATCGAGATAATGCAGTTGAAGTATTGGTTTCTATCGCTTCTAGTCGTTTTGTTTCACCTTTAATGCCAATTCTGGAAAATCCTATTTCACAAATACCACTTAAGAAAAGTTTTCGTTATAACTCTACGTGGTTGAGAACTAAAGGCTATAAGATTCTTTTAGAAGCCTTCAATACAAATGATCGCTGGCTTCGTACAGGAGCTTTGATTGCTCTAGCAAGTATTCCTTCTTCTTTATTACAAGATTCAGATCCTTTTGTCAGAAAAGTAGCTCATGAAATTTTTCCTACCGCTAATTCACGTTCTTTACAAAAAACAAAAACAATGAATAGAATATTATTACTAAAAAAAATTGCTTTATTTAAAACTTTATCTTTAGATGAATTGTTTTTAATTGATAAAGCATTAGTCCAAGAAGCATTTTTAGCAAAAGAAACTATTTACACAGAAAATAGTTGGAGTTCTTACTTATATATTATTGCTTCAGGCAAAGTTCAACTGATGAAAACTATTGACCAAAAACCAAGAAAAATCAGGGAACTCTCTGTAGGAGATTACTTTGGAGAAGTGGCTTTATTTGATGATGCTCCTCATTGGGATGAGGCGATCGCTATTTCAGACTGCACTTTACTAAAGTTAGATAAGAATCGCTTTATCAATTTAATTACTCAGCGACCTCATATTATTTTAGAAATCTGTCGCTTTTTAAGTCAACGCTTGCGAGAAACTGATAAATATGGATCCGCTTTATGATTATGATTATTACTTTTAGTTTAGTACAAACCTAAAGCCATAAAATTATCATCAAAATTATCATCTAGAAAATGCCAGTCTTATATTAACGGCTGGCTCTAAATTTAAGGGTTTTGATAACACATATAAAACACAAGTATCAAGCAAAACTTTCATAAATTTATTATTCTCATAGAGCTTTGATCTCTTTCAAATTTTATATCTTCCATACTATGAGGAGGATTTAGAAGATATTCTTTAAAACCAATTTTTTTCTCTCTAAGATTATCATATTCTGCTTTTGATATTACCACCACTTTATTATTATTATGACTGACAATTTGTGGCCCTATTGATAAGGTTTTCTCCGCTAGTTCAGTGAATTTGTCTTTTTCCATTTTCTTTTTTCCATATTTACTTCTTGTTTTAAGATACTTAAAATTTTGATTTTCTAAGTTTTTGAAAAATTAAATTTCATCTCATTCAGAAGTTTTATAGTTTATTTTTATCTTAATCTAAATATGTAGTGCTGTATCTGTGATTATTCTCACTTTTCTACAACTCCCAAACCCGGTAAATGATTAGGAATCAACCGACCTTCTTCCAAAGTTGAACCAGAAAAAGGATCGTCAACAAGATTCAGATGACTATCCAAATCCAGATAATCAGCCAAAGGAGCAAGATGAGACATAGCCGTATTAGCCAAAATACTATCGGAATAACAACCAAACATCACCTTTAAACCAAAAGCCTTAGCAACATCTATAGTTCTCTTCGCTTCTTTTAACCCACCACACTTCATGATTTTAATATTAACCCCATCAAAATATTGAGCTAAAACAGGAATATCTTTACTGGAAAAACAGCTTTCATCAGCAAAAATAGCCATAGACGATCGCTCCTTAAGGGAAAGCAAAAGATGATTCTCATCAGGAGGAAAAGGCTGCTCCACATAGAGAACATTAAAATCAGCCAACCAATCACACATAGTGATAGCATCTTCTAGACTCCAACCCCCATTAGCATCAACCGTCAAAGAAGCATTGGAAGCGGCTTCCTTAACAGCTAAAAACATAGCCCGATCGGCATCTATACCAGCCGGATTCCCCAACTTCACCTTAAAAAAATTACAATCCACTAAATTTTGCCAAGAAAAGACTCTTTCTTTAGCCCCTTCAGGAGAATTAATACCAATAGTTAGAGAAGTAGGCACAATTCTTTCCAGATTCAATCCCCACAACTGCCATAAAGGTAAATTCACCCTTTTTCCCAACCAATCATGTAAAGCCATATCCACCGCAGCCCGCACCGAAAAAGACACATCCGCCATTGCCAAAAAGGATTCAATTTCTTGTTGTTGCCAAGGGCTAAACTTTTCTAATTGTGGAATAATCAGATCAAATTGAGCCAAGATAGATTCAGTTGTTTGAGTGTATTTGCTCCCAATAGAAAAAGGAGAAGCTTCACCATAGCCAAAAATCCCCTCTTCTTGAATAATTAAGCAAATATTAGTGCTTTCACTGGTTGTCTGACGACTAATTTTTAAAGCATATCTCTTATGAACAGTAAAACTTTTAATCTTTAAATCCATGAAATTATGTATAATTATTGCGCTTATTTAAATTTTATCAATAAAATTATTATATTTAAACTACCATATTTATCAAAACAAAAAAAATTAACCTAGAAATTGAGTTGCTTTACTTCCCATAAATCTTAGGCAATAGCTAATATATTGATAGTATTCATTTAGTTTTCTTTTCATCTTTTGGTTCATAAGAGAGACAATCTTGACATGGTCCCATTGGATTTACCGCACAACGAATATAAGGAGAGTGAGCATTAAAACGACAGCTCGGCTCACCAAGATAGTTTCTAGGGGGCATTTCCCCCTCATCGTTGTAGTTGCGTATGCTGAAGGAAATTTCGGAAATTCCCCTTCTTCTGATTAAACGATTCCTCCTGTGATTAGCTTGCCTAATTTGCTTGGCTTTTCGATCGATCAATCGCCATACAACATATAGAAAAGCTCCGATGAGAATCGTTGGTATTAATATAACGAATAGTAATTTAAACACATTCTACCTTCGATCTTTGAGGGATTTTTATCCGATAGATTTTCTAAACAATACCTTGATATATAGAATGGCTTGGTTGTTCAAACTTTTTAGACATAGGAAAGCCCCGCTCTATTTCCTTTACATCCACACTTTTAGCTTGCAGTACTTTTTGCAAATGTTCAATTGCTTTAGCAGGTTTTCCTTTCCCACAGAAAAAGACATCAACTGCAAAATAGCCATATTCTGGCCAAGTATGAATTGCAATATGGGATTCTGCCAAAGTTGCCGTAGCCGTTACTCCATGTGGGCTAAACTGGTGTACACACAAATCAATTAAGGTAGCATCTCCCACAGCGATTGCCTCTAGTATACCTTGACGTATTCTTTCCGGGTCATTAAGAAGATCTGAGGGTGCATCCCAAGCATCTACAACCAGATGAAATCCCACTTTTTTCATTCTTTTCAATTTACTCCATTGTTTATCGTGTCTCAAGCTCTTGATGTATATTCTAACTACTCTCTGCTCTCAAATCTATAGATGTTTCTAACATTTTCCAACAAAAAACCCTGTCTTTCTGGTTTATTCACAACAAACCACAGGGGATTCCTTCACTAGTAAAATTTTTAGATTTTACCCTAATCTTCCTTAGTCGTGGGATCTTTAAATTTTATTGGTTTATGGGTGATACATATGTTATCACATCCACACTTTATCAAGTTTTATCTCTATTAGGACAAAGTTTGCTTTAACCTAGAAGATAATTAAAGAGCATTTTAGTATTAATGCCAGTATATCATATATTCATCATATTTGAAGTTCAAATCACTATAAATTGTATAGTTAGGATGTTTTTTTTCTGTTATTTTTATTGTTTAGCTTTTAGCCAACTTAAACCTGTTGAAAAGTTGTACCATTAGGCATGATAGTTTTTTCCAGAGATGTTTCTACTAAATTTGCTTTAGTCATTTTTGCTCCGATGAGATTTGCACCTTCGAGATTTGCACCTTCAAGATTTGCTCTTGTTAAGTTTGTCAACAATAATCCTGCTTGAAATAAATTAGCACCTTCTAAATTGGCTTCTTCTAAATTAGCATTGAGCAAATTGCAACCTGAAAGATTAGCATTGACTAATTTAGTTTTTTTGAGAATTGTATTACTCAGTTCGGCATCTTGTAGATTTGCTTTAGTTAAATTTGCATCGGTTAAATCTGCATCGGTTAAATCTGCACCTTCTAGGTTAACCCCCTTAAGGTTTGCACCTCGTAAGTCAGCATTGCGTAAATTGACAAAACTTAAATCAGATTTTTGTAAGTTGGCATGATATAAACAAGCTTTGTATAAATATGCTTTGATCAGCTTTGCACCTTTAATATATGCTCTTGTTAAGTTGGCCTGTGGTAACATTGCCCTAGTCAAAATAGTTTCATTGAGATTAGCTTCTGTCAAATCTGCCATGGCTAGAGTCGATCCTGTAAGATTTGCCCCTTTCAACCTTGCCTTTGCTATTCTTGCTCCAATTAAACTACTACCTATCAAACAAGCATGACTCAAATCTGCTAATTCTAATATAATATTACTTGCAATTATTCCACTTAAGTCTGCATAACTTAAGTTAGCCTCTGTTAAATTTGCCTTAGTTAAGACACTTTCTATCAAGATGACCTTAGATAGATTTGCACCATTTAAATCTATTTGATTGAGATCAGAACCAATTAAAGTACTTTCTTTTAGACAAGCTTTGGTCAAATTTCCTTTACTTAAGTTAACCCTACTTAGACTAACATTAGACAAGAAAGCTTTTACTAACTTTATTCCTTTAAAATTCCGTTTTCCTTGCTGATATTGAATTAAAAAATCATTAACACTATTTTCATTGATACTCATAAAAATTGCTGGATTTACCTTCTCTGGATTTCCAGACTCTCCTTTGTTTTTTTCTAGAGTGATTTAATTATTTTTGGTTGCCATATACTAGATAATTATTGCTAGTTAGATCTAGAAGGCATTAACTAGAAATCTTATTTTTTGGGTATATTTAGCACAAATATGACTCAATGGAATTGTTACTCTATCTAGTCTCTATAGAGATTTTTCTCCGGAGAGGTTGATCAATATGTTGCGAGTTTAATTCAATGGCAAAACTACCCAAGACGGAGTCCAACCAGGTCTGGGCATTAAGCTAGAAAAATCTTGTATCCAAGTTACAGTGAGAAATTGAAATTTTTGTTCCAAGTGTTTACTCGGTCTCATAAATCAAATTTATGTTTTTCTCTATAATGTTAGTATTTTATGGTGATTTGGTTGACAGGTCTAAGTTGTAGTCCTTCCTTATTATAATATTTTGACATTTTCTCATAGAAACGTCAAGGGGCGATTTTCTCAAGAAATTTACAATACTTTTCAATACTTTATCAATATTAATTTTCTGAACTACCATATAGAGTTAAAACCATCTCATCTCTAATTCTCTTTAATAATGATAGAGTTAAAAAATCCCAAATCTAGGATAATTAACCAAAATTTATTCACCCCATCCAAGATTTAAGTAATAAGTAATAAGATGCACTCTTTTTATCCCAATCTCCCCATTCCTCCCAATCTCCCCATTCTCTTCTCAATGTCTATCACTATTAGGCGAAAAACCATATCACCTCTAATTCTACTAAAACCCATCTCAATAATTCTACATTTAGTGGCATTTAGAATTAAGTCTTTAAGGTATCACTTCTACCAAGTCTTACCATCTTATCAGACTATAAATTTACTATGACTTTGTTAAATTTCTCAAAAGGGGATTTAATCTCATTTTCCCTTCAATAGAGAGAAAGTTTTCTCAACTACTGATTTTATACCTATCAAAATTTTATTTAAAAAAAAATTTAATATTAATTTTATTATGTTATCAACCTTTAAGGATTATAGTTATTATTTTAGAAGAAAATTTAAAACAAATACAGGATTCCTAAAATGATCCCCAATAATTAAACCAAAGATGAGGAGAAGAATTAACGACAAAAATCAGAAAATAAATGGTGATTATCCTAATTATATCCTTTTTAAAGGAAAGGAAAAACAGTAAATCATGATACTAGACTATTTTCTTAAAATTTGCCAGATCAAATGGCTATTATCAATCCTCTGTAGTTTAATCTAGTTCTTCATACTATAAATATCCTTTATGATTATTGGCAGTAATTAAGATCTCTTAAACAAGGTCCCTAGATTCCTTAATATTAAGATCAAAAAACTATAAAATCTTTACTTCTTGTTGAGGATAGATCTTAAAATTTATTAGAGAAAGTTAAGGAACACTATAGATTTTGGATTTGCTTACTAATATAGATGCTTGACACTTACTTAAAAATCCATCTTCTAAGATAACAATCTTCTCTCTCGCCAACTCTGCTCCTTAATATAGTATTCAAACCTTGATTTACTGGTTCTTTAAGCACTTTTAACTCTGAGATTTTATTAATTATAGAGGGATAATAACTTTTGTAGTTGCTTAAGATAAGGATTAACCATTCTAAAATACTTAGTTTTTTGAGCGAAATTTTTTTCTTAAGCTATACCATCTTCAATATTTTCTGATATACTTAATAAAGAATATCTGATATATTCCAATCTCTTTAAGAAAAATCTATTTTGTTAGATTGCTCTTAGTGCTTATAACACTTTATGTCCATCAGATATAAGGTAAAAGCAATTGATATAGTCAAGTGCATAAAATCGCATAAGCACAATCTGTATAACCTTTATACAATCTTGTCTAAGATGAATATATCAATTTTATAAAATATCTTTCATAAAATTGTCAAATATGGTATTCTAAGTTAGAATAGGCTAATTACTACTCAATAGTCAAAAAATACTACTCAATAACGGAAAAATAAATTATGATCGAAGTCAAAAATAATGACACGACTCAGCTAAATGTGCCAGTAAAAAATATACCTCCAGCTGTAGATGATAAAAGTGGTCTAATTCCGGAGGATTTTCTTAAATCTATCGCTAAAGAACATGAGGTTTCTCAAAGAGAGCTAAAAGTTCTTTTAAATTCCATGTCTGGTAAATCAACTCAGACAATTGCCAAAGAACTTCAAATTAGTGAAGATTTAGTACGGAAAAGACTCAGCGATTTATATAAGAAATTTAACATCGAAGGACGAGGCCCAGTTAAATTAGCTAAGCTGCAACAATTATTACTAACCAGTTACCAGAAATACAGTAAAGAAAGCAGACATCAGCAAAATCAAGATTGGAATTTAGCACCTGATGTATCAGTTTTTTATGGAAGAGAAGAAGCCCTAGAAAAGATCAAGAATTGGGTATTACAAGAAAACTGTCATTTAGTATCCATAGTTGGTTTAGAAGGAACTGGTAAAACCTCTCTTTCAGTTAAATTAGCCAAAGAAATCGAAGAAGAATTTGAATTCATCTTATGGCGTTCATTACATTTAACACCAACCCTATCAGATTTACTCAAAGATCTCAATGGATTTTTAGGTAAATACGAAGAGACTCCAATTCCTACTGAAATAAATGAAAGTATTTCCAAATTAATCGATTACTTGCGTCAAAACAGAGTATTATTAATTCTTGACGGTGTAGAATCCATCTTACAGCCAGGTCAATTAACAGGTGACTATCTCGAAACAACAACTGAAGATGAAGAAGAAGGAGAAAAACTACTTACTTACAAAGACTACGGTGAATTTTTCAGACGAGTAGGAGAAAGTTCTCACCAAAGTTGTGTAATCATTACTTCTTTAGAAACACCAAAAGAAATTGCCTTACTTGTAGGAGAAACATCTCCCGTTCGCTCCTATAAATTAGATGGTCTACAATACAGTGAGGCAAGATCAATTTTAGAATCCCAACAATTAGTAGATCAAGATAGCTGGCAAGTTCTCATTAACAATTATTTAGGTAACGCTGCTGCTTTAAAAATTATTTCTCAAAGTATTCGAGAATTATTTAATGGCAAAGTAGCTGAGTTTTTAGAACAACAAACCCTAATCTTTGGCGGAATTAGCAATATCTTAAATCCTTCATTCAGCCGGATCTCTCACATCGAAAAAGAGATTCTTTATTGGTTAGCAATAGAAGGAGAACCAGTTTCCTTTGCGAAAATGCTCTCAGATATTCCTTTAGCTGTATCTCAAAAAGAATTACTTGAAGCACTAAAATCTTTAGAAGATCGCTCCTTAATCGAAATCACGCCTAAAGATCCAAAAGAAGGAAAAACTACTTACTTCACTCTTGAACCTCTAATTTTAGAATATGTCACCAATAAGCTAATTGCTCAAATTAGCAACATGGAAGACGCAGAAGATTCTCTCTCCAAGAAAATACCTCCAGCAGAAGAATTAATCGAATTAACTCCAAGTGAGAAAAAGCCTGTTAATTTAACCAAATGGTTCAATGGTGAATTTGAAATCGGTTGGCAGCCATTATCTTCTCTCTATCGTGTCAAGCCATTACAACTAGCACCAAAATTACGCAGCACATTTTCACTTCGTGATCATAGTTATGTTAAGCGTTTCAAAGAAGTTTGCTTTGATAGCATAGACAAACAAGTAGCACTTTTAGTGGCTGAAACTAAAGATGCTTCTGGCAAAATCGAAATTCGAGTACAAATTCAACCAGTAGAAGATCAAAATATTCTTCCTAATAATCTTAAATTACGCTTGTTAAGTGACTCTGGTTCAGTTCTTCGTGAAGTACAATCTGCTAGTGAAGATAACTTTATTCAATTACCTCGATTCCGTGGTATGACCAAAGAAAACTTTAGCGTTCAAGTAGAGTTAGAAGGCAATAGTCATACAGAAGATTTTGTGATTTAAATTGGGTTTTTTCTAATTTTGTCGTTGGCATTGATGAAAAACCAATAGATTAACAAAATCCGCCTAAAGGCAATTACTTTTTTCTAATAAGCCTTTGGCGGTATACATTTGCCCAATCCTTAACCAACTCATCATCTTAAAAACGGAATAGATTGGTAGATAAATTTAAAGAAAGCTAGAAAAACTTTTCTTTAGAATTTCTACCATGTGCAATATTTAACCTTCTCAAATCTTTTCAAAGCCCAGTAATTTAATTTAGGTATAGCATTTCTTTACTTTGAAGAAGAGCACAGTTTTTATTTAAATTCTAGATTTTTTTGATTATCTGTATTTAAATGAATTCTCAAGATAGATTTTGTTGTTAATTTTACAAAAATTAATAATTTGTTGTAACTTTTAACAAAAACTGACTTAATTACTCCCCATAACATTGTTACACTGAAACCTAACCGAATATTTAACGGTTGAGATTGAATAACTCAAAACAAGACAACCAAGAAAAAAATTATGGTAACTACTGTTAAATCAGAAGAATTTGAAGAATTACGCCCAGGGATAAAAAACCCCGCCAAAGAAACAATCTTAACGCCACGTTTCTACACTACAAATTTTGACGCTATTGGAAAACTCGATTTCTCTGGCAATGAAGCTGAAATCAAAGCAATTTTAGAAGAATTTCGCACCGATTATAACCGCCATCACTTCGTAAGAGATGAACAATTTAATCAATCTTGGGATCATCTTGATGGAGAGACTCGTCGTTTATTTATAGAATTTTTAGAACGCTCTTGCACCGCAGAATTCTCTGGTTTCCTTTTATATAAAGAACTAGGAAGAAGAATAAAACAACAAAATCCTGTATTAGCAGAATGTTTTTTATTAATGTCCAGAGATGAAGCTCGTCATGCAGGCTTTTTAAATAAAGCAATGACAGATTTTAATCTATCTCTAGATTTAGGATTTTTAACGAAGAATCGTAATTATACTTTCTTCGAGCCAGAATTTATTTTTTATGCCACTTATCTCTCTGAAAAAATTGGTTACTGGCGTTACATCACTATTTATCGTCATTTACAAAAAAATCCAGAAGATCGAATTTATCCTATTTTTAACTTCTTTGAAAGCTGGTGCCAAGATGAAAATCGTCATGGTGACTTCTTTGATGCTGTGATGCGAGCTAAACCAGAAATGCTTAATCGCCCTAAGACATTGGTAGAGAAGCTCAAGGAATTTCCTTTGTCTTTTTCAGGGCAAGCTTGGAGTCGCTTTATTATGGTTGCTCTTGTGCCAGCTAAATTATGGTGTCGTTTCTTCCTGCTTTCCGTATTCGCTACCATGTATCTTAACGATTGTCAACGTGCAGGTTTTTATGCTGCTATTGGTTTAAATGCTCGTGATTATGATCAACACGTTATCGATAAGACTAATGAAACCGCAGGAAGAGTATTCCCCATTATTCTGAATGTTAACCACCCAGAATTCTACCAACGTTTAGATACTTGCGTCAGCAATAATGAAAAATTACGGGCCAATCAGCAATCTGATAACCCTAGTTTCTTCACAAAAGTTTCTCTATACTTGTCCAATATCTGGCAATTTTTACGACTTTTCTTGATGAAACCTATTAATGTAGAGGCTTCACAAGGCACAATTCGTTAATTTAAATTTAGTTAATTCTAATAATTAATCTTCATAAATTAACAGTTAGCATCTTTTCACTCCTGAATAATTGCTAACTGTTTTCTCTTAAATTATAAATTAGCTACGACGACGAAATTCAATTGTATTTTCCCCAACAATAAGATCAAAATTACTAAAAAAGTTTTGTCCTAAAAGTCCAATATCAATAGAAGGGGAAATGGCTACATCTAAATTGATCGCTTTAGTATTTCCAACAGCTATTTCATCAACCTTACCTATAGGAAAAAATGTTCTAGCGTCGCTCGGTGTAGCTACAGGGATAGAGCCTTCCTCTTCAATGTCTAAGACGTCAGCTATCTCACGGGTTACTACTGTTAGGCTAGCCCCTGTATCTAGTAACATTTCAAATGTATGTTCCCCATTAAAGACAACTTCCACCACTGGTATTCCACTTTGTCTTCTTTTGATAGGTATAATATTTGTTTGTCTAACGGCAGTTGGTGTGTTTACTTGGGTATTTCTACCATTAGATTCTATGTTATTTCCCCCTGGACAAATGTTATCTAATGGGATCAGTTTACCATTGGGATCGATCCAAAAACAGCCTTGATGTTCTTGAGACTGAGATGGTACAGGAATCAAACTAACTGCTATGGTAAAAAATAGTCCAGTTACAATTTTTTTCATTATTTTTCTTTTCATAATTTACTCTTCTCAAATATCTAACTACTAGAATCTATTTATTATTTATTATTTTTTACATCGATATTCTTACTTAATGGTCTAACCGGGAGGCCAATTCATCTGGCGATCGCCTAATATATGTAGATGGAGATGATAAACTGTTTGGCCACCATCACTACCACTATTAATTACAACGCGATAACCATTACTCAATCCAGCTTCAGTAGCAACTTTTTTGACAGTTAGCAATAAATGTCCTAAAAGTGCTTGATCATCATCATTAGCTTCGCTTAATTGGGGAATTGGCTTTTTAGGAATCACTAAGATGTGAACCGGAGCTTGAGGATTAATGTCTTTAAATGCTAAAGCTAAATCGTCTTCATAGACAATATCTGCTGGAATTTCCTTACGGATGATTTTATCAAAGATAGTCTCACTCATGAATATTAATTGTTAATTGCATATTTTTTCAAACTTTACAATACTATAAACTTATTTACTTTGGAATCTTAGCATAACCTTGAGATTTTTATTTTTTTTCCTTTTTGATCTTTGTTATATCAAATTGTCTTTAATAATGATAGAGTAAAAAAATCCCAAATCTAGGATAATTAACCAAAATTTATTCTCCCCAATCTCCCCAATCTCCCCATTCATCCCATTCTTCCCATTCTCCACGAAGATGTCTATCACTATTACGCGAAAAACCATATTATGGCTTTTATCAAACCTCAAATAGAAGTAGAGCCATGTTTTAATAATAATTAATATCAAATTTATTTCTTAGAACTAATTTTTTTCTTGTTATTTTTCTTCTACCAATCTTCAAGGTAAACTTATTAGTAAGATTAGCAAGATGATTATCTTAAAAAAAATACTTTATAATAAGATATTATTTAAAATAACCAGATCTAGTAAATTATAAATAAAAAGTCAATGTTAGCAAGAATTTGGAGTGCTTCCATAGTCGGAATTAATGCCGTAAAAGTAGGAGTAGAAGTAGATGTATCTGGAGGTTTACCTAAAATCGTTGTGGTAGGTTTACCAGATACAGCCATTCAAGAATCTAGAGAAAGGGTAAAAGCAGCACTTAAAAACTCTGGTTTTACTTTTCCAGTGCGCAAAATTATTATTAATTTAACCCCTGCCGATTTACGCAAAGAAGGACCAAGCTTTGATTTATCCATCGCCATCGGAATTTTAGCAGCATCAGAACAAATCGATCCTGAATTATTAGGAGATTATCTGTTTTTAGGTGAACTATCCCTTGATGGTAGTTTGCGCCCCATCAGTGGTGTATTGCCTATTGCAGCAGCAGCAGCTAATTTAGGCATTAGTGGATTGGTAGTGCCAGCCGATAATGCTAATGAAGCAGCAGTAGTTAAAGAAATTTCCGTATATGGGTTTAGGCATCTTGAGGAAGTAGCTAAATTTCTCAATCAACCAGAAAAATATCAACCTGTAGAATTATCTGAGTCATTAACCAATGTGGAGGAATCTAACTTTTATATCCCAGATTTAAAAGATGTCAAAGGCCAAGCTCATCCCCGTCGTGCTTTAGAAATTGCTGCGGCAGGAGGACATAACTTGATTTTTGTGGGTCCTCCAGGTAGCGGAAAAACTATGTTGGCTAGACGTTTACCAGGGATTTTACCTCCACTAACTTTTGAGGAGGCTTTGGAAGTTTCTCAAATTCATTCCGTAGCAGGATTGCTCAAATATCAAGGATCTTTAGTTAAGACTAGACCTTTTCGGAGTCCCCATCATTCAGCATCAGGACCATCTTTAGTTGGTGGAGGCAGTTATCCTCAACCCGGAGAGATTTCTTTAGCTCACAGAGGAGTTTTATTTTTGGATGAATTGACTGAGTTTAAACGTAATGTATTAGAACATTTAAGGCAACCTTTAGAAGATGGTTATGTTTCTATTACTCGTACTCGTCAATCTGTGGTTTTTCCTTCTCAATTTACTTTAGTGGCTAGTACCAATCCCTGCCCTTGTGGTTATTTTGGCGATCCTATTCAAAATTGTAGTTGTTCTACTAGGCAAAGAGAGCAATATTGGGCAAAACTTTCTGGCCCTTTAATGGATCGAATCGATCTCCATGTGGTGGTTAGTCGTCTTAAACCAGAGGAAATGACTAGGCAACAAACTGGTGAGGAATCAGCTAAAATTAGAGATAGGGTAAAAGAAGCTCGCGCTAAAGCTAGTTTTCGTTTTGGCAATGAGTCTGGCATTAGCTGCAATGCTCAAATGCAATCTCATCATTTACGTCGTTTTTGTCAATTGGATGATTCTAACCGGAATTTTTTAGAAAATGCCATTCGTAAATTGGGTTTGTCTGCTAGGGCAATGGATCGTATTTTGAAAGTATCTCTTACTATTGCCGATCTTGCAGGTGAAGAAGGGATTAAAATTAATCATCTGGCTGAGGCTATCCAATATCGTAGTATCGATCGATTGAATTAAAACTATTTTTCTAATAATAAAAATGAATTATTGACCTTGATAATTTTTATTAAGATTAAATGTTATGAAAAAAATGTTTAAATTAAAAAATAATTAATTGCTATTTTTTTATTGATTTATTATCAATATTTTTAGTTTTTTTTCCTTCTAAATACCATTTTCTCCATTCATTAGAAGATCGAATAGCCAACCATAAGAGTAACATTGCAATTAAACCTCCTTCTCTAGGAGCTTCAAAAGCAAACATGACTAAGAAAATACACAAAATATCTTGAATTAAAACAGCCCAGATTGGAAGCCCTCTCAATCGAAAAAACCATCCCACTAGAACAAGCTTTAGCACTAAAGCTAAAACACCTCCAACTATACCAATTAACCACATGGGGATGGGTTCAACTTCAGTAAATTTGGCAGTGCCAATAGCCATGATTGCACCAGCTATAGGGCTAAATCCTAACTGAATTAATTGTAATATTCGCTGTCCTACTAATTTTTTCGAGCCTACCAACTCAAATAAAGACCAAGTAGTTAATACTCCAATTAGTATTGGTGGTTTGATGCTAGAGAGAATGGGAATAGCTGCCCAAGAATTAGGACTTTGTAATAACCCTATCACTAATAGGGGCAAACCAATCCTCATTCCTCCTGCCGCTGAAGCTGAAAGTACAGCTAAAATTCCAACTATCATAATACTTATAATATCAAGATTTGACTCTCCACGGCATAAATCCCTGTGGATTCTAGATGAATTTGTCAATGGGATAAATCCTCATTTCCTCATTTTTCTAGCTGTCACCAAGATACAATTGGTGGGCGCAGTCAAAAACACCATACACTCTTAAATATGCTGAATAATTTCACATACATTGAGCTTACTTTTTTTATGCCGTAGGGTTTTTCACCTAGAATTATTGGCTTTTAAATTATAGCACAGATACAGGGGGTTAAAACTCCAGTTCCCCCTCCACTACCCCTAGGTTAAAATAGGAGGCTAACTCTCCCTCACGATTTTTTAGATTTTTTTAATTGTTATGTTAAAAATAATTTCTTCTATCCTAAGAGACTAGGACAACATTTTGGTGGAAAAGTTGTAGTCAATTATACATTTTTGTGTTTTAATAGAATTAAGACAATAATTATTCATAGTTTGCCATAAATACTCTATTTGGGAGTTATCAGTAATTTATACCTAGGTGTATTCCAAGAACTAATTATTTGCCTTTAGATTAATCATTGTAAAGGTTTATTTACCAATATTTCTGTACCAATATTTCTTTTCTTTTTTAATAAACAATTTTTACATCAATCACTGTCAAAATAATCTCTAATTTTTTGATCTTTTTTCCAGACAATTTCCTATTGATTGTTTTTTCTTGATGATTTTAGCTTAATAGTAGGCTTTTGAAAATAAAGAGATTGTAGGTTTTTGTCAACATTTTTTAACTTTTATTGAGTTTAGATCCATAGCTTTTTGCTATTAAAAATGAATTTTTTATGGAGAGAATAACAAATGTCTAATTCTTTATTTGCCGATGCCAGTAGGAGACTAGAAAAAGCTCTCAAATATGTTTCTATTTCTGAGGATGCTAGTTTGCGACTTAAATACCCTAAAGCTAGTATAAGGGTATCAATTCCAGTACGTATGGATGATGGTTCATTACGAGTGTTTCAGGGTTATCGGGTACGTTATGACGATACTAGAGGCCCAGGAAAAGGTGGTGTGCGCTTCCATCCTAATGTTTCCATTGATGAGGTTCAATCTTTGGCTTTTTGGATGACTTTTAAATGCGCTTTGTTAAATTTACCTTTTGGTGGTGCGAAGGGAGGTATTACTCTCAATCCTAAGGAGTTATCTAAGTCGGAATTGGAACGTTTAAGTCGGGGTTATATTGATGCCATCGCCGATTTTATTGGGCCTGATATTGATATTTTGGCTCCTGATGTTTATACCAATGCCATGATTATGGGTTGGATGATGGATCAGTATAGCATTATTAAGCGGCGCATTAGCCCTGGGGTGGTAACTGGTAAACCTTTGACTATGGGTGGTTCCCAAGGTAGGGATTCTGCTACGGCTATGGGGGCTTTTTATGCTATTAATACTATTTTACCTAAGTTCGATCGTATTCCTGAAAAAACCACGATCGCGGTTCAGGGTTTTGGGAATGTGGGTTCGATTTTGGCGGAATTACTCTCTAAGGCTGGTTATAAGGTGGTGGCTGTGAGTGATTCTCAAGGGGGAATTTATGCTGAGGTTGGTTTGGATATTCCTAGTATTCGTCAGTATAAAAATAAGCAAAATGGTATGAAAGCAATTTATTGTAAGGGTAGTGTTTGTAATATTGTGGAGCATAAGGTCATTAGTAATGCAGATTTATTGGCTTTGGATGTGGATGTTTTAATTCCTGCTGCATTGGAAAACCAAATTACTGCTGATAATGCTCATGATGTTAAGGCTAATTTTATCTTTGAATTAGCTAATGGGCCGATTACTTCTGATGCTGATGCTATTCTTGAGTCTAAAGGTATTTATGTTTTTCCGGATATTCTCCTTAATGCTGGTGGTGTTACTGTGAGTTATTTTGAATGGGTACAAAATCGCAGTGGTCTTTATTGGACTTTAAATGAGGTTAATCAAAAGCTTAAGGAAAAAATGGTGGAAGAAACTCAAAATACTTGGGCTATTTCTCAGGATTTATCGGTTTCGATGCGAACTGCTGCTTATATTCATGCTCTTAATCGTTTGGGTGAGGCGATGGATGCTAAGGGAACTAGGGATTATTATCTGAAAAAGGTTTAATCAAGGTAAGAATTAGTGATTGAGATCTGAGGTAGGGTTGGTAGGTAATGAGAAGTTTTAATAATTTCATTTTAGATCTTTAATAATTTTTCTCAGTGCAACTCTACTTTATCTATTTTGCATCCCAATTACTTTACAAAAAATATAGGGAAAGGAGCTATAAATTTAACTTCAGGAATTTGAGATTAAAATTCAGAGCACGGCATTTTATTATGTATTATAGAGAAATCAAATACTGTAGACTGGGGTTTATTAGGTAAAATAAAAGTGAAACAAGAATCTTCTATTTTCTCTTCAAATGCATCAATGCTAATTTTTCCTTTATATTCAAATCCAATTTCTAAGTTAAAGAGATCAGGCTTTCCTTCACAATTCCGACTTTGTAGACCTTTCTCAGAATGCCAGCCTTTATCACACTCATAGAAAAAAATTTGGTTAGCTATGTAGTGTTGTTTTCGTGGTACAGATATTGCTGTTGTTAATGAGTAGTTTTCGTTTTCTTCAAGGGGGAACTTATATATTCCAATATCCTTAATTTGATCAAATTGTGCATCACCTATGAATTTAAGTTTTTCTCCATTTTTATCTATAATTGTTAAAAAAGCATTATTAACTGTTTTCAGTGTAGCTCCATTATTATAAATGGAAAAACTTAACAGTATTTTATCACTGTTGTTACCTTGGAGTTCAATTTTTTCACCACTAGCTATAGCAACCTGAAGGGGTGACGACGCAGCTCAAAGCTTAATATAATGAGGGTTTTGAGGATAGTTTGCTATTTGTTTTTAGATAAATTATTGAGAATTCTTATT
>JANQIW010000160.1 GCA_028281945.1 Prochloraceae cyanobacterium PL24a_bin.78
TCCTAGAGTGATAGACTCACCATTATGTAAAGATATTGATTGTTGACGACGCTTATTAAAGTAAATTCCATTAGTTGAATTTTTATCTCGGATAATAAAAGAAGTTGGATTTTGAGGATCTCTTTCGAGGAAACAATGAACTCGCCCTACTTTAGGATTATCGATTACGATATCACATTGTTTAGAGTTACGGCCAAGTAAATATTGATCTCCTGTAAGACGATAAGTATTTACTTGATTATTCAAAGTATTTTTGATTTTTAATTTTGGTACAACCGCACCTTGTTTCCAATCACCTAATCGAACTTGTATACTTTGTACTGCTTGGGTTAATATTTGGCTTTTTTGGGGTTGTTGTGTCATTGTTTTTGATTTCTTTCGGTTTTTTTCTTAGTTATTAAGATTGACTTTTTTTTTAATGAGAAAGTTGCTAAGAGGATTTTTGTTAAAATTTATTAAAAATGCTTTAATTTAGCGTAAAAATATAGAAATTAACAGAAAAAATTATAGAAATATTCAGAGTTGTTGTATTATTATTGCTTATGACTTATAGTTTAAGAATCGCCGATATGCCTATTAGCGAACGCCCAAGGGAACGCTTATTGGCCATGGGAGCCAGACATCTATCTACCGCAGAATTAATCGCTATTCTTTTGGGAACAGGGCAAGGAAAGGGAAAGCTTTCGGCTATGGGTTTGGGGCAATATATTTTGCAACAATTGAGTCAACATAAACGGGATCCTCTTGATGTTTTGCGGGATATTTGTCCTGAAGAATTAATTGAAATTCCGGGCATTGGGCCTGCTAAGGCTACCACTATTGTAGCAGCAGTTGAATTGGGAAAGCGGACCTTTCAATTTCGGCCTAATGCAAGGGCTGTTATTGATAATCCAGCGGCTGGTGCGGCGGCTTTAAGTCATGATTTGATGTGGCAAAAACAGGAGCGTTTTGCTGTGATTTTGTTGGATGTTAAAAATAGTTTAATTTCTACTAAAGTGGTTACCATTGGCATTGCTACTGAAACTTTGATTCATCCACGAGAGACTTTTCGCGATGCTATTCGTCAAGGAGCGACTAAATTAATTATTGCTCATAATCATCCTTCTGGTGAGGTTGAACCTTCACATGAAGATTTGATTCTAACGGAGCAATTTTTGCAAGCGGCACAGTTGTTGAATATTCCCATTCTAGATCATCTTATTTTGGGTAATGGAAATTATAATTCTCTTCGAGATACAACTGATTTATGGGATAAGTTTCCTCAAGATTGTTGATTTTGTCTTATTTTTCATGTTTGATTATTTTAAATTTTGGGTAATATTTAGCATTTATTAAGAATGAATTACCCAAACAATATAGATATGATTTTCTAATTAGATTCTTTATTTCTCAAGTTTTTTCCCTAGGAATTCTTTGAATACAAGATTGAGTAAAAGATTAAGTTGTGTAGGTGATGCAGTAGACATAATGATTCCGGGATAGACAGCATTTCCCCAACGAGGATGATTAATCAATTTGCATTTTCCATAAGGAGTTACTGGGAAATTTAATAATATTTGGATGGTTTTTATATCGTCATGAGTTATTTCTCCGGGTGAAGATATTTGAGGGTAACCTGTGGCAGGATCGATAATTTCTGTTATTATGCCTTGAGGATTTAATATGGAGATTATTTTGTTACCTAATTGGATAAAATTATCTCGCAATCGATTTTTTTCTTCTTCAATTAGAGGAGTTTTCTCTATTAAAGGAAATTGGGATTTTTGTAATATAATGATGATACTTTTTATTGGTTTTTCCCATTCTGGAATGATTCCCTTTTGATTTTTGATGATAAATTGTGTGGGAGAATGTATAGATATTTCCATAGATTATTGTTTGTTTGGTTATATGCAGTTTGAAAAACTGTCGGATATTTAATATATCTAGTTATATTATACTAATCTTTTTTTTGTATTTTTTTCCATCTTTTTTGTAATTATTTCTAACTTAATTAGAGAATAACAACTTACCATCTTTGACTCACCTCATCCAAAGCCCCTTGAATAACTTCAGCACCGGCACCAGGTTTATAAGCATATTGACTAATATAACGCCGCCAATTTTTTGCACCAGCAATTCCAGTAAATAAGCCAAAAATATGCCTAGTAATAGAATTTAATTTCAAACCTTTCCCAACCCAATAATCAATATAAGGAAGCATCTTTTCCACAACCATTGCTCGAGTAGGAGGGGTAACATCAACCCCATAAATATCCCTATCAGCTGTAGCAAAAAGAAAAGGATTATCATAAGCAGCCCTTCCAATCATCACTGCATCCACCTCCTTTAAGTGTTCTTGAACCTGTGGTATATTAGTAATACCGCCATTAATTTCAATATCTAAATGGGGAAAATCTTGTTTAAGACGGTAGACATCGTGGTAACGTAGAGGAGGTACAGTACGATTCTCCTTAGGACTTAAACCTTGAAGCCAAGCCTTGCGGGCATGAATGGTAAAATATTTGACCCCTGTTGATGATACAATACGGACAAAATTGGCTAAATGGGAATAACTATCTAAATCATCAACGCCAATTCGGTGTTTGACACTTACAGGTAGATTAACTGCTTTTTGAATGGCTTCAGTAATTTTGGCAACTAATTCCGGTTTAGCCATCAAACAAGCTCCAAAGTTACCATTTTGGACTCGATCGCTGGGGCAACCAACATTAAGATTTATTTCATTATAACCAAAATCCTCAGCAATACGGGCACACTCTGCTAAATCTAAAGGATTATCTCCCCCTAGTTGAAGAACTAAAGGGCTTTCAGTCTCAGAAAAACCTAGTAATTTCTGACGATCACCATGAATTATGGCAGGGGAAGTAATCATTTCCGTGTAAAGTAAAGTATGGCGGGTAATTTGTCGCATGAAAAAGCGAAAATGACGATCGCTACGATCCATCATAGGAGCAATACTTAAAGGATAGGATTCTAAACGATCCATAGACACTGTGGTAAAATAAATTAAGACACGATTACTACTATAATAGTGCCAAATTAAATTGTAACCACTTAATTTAAAAATACAAAATTAAAGACAGAAAATTTGCCATGGCTGGAGTAGAAATAGAAAAGTTAAAACCTGCTGCAAAAGCAGATGTGGCGATTTATATGCCATACTACTCAAAAAATAAACAAAGCGATCTTCCTTATGCGATTAGCCTCTATCAGTTACAATTTTTAGAAGGCGCGCGTCAAATCGAAGGGGGGGAAAGTATACCATTTGTAGCAACTTGGTCAGCTTCTAAGTTGCCAGCAGAATTAACTCCTTGTCAATTACAATTTGATGGACAAGCAGAATTAAGTTATGAAGTTAGAATTCAAAATGACCAATTTATAGATTATCTGATTGAGTTAATTCAAAACTACAAGAAAAAGCGTATAACTGATTTTCCAGGAGCTTTTTACCGTAAGTTGTTACGGTTTGAGTCGTAATTATTATCATTAAGACTAAGATTAATCTAGATAAAGGGAGTAACTGAGTGACACAAAATAAATGTTTGATTGTGGGATCTACAGAATTTAATAGCGGAAAATCTACTGTAATTTTGGGAATAACTTATCTTCTCAAACTTAAAGGATTATCTATAGCATATGGAAAACCTTTAGGAAGTTATTACAATAATTTTTCTGAGGAAGAAGATGATATTAATTTTATCAAAAATTCTCTGAAATTATCAGATAAACAAGTTAAATCACCATTATTACCTCTTAATAAAGAAAAAATCATCGAAATCATTAGCTATGAGCAAGAAAGAGATTATAGTAAAAAACTTAAAGAGTATGTAAGTAAACTTGAAGGAGATGCAATTTTATTAGAAGGAGCAAAAAATCTTTGGGAAGGTAATCTATTTAATTTATCTGTTGAAAAAATAGCGGACACTATAGATGCTCCAGTATTATTAATCAGTAATTATGGAATGGGGTTAATCGATAATTTATTAAAAGCTAAACAAGATTTAGATGAAAGATTATTAGGAGTAATAATTAATAAAGTACCCGATCAAGCTCGTCAAGAAACTGAAACAAAAATTAAGCCCTTTTTAGAAAAACATGGCATTAATATTTTAGGAGTTTTACCTAAAAATAATTTACTTCAAAGTGTAAGTGTTAGAGAAATAAATAAACATTTAGGAGCAAAAGTACTTTGTTGTCAGGATTCTTTAGATTTAATGGTGGAAAATATCGCCATTGGGGCAATGAATGTTACCTCGGCTTTACAATTTTTCCGCAAAAATAAAAATATGGCTGTAGTAACAGGTAGCGATCGTCAGGATTTACAACTTGCAGCTTTAGAAACTTCAACCAATTGTTTAATTCTCACAGGCCATAACAAGCCAGAAAAATTAGTACTCAATCGCGCAGAAGATTTAGAAATTCCCATTCTTTCCGTTAACTTTGATACTCTAAAAACTGTGGAAATAATCGAAGAAGCTTTTGAGAATGCAAGGTTACAAGAAAAAATTAAAGTTCAATCCATCGAAAGAATTATGGAAAAATATTTCGATATAGATAAATTTATTGCAAAATTAGGACTGGAAGTCCCAGTATTAGCCTAATTTAAACTAATTAATTGTAAGATCAATTTAATTTAAGAAGTATGAGGAGAGAATAATTATGATCATCTTCTTTGCTTCAAAAATTATGGAAGTTAATTTTTAGAAAAAAAAGTCAAAATTATGCAAACTCTTGAGAATCCAAAAAGTATAAGCGATCCCACAAATCTAGTAGATACTACCATACATAGAAGAAAAACTCGCCCTGTGAGAGTAGGAGATGTGATTATTGGTGGCAATAACCCTGTAGTTGTGCAGTCGATGATTAACGAAGATACTCTAGATATTGAGGGTTCCGTGGCAGCCATACGTCGTCTCCATGAAATAGGTTGCGAAATTGTCAGAGTTACTGTGCCTAGCATGGCTCATGCAAAAGCTTTAGCTCAAATAAAAGAGAAGTTAGCTCAAGTATATAAACCTGTTCCTTTGGTAGCAGATGTGCACCATAATGGAATGAAAATTGCTTTAGAAGTTGCTAAGCACGTAGATAAAGTGAGAATTAATCCTGGTTTATATGTATTTGAAAAACCTAAAGCTGATAGAACTGAATATACAGATGCAGAATTCCAAGAAATAGGAGAAAAAATTAAAGAAACTTTAGAGCCATTAGTGATATCTTTGCGAGATCAAGGTAAAGCTATGCGAATTGGTGTAAATCACGGCTCTTTAGCAGAAAGAATGCTATTTACTTATGGGGATACTCCTGAAGGTATGGTAGAATCTGCCTTGGAATTCATCAAAATTTGTGAATCTTTGGATTATTATAATATTGTTATCTCTCTAAAAGCATCCCGTGTGCCTGTAATGTTAGCGGCTTATCGTCTGATGGTCAAGCGAATGGATGAATTAGGTATGGCTTATCCCCTTCATTTAGGTGTGACTGAGGCAGGAGATGGTGAATATGGCAGAATTAAATCCACTGCGGGAATTGGAACTTTATTAGCTGAAGGAATTGGAGATACGATACGGGTGTCTTTAACTGAAGCACCAGAGAAAGAAATACCTGTATGTTATAGTATATTGCAGGCTTTAGGGTTACGCAAGACTATGGTTGAGTATGTGGCTTGTCCTTCTTGTGGCAGAACTTTATTTAATTTGGAAGAAGTGCTTCACAAGGTGAGAGAAGCTACCAAGCATTTGACGGGTTTGGATATTGCGGTGATGGGTTGTATTGTGAATGGCCCAGGGGAAATGGCTGACGCTGATTATGGTTATGTGGGTAAGCAGCCTGGTTATATTTCTCTATATCGCGGCAGGGAAGAAATTAAGAAGGTGACTGAAGATAAGGGTGTTGAAGAGTTAATTAATTTGATTAAATCTGATGGCCGTTGGGTGGATCCTGAATAATTTTCAGTTGATATTATTTATTGATTTGATTATTTATCCCTAGTTTTATCTATGGGATTTTTTTTTGGAAAAATTGGAGGGGTCTTTTAGTTTGATGATGGTTTAAAATTTTTGATATAATGGAAAAATAAATATAATTAAGTGAGTTATTGCTCTACATTTCTTTTTAATAAAAAATTATCTTTATTCCCTATTTGGAGGTACAAAAATCATGGATTTTATTAGCCCAAAAACAGACTTTGCTTTTAAAAAAATATTTGGTTCTCAAGATAGTATTGATATATTAATTAGCTTTTTAAATGCTTTAATATATGACAATCAAGAAGTAATTAAAGATTTAGAAATAATTGATCCCTATAGTGCTGCTGCCATATCTGAGTTAAAAGATTCCTATTTAGATGTAAAAGCAATTCTCAAAGATGGAACAATTGTTATCATCGAAATGCAAGTAATCAATGTACCAAGTTTTAAGAAAAGAGTAATTTATAATTTAACAAAAACTTATAGCAATCAATTAAAAAAAGGAGAAAATTATTGGCGTTTAAATCCAGTAATAGCATTAACAATTACTGATTTTAAGTTATTTGATCAAAATGACAAAGTAATTAATCAATTTGTGTTGAAAGAAACTGAAGAAAATTTTGAATACAATGATGAAAAAATCACCGCAATTTTTGTGGAGTTACCAAAGTTTAATAAGGAATTAGAAGAGTTGGAAACTATTGCCGATCGATGGATTTATTTTATCAAAAATGCACCAAATTTAGAAATAATTCCTCAGAAAATGTCAGAAATTCCCGCCATAGAAAAAGCAATGACAATAGCAAATCAAGCTAATTTAAGTGTAAAAGAATTAGATGAATTAGAAGATGAAATATTTTCAATCATAGAGAAAGAAGAAGCAATAACTGTCGCAAAACAAAAAGGATTAGAGGAAGGCGAAAAAACAGGAGAAATCAAATTAATTAAACGTTTATTATCAAAACGTTTTGGAGAAATTCCAGAATATATTATTGATAATTTAGAAAGTTTATCCAATGAAAAATTAGAAGAATTGGGGGAATTAATTTTGGATTTTGATAGGATTGAGGATATATCAAGTTGGCTGGAAAATACTATTAATTAATCAATTTAAATTAACTATTTGGAGACAAGAAAAATGGATTTTATCAACCCAAAAACAGACTTTGCTTTTAAAAGAATATTTGGATCTCAAGAAAGTATTGATATATTAATTAGCTTTTTAAATGCTTTAATATATGACAATCAAGACATAATTGAAGATTTGGAAATAATCGATCCCTATACTGCTGGTGTGGTATCAGGTTTAAAAGACTCCTTTGTAGATGTCAAAGCCATTCTCAATGATAAGACAATTGTCATTATAGAAATGCAAGTATTAAACCTACCAGATTTTAAAAATAGAATAATTTATAATTTGGCAAAAACCTATACCAATCAATTAAAAAGAGGAGAAGGATATTGGGATTTAAATCCAGTGATAGCTTTAACCATTACTGATTTTAAATTGTTTGAGGAAAATAATGATGTAATTAATGAATTTGTCTTAAAAGAAAGACGCAAGAATTTTGAATACAATAATGAAAAAATCACCGCAATTTTTGTGGAATTACCGAAGTTTAATAAGGAATTAGAAGAGTTAGAAACATTAAGTGATCGATGGATTTATTTTATGAAAAATGCTCCTAGTTTAGAAATAATACCAGAGAAAATGTCAGAAATTCCCGCTATAGAAAAGGCAATGACTATTGCTAATGAAACCAATTTAACGGTGAAAGAATTAGATGAATTAAAGGAAAGAGAATTGTACATAGCAGTTAGAAAACAAGAAGTTATTGTGGCAAAACAAGAAGGATTAGAAGAAGGAAGACAAGAAGGATTAGAAGAGGGAGAAAAAACAGGTGAAATCAAATTAATTAACCGTCTATTATCAAAACGTTTTGGGGAAATTCCTGAGTCTATGATGAATAATCTTGAAAAGTTATCCAATGAAAAATTAGAAGAGTTAGGGGAGCTAATTTTGGATTTCAATAGTGTGGAGGATGTATTCAGTTGGCTGGAAGATATTGGTAATAAAAATTAACAATTACATGGTGTTCATCAAGAGATATATTATAATTAGTTTGAAAAATTATGGTATTATAGATATAATTGTCAACTTTTAAGACTAAATTAGGTGTTCCGTGAAGGCTAGTGAGGTAATAAAGCGATATCAGGAAGGTGAAAGAAATTTTCAGCGTGTGAACTTGAGAGGTCAATCTTTTAAAGGAAAAGACTTGTCAGGGGCAGATTTTAGTGAGGCGGATATTCTAGGTACAAACTTTCAAGATGCCATCCTCAGAGGTGCAAAGTTTAGAAAAGCAAAGACAGGTTTACAAAAGGGTTGGGCAATTTTCCTATTACTTATTTCATGTTTGATCTCAGGGATTGGAGGATTTGTATCTGGATATCTTAGTGTTGTGGTTTTATTGATATTTGATTCTAATAATTTAGAAAATCAAATAGTAGGTTGGATAACTTTGATTTTTCTAATCCTCTTCTATATTTTGAGTTGGTATAAAGGCTTATTATTTGGATTTGGAGCCATCGCCATCGCTGGAGCCATCGCCATCGCCATCGCCTTCGCCTTCACCATCGCTGGAGCCATCGCTGGAGCCTTCCCTGGAGCCTTCGCCTTCACCATCGCTGGAGCCATCGCTGGAGCCTTCCCTGGAGCCATCGCCTTCGCCTTCCCTGGAGCCATCGCCTTCGCCTTCCCTGGAGCCATCGCCTTCCCCGGAGCCTTCCCTGGAGCCATCGCCTTCCCTGGAGCCATCGCTGGAGCCATCGCTGGAGCCTTCGCCTTCGCTGGAGTCATCGCTGAAGCCATCGCTGGAATCATCGCCATCGCCATCGCTGGAGCCTTAATTGGAACAATAATAAATTTTTATATTGCTAGGCGTGCTATGAAAGGAGATTCTAGAGAGGCTTGGATGAGGAAATTTGCCCTTGCCTTTGCCTCTATTGGGGGTACTACTTTTTACAATGCCGATTTAACTGATGCCGATTTTACAGGGGCGACTCTGAAAAATACCGATCTTCGAGGTAAAAGTTTTATTCGTGTTTGTTGGAAGGATACAATTAAACTTGATTTTGCCAGAGTAGGTAAAACTTTACTGGCTCAAAGTGAAGTTAGAGAGTTATTAATTACAGGTAATGGTTATCATAAATCCTACATTGGTGCAAATCTTAGAGGAGCTTATTTAGTGGGAGCTAATCTGAATAAAGCTAACTTAAAATATGCTGATCTTAGTGAAGCAACTTTAGCTGGAGCTAATTTAGATAAAATAAATTTAAGGGAAGTAAATGCCATTGGAACTAATTTTACTCATTCCTATATGACAGGAGCTTGTGTTGAAGCTTGGAATATAGATAGCACAACTAAACTCACAGACGTTGATTGTCAATTTATTTATCTTCTTGAATACCCTAAAGATGAGAGAAGCGATAATAAAGAACGCCGTCCCAGTAGTGGAGAATTTCAACCTGGAGAATTCACAAAATTGTTTGAGGAGGTTTTAGATACGGTGGATTTGATATTTCGCGATGGTGTGGATTGGAAAGCATTTGTAGATGCCTTTGACAAAGTTCAAGTAGAAAACGAAGGTACACCACTAGAATTACAAAGTATCGAAAACAAAGGGGATGGAGTTGTAGTAATTAAAGTAAAAGTTCCTCTTGATGCTGATAAAGAGAAGATTCATCAAGATTTTAGTGAAATTTATAAGTTAAAGCTTCAAGAACAAGAAAAGAGATATAAAGCAGAATTAGCAGCTAAGGATCGAGAAATCGAAATTTATCGAGAGAATAGCACCAATATGAAAGAAATTGCTATAATATTAGCTAATCAAACCAATCAAAATATTATTAATAATACTCAAATAGAAAAAGATATGTCACAAAATTTTAATACAAATCAATTTAATCCAAATAAATCTAATATTAACATTGCCACAAATAATGAAAACGTTCAGCAAGGTAATGAAAATGCTACCCAAAATATTACAAATCTTACCACTGAACAAAAGCAAAATCTCAAAGAAGCCGCAGCAGAAATCCAAGAATTATTAGAGCAATTATCCCAAACCTATCCAACAAACACAAGTAAAGAAAAAAACATAGTTGTAGGAGAAGTAGTCGATCGAATTGAGAGTAACTCAACTCTAAAAACCAAAGTAATCAACGCCCTCAAAGCAGGAGGAGTAGAAGCATTCAAAGAAGCCATAGACAATCCCCTAGTCAACATTCTCATGGCAACCATCGAAGGCTGGAAAGAAGAATAACATTTATTCTCCCATTCTCCCATTCTCCCCATCCCCCATTCCCCCCATTCCTCCTATTCCCCCCATTCTCGCCATTTCCTTGTCATATTACTCTCATCTGGTATATTGAGGGCATAATATATTGAGTACATCAAGTAGAAATAAATTGAAAGCCCATGATAAAATCCAGAATCTTAGCAACAGTGGCAATCTTAACGACTATGAGTATAACCTTGCCATCACAAGCAGAAAACCTTTCCCATTTATCCCAACTACTTTCCACCAGAAAGTGCAGCGAATGTGACCTAAGTGGAAGCGGCTTAGTCCTAGCAAACCTAGCAGGAGCAGACCTTAGAGGGGCAAATTTAGTAGGAGCTAATCTTTCTCGCGCAAATCTAACAGGAGCGGATTTAAGTGGAGCTAATCTGGCAGGAGCATCCTTACATGGGGCAAACTTAACAGGAGCTAATCTAACAGGAGCTAATCTTAATGGTACAGATATGAGAAATGCTTACCTATCAAGTGCAACAATGTTTGATACAGATATGAGCAATGCCTACGTTCGAGGGGCAACAGGTATTCCTTTAAATGTAGCAACTCCCGAACAATTCTATAATTGGGGAGTTACAGAAGCCAATCGAGGAAATCATAAAGCAGCCTTATCTCATTACAATAAAGCCATTATCAACGATCCAGAATTTGCCCCTGCCTATCTTGGTAGAGGAGTGATGTTTTACCGTTTAGGGGATGACGCTGCCGCCCTTGAAAATGCTAAAATGGCTGCTTCCTTATTTGAGACTCAAGAAAATACCGAAGGCTTTGAAACCTCTCAAGGATTTGTAGATGGCTTACAAGCAAAACGTGAAGGCCGTAGTAATGGAGGCGGTGGTAATTTTGGGCGAGTTATGCAAACCGTTGGTTCTTTGCTCTTAAGATTTTTATTAAGATAAAAACTATACACCAAAATTACTATAAACTTATTTAAAAAGAGATATTTACTCGAAAATTACTTTTAAATATCCCATTAAAACTCCAACCCAACTAGGTAATAAGTTAATTAGAAAAATTTATTCACTTAATTACTTATTACTTAATTACTTAAAAATCTTTTTCAATCCCCTTTTAAGCTTACTAACAAATGGATTTTCAGATGATGGAATTTCATCAACTTGAGGAGGTTTAGTCTCCCCCAAATAACGATAATATTCCCAAGTTTCTCGATAAGGTCCACCTGGTCTCATAGGAGTGCCAGCCCAATGTAGATATCTTAGCTTTCTATCGCCATCATATAGAATATGTTCTCGGTCAACAAAATGGGAAGATCCACCCCAACTACCTGGTTCATTAGGAATAATTTTAACCAAATTAAGCCTTTTTGTAGTTTTTTTCAGAATAATATAGTTAAGTAAAGGTTGAGCAGTACCTTTTTGGGAGAAATCAAAATATTCTTTATTTGCAGCACATTCAGAAAATAGATTATATAATTCAGATTCAGAAAAAAGACCTTTTTTCGATGCCCAAAAACCGCCATTAAAGACATCTAATAACTCTTCATCAGTAAAAATGCCTTGTTCTCTTACAGTCTCCTGAAAAACATGAGCCAGTTTATTACCCTTATAATGGAAATCACAATTAATAAATTCATAACCTTGTGCAAAATAATCCAAAACAGGAGCTAAACTTTCAAAAACAATAATATCCGTATCAATGTAAATAAAATCATCCAAAGGGCCAAACCAAGTTAAAAACACTCGTAATCTATTAGGATAAGAGAGAAAATCAGAAGGAAAAATCTTACCTACTTGATTAGTGAATTCTTCCACCAGATTAAGATTAGGAAAAATTTGTACTTGATGCTTTTCTTGAAGGATACTTAATGCTTCCTGATATTTTTCATTATAAGGAATCAAATAAATTGGTATTTCAGGATCATAAATACGAATACTATTTAGTAAAGCGATCGCATTATCTATCACCTTATCATTAGCCACAATGTAAATGCCTTGACTCATTAGAATTTCCTCTTCAATTTTCTTTTCTCAATTAACTAAATTCAACTTTTTCAAAACCCGTTTCATTAAACTAGGAGGTTGGTTATAAGCTTTAGGTTTACCCTTAAATTGAGGGCGATTTTCTTTCTCATGAAGGTAACGATAATGTAAAAACAAATCTCTATAAGGGAAATCAATATTTTCTCCATTACAAACCTTACCAAATAATTTAGAAGACAAACCGATATAATGAAGATAAACTAAACGTTTTCCCCCATCATAAACAAGATTATCTAACACTTGGAAATGAGGTGAAGTAACACAACAACCAGTGATTTTATCTTTAGGTAAATTGAAAGCAAGATTAAAAGGAATAATGTCACAACGCATCATCATATAATTAATCATCGTTTGATCTGGAGCCATAGGATAAAGGATTTCCGCCTCACCCTCTTTTAGTTTTGAGAGTAACCAATCTCTCTTTTCTTCGTCAAATAAATCCTTTTTAGAAGCATAAAAACCAGAACAAAATATTTCCGATTCAACTCGTGAACTAGGAAATACTTCATTTAATTTTTCAGAAGTAACAGTATAAACATGAGTAGGATCTTTATGTTGGAAATCATATACCACACAATCATGATCATCTAAACTTGAAAAAACTATATCTGGTGAATCTATTAATAAAGTATCCCCATCCATATACAAAAACCTGTCAAAAGGACCATCAAAAGCACAAAAACGTCTATGAGTGCCAAGGCGATGATAACCATTACTGCCAGCATTTCTCCAAATTTCTTGGGCGGTAGGATGAGTATCCCAAACTGCTTTAACAAAATTATCCCATTTTTCGATAGAATCTTGATTGTCATAAAGTTGAACATTAGGACGTTTAGCAATTAAAGCGGCAATTTTTTCGGTATGATCATCATAGGGGTAGACACAAACCGGAAATTGAGATCCTAAAATAGCTTCAATACTGTTAAGTAGAGCAACCAATTGGTCATAAATTCGATCGTTAGCTAGAGTGCAAATTCCATCCATAAGATTATAATTAAAATTTTGTCTAGTTTAATATATTAGATATAAAAAAATTGTACTATGCAGATTAACATCCTCCAAAACTTAACTCTCAAACTAAAAATATTTTATTTGTGGAAATTAATCAGAAAATGCCCTTAGATGAACAGAAAAAATTAGAAACCATATCCCAATATTTTCAAGAAATCATTGCACCACAAGCAACCAGAATAGATCAATATCCAGATGCACTACAAAATGCTATCAAAGGAATGGGGAATCGTCAATTATTGGGTTTAAAGATACCTCAAAGCTGGGGTGGAGAGGGATTGACAGATATTGCCTATTGTCAGTATCAAGTAATGATAAGTCGATATTCAGGTGCATTAGCCTTCTTGCAAACACAACATCAAAGTGCAGGTGGTAAAATTGCCGCTAGTAAGAATCATCAACTTCAAAAAGCATATTTACCTCAAATGAGTAATGGCTTAACTTTAGTAGGTGTGGCCTTTTCTCAACTCCGTCGTCAAGGTAAACCTTTGATTAAAGCAATTCCTGTAGCTCAAGGATATATGTTACAAGGAGAAATTCCATGGATTACTGGTTTTGGTTTTTTTCACCATTTTATTTTAGGGGCAATAGATCCTGATGGCAAGGAAATCTATAGCATTGTGCCTTTTATTAACACTCCAGAAATAGAATTCTCTCAACCAATGGATTTAGTGGCAATGAAGGCGACTAATACGGTTAGTGCAGTGGTTAAAGGGTTGTTGGTGGAAAAGGATTCCATCGTCAATATAGAAGAGGTTGATTCCATCCATAATAGGGATATTAAGAATGTATTAGATCATGGTTTTTATGCTTTGGGATGTGCTTATGGTGCCTTGGATATTATTGAAGCGACTTACCAGAAAAAGCAGTTACCCTTTTTAAAACAAGCTTATAATGCCTTACACCAAGAATTAACCCATTGTAGTAAAGCTATGTTTGAGGCAATAGATTCTCCTGATGCTACTTTTGAGAATAAACTGAAATTACGATCACAAATTATAACTTTAGCTGGAAAATGTGCTCAAGCCGCTGTAGTAGTATCTAGTGGTGTCGCTAATTATCAAAATCATCCGGCAGGGCGTATCTATCGAGAGGCATTAATGTTTACTGTTTTTGGCCAAACTACTTCTGTGATGGAAGCGACTCTTAATAGTCTCTCTAGCAATAAGTTATAAATCATAAGTAAATTAATTTCTCCAATCTCCCTTGTTTTTCTTCTCTTCCTTCTCTTCCTTCTCTTCCTTGTCAAGCGAAGTCATCCCACTCTCCCCATCTCCCACTCTCCCATTCTCCCCATCTCCCATTCTCCCATTCTCCCACTCTCCCCATTCCACCCATTCTCCCCATTCTCCCCCTCTCCCACTCTCCCCATTTCCCAAGTCATCCGAAATCTTCCCAGTCTCTTCATTCAGGAAATATTCTCCTACAGTATAACTGTATACAAAAATCCCTTATAATAAAAAATGATGAATTAGCTAAAACCATGAACTACAAAATATAGAGGAAAAATGTTACAATAAAAAATGTAGCCTAACTGACACACGCAATAAGTATAAAATATACTACAATAAAAATTAAGAAAAAAAACTTAAAAAAATATAAAAAATATTGAGAAATTGATAAAAAAGAACAACAAACAGGCAAATATTTGACAGTAAATCTACAAGATTAACCATTAAATAGTAACCCTTAAATTTTAACTATTAAACAACAGCTATTCCATGGAAAATTTGCATTGGTTTTATATAGATATGAACTATTTGTCAAGAGGAAAATTCCCCCAAAAATACCATAAATTTCCTAACAATCAAAAACAAAATTAAAAATTGTAAAAAATCGAAGATGGGTGTATTTTTAAACACTTTAAAGACGATCCCAAGTCAGTATATCCTATGATATTTAAGATACAGACAGATCAAATTAGGTATTAAAGTTAACCAAAATTAATAAACCAAGAACTAGGAAAACAACCAAAATAGTTCAAAACAAAAGCCTTAAAGAGATTGATAGAGCATCCTCAGAGATTGTATCAAATTAATCCAAAAAAACCCCAATAAATATCTAAAAATAGAAAAGACAAAAAAAAGAGATTGAATGTAGTTATCACTACAATATAAAAATATCCTTTAATGTTAGGGTAAGAAGTGTAAATAGAAAACCATCTTAAAAAATCTACATTTAGAATCATGGCTCAAATATTAGATCCAATTCCTCAAGGACAAGATAAAATTCTTTGCTGCTACGTAAATGCAACTAGCAATATTCAAGTAGCCAGAATAACAAATATACCAAATTGGTACTTTGAAAGAGTAGTATTTCCAGGACAACGTTTAGTTTTTGAATCCCTTAGAGAAGGGCAATTAGAAATTCATACAGGAATGATGGCAAGTGCCATATTATCAGATACAATCCCTTGCACTCGTCTTTCCCTTGATGAAAGTGAATTTTCCCTGATAAGAGAAGAAAACATCCTATCAGAAACTGAAAACCAACCAAAAATAGAAGTTACTAATAATAAAAAATTTGAAAATACTCCTAAATACCCAAACGCTTTAGCATCAGCACTAGGTTAAAACAAAACATAGCCTATTTAACCAGAAATAAAGGCGATTGAAGGGGATTGTTGTAATTAGCAATCCCTTGATTTTTTTGCTATCATGGATAAATTCAAAGCAGAAACAATGGACAACCATAGATTTATAGATGTTATATCATTTTTCCCATAATAGTGATAGACATTGAGGGGAATGGGAGAATGGTTTTTTGAGAATAGTTTATGGTGATGATGGGAATGGGAGAATGGGAGGAATGGGTAGAAAAAATTTTAGTTAATTATCCTAGATTTAAGATTTTTCAAATCTATCATACTTAAATACTTTCTTGATCTTAAAACCCTTAGATTATAGATCCAAACATCAAATATTAAAATAATAACTTCAAATCATATTTTTAGCGAAAAACAATCAATAATTAAAATCAAAAATAAAGTTTAAAAGAATCATACAAATCCATCAAAAAACTTACAATATTAATCATTGAAAGACATTAAGAGTAAGATTCTAAATCATTAGTTTAAATACAAAATATTTATTAAAAGTTAAAACTATTATTTGGCATTTTTGCTATCTATAAACCGAAGTCCAATGTTAGAGAGAATATCCGTGGAGTAAATAGGATTGTCAATAATGAAGGCAACAAACGAAATAATCATTATCGGTGGCGGAATCATCGGATTATCCTGCGCCATAGAACTAAATTTACGTGGAGCATCAGTAACAGTAATCAGTAAAGACTTTCAACAAGCATCAATCCACGCAGCAGCAGGAATGCTTGCCCCCGGTGCAGAAGCCATACAACCCAAAGCCATGGCAGATTTGGCATTTAAATCAAGATGGTTATATCCAGAATGGATTCGCAAATTGGAAGATATTACCGGCATGAATTTGGAATATTGGCCATGCGGTATTTTAGCCCCAGTATATGAAAAATCCAATTTAGAAAATCCCAAAACCGGCACATGGTTAGATAGTCAAACCATTGGGCTATACCAAAAAGGATTAGGTAAAGATGTCATCGGTGGTTGGTGGTATCCAGAAGACGGCCAAGTAAATACCAAGTTATTAGCTAAAGGATTACTACAAGCAGCCGAAACTCTAGGGATCAATTTGCTAGAAAAAGTCAGTGTAGAAGCAATTTCTCAAAGAAATGGATACGTTAGTTCTATTTTTACTTCCAGAGGGGAAATGGATGCCCAGCATTACATACTTACTACCGGTGCCTGGGCAAATCAATTATTACCTCTACCGGTACGCCCCGTTAAAGGACAAATGTTATCAGTAAAAATGCCAAAAAAAGATGGAGAGCCTTTCCCCATCCAGAGAGTGCTTTTTGGGGATAAAACTTATTTAGTTCCTAGAAGAAATGGTAAGTTGATTGTTGGGGCTACATCTGAAGAAGTCAATTGGAATACTAGCAATACTACAGCTGGCATTAAAACTCTACTCCATCGAGCCATTCGCTTATTTCCAGAAATAGAAAGTTGGCCCATAGAAGAATTTTGGATGGGTTTTCGACCTACCACACCAGATGAATTACCAATTTTAGGACAAAGCAATTGTTATAATTTACATTTGGCTACAGGTCATTATCGCAATGGCATTCTCCTCGCTCCCGTAACTGCATCAATTATGGCAGATTTAGTATTAGAAGAAAAAGAAGATCCTCTATTATCTCATTTTCGCTACGATCGAAATTACTACCCACCAGCTATGAATCATTCCCAAAAATCAAATAATCACAATGGGAACGGAAAAATATCCCACTATAATATCAGAGAAATTATTCCCACAATCGAAGAAAATACAAATGATTCCCTAATTATAGCAGGACGCAAATTTAAATCCCGCCTAATGACAGGTACAGGAAAATACCCCAATATAGAATCCATGCAACAAAGTGTGGCAGCAAGTGGGTGTCAAATTGTAACAGTAGCCGTTAGACGAGTACAAACCAAAGCCCCAGGTCATGAAGGATTAGCAGAAGCATTAAACTGGGGCAAAATTTGGATGTTACCAAATACCGCAGGTTGTAAAACAGCAGAAGAAGCCATAAGAGTAGCTCGTTTAGGTCGAGAAATGGCCAAATTATTAGGGCAAGAAGATAATAATTTTGTCAAATTAGAAGTAATTCCAGATTCTAAGTATTTATTACCAGATCCCATCGGAACTTTAAAAGCCGCAGAGCAATTAGTTAAAGAAGGTTTTGCCGTATTACCTTATATTAATGCCGATCCCATGTTGGCAAAACATTTAGAAGAAGCAGGTTGTGCCACAGTAATGCCTTTAGGTGCACCCATCGGTTCCGGGCAGGGGATTAAAACCGAGGCTAATATTAGAATTATTATTGATGAAGCCAAAATTCCAGTAGTAATTGATGCCGGAATCGGTAGCCCTAGTGAAGCGTCTTATGGCATGGAAATGGGAGCAGATGCTTTATTGGTTAATAGTGCCATCGCTTTGGCTCAAAACCCTGTAGCTATGGCAACTGCTATGGGAATGGCAACCATTGCTGGTCGATTATCATATTTGTCTGGGAGAATTCCTATTAAAAATTATGCCAGTGCTAGTTCTCCTTTGACTGGAGTTATTAAGTAAATAAATATTTTTGTGATTATATGACAGATAAAACTGAAGTAACACAGGCTAATGAAGCTTTTTATCGCGCTTTTGAAAAAAGAGATATCAATGCTATGGGTTTAGTTTGGTTTCAAGGTGCTAATAGTTATTGTGTTCATCCTGGAAATAATATCATCATGGGATGGGAAAGCATTCGTAAGTCTTGGGATTCCATTTTTAAAAATACCAGTTACTTGGAAATTGATCAAGAAATTCTCTCTATTGAAGTGGGAGAGAGTCTTGCTTATATAATTGTCTTGGAAAATGTCATGCAAATTGCAGGAGGAAAAAATTTAAAGGCCCAATCTCTAGCTACTAATGTTTTTCAAAAAATGGCCCAAAAATGGTATATGGTTAATCATCATGCTAGCCCTCTACTCTGATGGATTAAGGATTGTTAAAGATATAAGGATTTTAAATACAAAGTATTTTGAAACCAAAATCAAATTAACTTAAAAATTTTTTAGTTTTTGTAAAGATTTGTGATATAGTTTAAAGAGTAATAAATTAAGTAAAATTAAAAAAAGGAGTTTAATCAATGCCATATACAACAGAAGACGGTGGAAGACTAAATAATTTCGCTAGTGAACCAGCCGTTTATCAAGCAGAGCCTCCAACAGACAATCAAAAACGTAACTTCCTTATTTTAGGAGTTATGGGGCTAGCATTAGTAGCAGGATTAATCTCTGTAGCAATATATGCTTCAAGCGTAAGCTAAAAGAAACATAAGCTCTTAAGGGAATTAAGGTCTTTAAATTACTGACTTGTCGCTAATTGCTACTTCCGATGATAACTTGTATTCTAGTGTAGCAAAGGATTCTTAGTTCCCGTATTTACCTAAATTGAGATATAATTCTTAATAATGGTTTATAAGATTACCAAAAATATTCTCTATTTAAGAAGACTCATATTATAAAAATTAAACAGTTTAGATAAAATTATTACCTAATCCAAATTAAAATCTTATATAAAAATAGATAACTATAGACATATAGATACTTAAAGTTTTAGAAAAAAATATATTAAACAAATAAAACTCTTTAGTAAATTAATAAAAAATATTTAAATTAACGAAATTATTTTAGAATATAACTATCTAGATTATTTAATTGATACTTAATGATAGTGAAAACGATTTTAGGTAAAACAAGAAAATATTTTGAGGAATTTTTCTTAGGAAATATCTGTGGCACATTTTTGATAAAATAGAGAAATTCAATTATCAGACACAAAAAAATGTTGAGATCCCCCATCGCAAATTGGTTAGTCATTTTAACCATCTTCCTATCTGCTTGTAACGTAGGAGTAGCTGGAGTAGAACAATATATCGCCCCTAACAGTGGTTATGAATTTGTCTATCCTAATGGTTGGATTGAAGTAGATGTAAAAGAATCCTCAGAAGGAGTAGACGTAGTATTTAGGGATTTAGTCCAACGATCGGAAAACTTGAGTGTAGTAATCAGTGAGATTCCAGAAGACGAACAACTCAAAGACTTAGGCACACCCACAGACGTAGGGTATCGTTTCATGGAGCAAGTTAATAAAAATCCAGAACTCGATCGCGATGCAGAATTAATTTCAGCAGACTCTCGTACAGACGGAGAGAAGACCTACTATATATTAGAATATAAAGTAACACAACCAGATTTAGGCCCAAGACACAACATAGCCAGCGTAGTAGTAAGTAGAGGCAAACTATTTTCCTTTAACATTTCTACAAATCAAAATCGTTGGGGGAAATTAAAAGATTTGTTTAAAGGAGTTGTGAATTCGTTTAAAGTTTATTAATTTAAATCAAGAAACAATTATCAATAGCAAATAAGTGAGCGTACCACCTTTCATCTTAGCATCAGCATCTCCAGCACGTCGCAAACTTTTACAAATGGTGGGCATATATCCCATTGTCCATCAAAGTAACTTCGACGAATCCCAAATTAAAATAACCAATCCCATCCAATTAGTAGAAACCCTAGCCCAAAAAAAAGCAGAAATAGTTGCAGCTTCTTATCATCAAGCATTAATTTTAGGATGTGACTCCATCTTAGAATTCAACGGCATCATCTATGGCAAACCAAAATCACCAGAAATGGCCATTACTCGTTGGCAAGAAATGCGAGGTAGGCAAGGAAATCTCTATACAGGCCATGCTTTAATAGATACAAAACAACAAAAACAATTAGTCTATTTTCGCATGACAAAAGTCTATTTTTCTTCCATTGACGATGAAACTATTGAAGCTTATATTAAAACTGGTGAACCCCTAAAATGTGCTGGTAGTTTTGCTATAGAAGGGAAAGGAGGACTTTTTATCGAGAAAATAGAAGGTTGTCATAGTAATGTAATTGGCTTATCACTTCCATTACTTCACCAAATGCTTAATCAATTAGGATATAAAGTAACCGATTTTTGGTAAATTAGAAATCAGAAAAATATTTATGATCAAGGATTCGATTTATGGACACCACAGCAGAATTTAAACAAAAAATTAGAGCAGGAGAGATTTCAGAAGCAATTACTCTAGCCATGAGCGAAGCTCTTGAGTTAAAAATTAGCACCAGAACTGATAATCAATCCTCAAATAACCAAGAATATAGCTCTGACAATTGCCTCCAAACTAATATTAATATGATAGAAGGACGGATTGAAAATGAAGTAGGGCAAAACTTAATTGAGAATGGTTCTTACGATCAAGTGAAGGAATTTCACTTAGCCTTAGTAAAACAAGGCAGTTATATGATATTAAAGAATATGGAAAGTTTACAAAAGATGTTTGCCATCTTAAACGAAACACTTCCCTATTTACCAGAAGAATCTCTAAACCCATCTTCAGCCTTATCAGAAAACAATTCAACTCTCTATCTATCAGAAGAAAATCCATAGAGATTATCATAAATTAAATTATCGTAAATTTGAAGCATAAAGGAGAATCAATTATGGCCTCAAATGAATTTAAAGAGGCACTTAAAGCAGGAAAATTAAAAGAAGCATTGTTAATAGCAATGAGTCAAGGAATGGAATTAAACATTACCACCACTATCGCCTCTTCTAATTATGAAAATCAACAATTAGGCAATAACATTGAGACAAAAATCAACTTAATCAAAGGGGAAATAGAGAATGTCATCGGAGAAAATTTGATGGCTAATAATCTCTATCAAGAAATTAACAAATTCCATTTTCAACAAGTCATGGAAGCCAATGAAATGATTAAAAATAATCTCGAAACCATGGAAACGTTATTTGCTTTAATCATTGCCATGCAACAACAACAAAATGGTAAAAATCAAAATAGGGAAATCTTTAAAGGAGATAATCCTCAATATTTATCTTCCTATGAAGAAGAAAATAGCTCTAATGATTTGAAAATGGTAGGGGAAATACAAAGTTTTCCATTTACGACTCAAATCCAACCAGCAGAAGAATCAGCAATAGCAAGAGAAAATCAAGGGCTTTTTGACGATGATGATGAGGAACTTGATCGACAAAAAAGTATAGAAGATGAAAAATTAGCAGATGATGATTATTTCCAACCAATAGGAGAATTGGATTTTCAGAAAATAGATTATTCAGAAATGAAATCATTATCTCAAGATTCTGACGAAGATGATATCCTCAGCATTGAAGATTTTGAATTAGAAGAAGAAGAAAGTTTACCTGAAGATCTTGATGAAATTACTTCATTTAACAATGATAAAGACTTCGACTCAAACTCTATACCCATGGAATCTAACTTAATCCAAGAAGAATCAGATGATGAAGATTGGGGAGATTTCTTTGAACAAGAATCAGAAAATTTAAATATAGATCCTCAACTGGAAGAAAATCAAGAATCTTGGCAACAATGGAATTTAGATGAATCTGAATCTATTTCTACAGTTCCTAATTTTGATTCTTTAGATTTGGAAGATGATGAAGATTGGGAAGAATTTGAAGAATCTCTTCCTTCTGATTCTTTTCAAAAAGATAATTCTCTTGAAGATTTTAGTTCTCTTGATCAAGATAACGATCGCAAAAATTAATTATTATTCTGTACTATCGTGCTTTCAAAAAATTCCGAAGATCAAAATAGTAATATTAATATTCAAGATAATATTAGTAGAATTGAAAATACCCATCAACAACTAGAAAACTTAGTTGAGTCTATGGGAGAGTTTTTAGTAGAAGTAACAGCTTTAGAAGTTAACACCGCTATTGTCTCAGAAATTATTCCTAGTAATTTTATTCCTTGGGAAACTTATCGAGATATTTATCTGATTTCTACTCCATATCTTGAAGAGATTCATATCCATCCATCTTTGCATAATTCTTATCTTAATCTGCGCTATAAGCTTGAGGTTGAATATTTTCTTTTGTTGAGGGATTCTGAATCGGAATTTTATAATCCAGACTTAATAGAAAATGATACCGAATATGTTGCTAATCTTTCTCATACACCAGCAAATTATGAGTTAATTTCTACTAAATTACCATCTCCAATTGATTCAACTAATCCAGATAATATTATCAAAGTTAAACAACTTTTTAAAAATACTCATTTCTTGCATGGTTTACGTAAATTAGGTGAGATGAAAAATACTTTAGATAATCAAAATCAAAGAATATCTCAAGAGTCGATTCAAGCAACAGATTCAGATATAATTTATGCTCAAACTACTATTGGATTAGATGGCGCAATTGTTAATCGCTATAATCAACAAATTTTTTCCTATCCTCGTGAAACAAGAGAATTACTATTACAAATTCATGAAAAAAGTGTAGAAGCTGGGCAAAAACAATGGCGAGGATTATTAGGGTTAGTTTGGCAAATGGTAAAACAAATTCTCAAAAATTCTCGGTAATTAATTTCAAAAATACTCTTTATAATTTACTTCTATTTTTTACCATCTTAAATTGATATCAATTTTCAAAAATAATTATAGAGTTTAAAAAATCTAAATCTAGGATAATTAAGCAAAATTTGTTTTCCCTACTCTTTCCTATCAAATCCTAATTCTTTTTCTCCTCAATCTCCCATTCCCCCATTCTCCCATTCCCCCATTCCCCATTCTCCCATTCTCCCCCATCTTCTCACTAATTCTAAATGTCTATCTCTATTATGCTAAACATCATATAATGAGCACATCTCTAGAAAAAAATTTAAGAAAACCTTGGGTTAAAATTAGGAAAACTAATCTTGACGGTGAATCTAAATTCACTGGAGTTTCTTTCTATTTAAGTCAACAACTTCTTGAAGAAATTAGATTAGCTAAACAACCCAATATTTTCTTAGAAATATCTTTTCAATTAAGACAGGATTTGTATCAATATATTTTTTTAAACCTCCAAGAGAATATTACATTTGGAATCAATTTTTGTACCTATTATCATTATCAAGAGGATGATAAAGTAGAAGAAGTTATTCAGACAGTAATTTATTTTGATGGAAATATTAAGCAAGAAATTAAAAAATCTAGCCTTTCTTTTCCTGAATTAACTTTAGAAATTATTGAAGTTCATTACAAGTTAATAAAACAATTATTTGTAATATTAGGCGATCTTGAATATCAAGATAGTTTATCTGAAAATAGTTTAAAATATTCTAACCAAAATAGTTTTAAAAATATCTTACAAAATAAGTTCAAATATCACTTAAAATCTTCATTAAATTGGTTTTCATGGGGAATATCTTCTTTAATAGTTGCTATTAGTATTATTGTTAATATTGAATTCTTTAAGTTAAATCTATTATTTTTGTTTCTGCCCATTATTATGATATTACTGTTACAATGGGGTATTAAAAAGTTGTTATTTTTTATCTTAAAAGATTAATAAACTACTAATTCCTAGTTGCTAACTTATTATTTAAAATCAAGTAAGCAAACAAATTATATCAACTTGGCTTTAATAATGATAGAGTTAAAAAACCCAAATCTAGGATAATTAATCAAAATTTATTCTTCCCATTCCTCCCATTCCCCCTATTCTTCCCATTTCGCCTATTCCCTCATTTATATCACAATTTAAAAAATCATATTAACTATGTATTCTAGGTTCTGGATGTAAAGAAACCAATAAATTACTTTCAAATTCCGCTAACTCTTCTAAACGTTGTTCCACGATTTCACGATCGAAATAACTATTAGCCAAAAGCCAATAGATCCCATAATGACGAGCTTCACTAGCCATCAAACTACGATAAAACTTTGCCAACTCCAAATCAGGACAATAACTCCCAAGTAAACCCAATCTTTCATGAGAGCGAGCCTCAATTAAAGCCGAAACCAAAAGAGAATCGAGAAAACGATCACTTTCTTGGGGTCGAATTTGGGATTTTAATCCAGCCCCATAAGGAGGTGGTTTCAAAGGAGCCAGAGGAATTCTCCGTTTCTCCAACCATTGATTTACCAACTCAAAATGCTCCAATTCTTCTTGAGCAATAGCCGTTAACTGACGCACCAACTTAGTAGATGAAGGATAACGACAGATCAGATTCAGAGCAACTCCTGCCGCTTTTTTTTCGCAATGAGAATGATCTAGTAAAATGGTGTCTAAGTTAGAAATAGCTTGTTCAATCCAAGCAGAGGTTGTGGGTTTTCGGAGAATGTTAATGGTAGGAATTTTTATCGGAGAAGACATATTACTTAAGCAATTTCTAATAATTCAAAATCTAAAATTAAGACTAATCTATTAGCTTGATATACAAAAAGGTTAAGATCCAAAAATGACAATTTAATTTATAGCATAATTAGCCACAAAATATATCTCTTTCTTATCAAAAGCTACATTTTAATCCTAACAAAATGGGGATCAAAATCAAGCAACATAAATTTGGATTATGCTATAATCTGAATAATGGAACAAACCATCCATTTTTAGTAGGAAATTTTAAAAATATCTTAAAGCTTTTGATTTTAAAATTAAAGCTTTTTATCATAGAATTTTCTCAAAGAAAATTAATTTACTTTAATAAAACCAAGCAAGCATCAGTGAATTTACCGTAGTAAAATTTGCTTTTGCTTTGTCAAGCTTAAATGGTATAGGAGAATTTATCAAGAGGTAGAAATTGGACACAACAAAAAGAAACAATCGCCGAATTGTAATAGGCGACGTGCACGGTCACTATGACGCACTACAAGTATTATTAGAAGGGGTTGCTCCGGGAGATGATGATGAAATTTATTTTCTGGGAGACTTAATCGATCGAGGACCAAAAAGTGCAGAAGTAGTAGATTTTGTCTATAAGAATAACTATCAATGTCTTCGTGGCAATCATGAAGAAATGCTGTTAGACGTATTTGGAGAGGAAGAAATCTATCAAGAAATGCTAGCACCATGGCTTTATAATGGTGGTCATACCACAGTACTTAGTTATGATAAAAAAATCCCCTTAGAGCATATTAGATGGATGAGGAATCTACCAAATTATTTAGATTTAGGAGATTATTGGTTAGTACATGCAGGACTAAATCCAAAAAAAATAATTTCAGAACAAACATCTGAGGAATTTTGTTGGATTAGAGAAAAATTTCATAGTATAGAAAAACCTTATTTTGAAGATAAACTAATTATTATTGGTCATACAATTACATTTACATTTCCAGGAGTAAAACCCGGACAACTAGCAGCAGGTGTTGGTTGGTTAGGAATAGATACAGGAGTTTATCATCCCAATAGTGGATGGCTATCTGCCTTAGAATTAGATGAAAGTAAAGTTTATCAAGTTAATACAAAAAATCTTTCCTTAAGAGTAAGACCGTTATCGGAGGCTATCACCAAAGTCAATACAAAAAATCCTACTTCTAAAAGACTATTAAAACAGATTTAGGTTATTAAGTGTATAGACTTAATACCTAGAAATTTTAGTGAATAGTAACTTAGTAATTTTGATACTAATGAGAAAACTTATAAAAGAGGTCGGATTCGTCGTTGATAAGCACGATTATTTAAACCTTGGCCATTATTAGCGAAATTATGGTCAATCTTTGACTCTAAAGCAACAACTCGATCGGAAGTAGCAGGATGGGTACTAAGGAAAGTAGGAACAGATGAATTACTAAGTTCTTGAAGCTTGCGCATAAAACTTAACATCCCTGAAGGTGCATAACCAGCAGCTTTTATATTGGTAAGGCCCAAATCATCAGCTTCAAATTCATCGCTGCGAGAATTAGGAAGGTTAACAGCAATATCTACTCCAAGTTGAACAGCAGTAGCTCGATCTAAACCAGTAGCAGAGAGTAAACCTTGGGATAAGGCCCTTTGGCGCATTTGTTCCACAGCATGACGACCGGCAATATGGCCAATTTCATGAGCCACTACACTAGCTAATTCAGCCTCATTTTCTGCTGTAGTCATTAAGCCTGTATGAATATAAACAAAACCACCCATAGTAGCAAAAGCATTAACACTTGAATCTTCAACTACTTGGAAAGTATAGGGAATATCTGGCCTTGAACTTTGAGATGCTAATTTTTGTCCCATTCCATCCAAATAACTATTAATTTGGGAGTTGGAATGAATTTTTACCCTCCCACTATCAATTAATTGTTGATTAATTTGTTGGCCTAATTGAATTTCATCAGAATCAGACAAACTAGATAGCTGAATAAATGGAACTCCATTTCTAATCACATTGTCAATAATATCGAACCAAGAACCATAACTAGGATTAGGGATAGCAGTATTAATACCAATGGTTACTACTAAAGATAAAAGGAAATAAATTAAAGCTTTTTTTGAAAAACGGAAAAAATATTTTAATTGTTGGAAAAACATAATAGATTAAATTGACTAAGGAAATATACTATTTAAAGAAAAATTAAAAAAAACAAACAGCAATATTTTACTAAATTTCAAATCTTAATGATCAAATTTTGTTAGGTTTCCATAGCTATTGCTATTGATCATATTTATCTTTTATATTGTATAGACAAAATTATTAAAGAAAAAGTTCCTGAATTTCTTCCAATTGTCTCAATAACCAAAAACCAAACCTTATCATTTTGATCTTAGAATCCAAAAATCAGAAAATTATCTAAAGGCACGATCTAAATCCCTTTCAATGATAAGCTAGAGAATGGTTGTGGGATAGACACTTACCCACAGTGCCTCGATCGATAGTGAGGATAGACTCTAACTATCTAATAACCTTGTTTTTCAACCAACTTAAAGACGAGGGAGTAACCTAATCAAGTGGGTAGTAGACAATATCCTTCAAAAATCTAAGAGCAAAATACAAAACTAACCAGCAATAAAAGGAAAGAATGGTAGCTACAACAGAAAAAACAAACATTGGAAAAATAACCCAAATCATCGGACCTGTAGTCGATGCTGAATTTGCTAGCGGTAAAATGCCCAAAATTTACAACGCTTTAAAAATCGAAGGTAAAAACGAAGCAGGCCAAGATGTTTCCGTAACTTGTGAAGTACAACAATTGCTAGGTGATAACCAAGTAAGAGCCGTAGCCATGAGTGGTACTGATGGTTTGGTAAGAGGTATGGAAATTGTCGATACAGGTGCTCCCATTAGTGTACCCGTTGGTAAAGTAACTCTAGGTCGTATTTTCAATGTATTAGGAGATCCAGTAGACGAAAAAGGAGATGTACCAGCCAATGAAACATCTCCCATTCACCGCAATGCACCTTCCCTAACAGAATTGGAAACAAAACCAACAGTTTTTGAAACAGGAGTAAAAGTAATCGATCTTCTAACTCCATATCGTCGTGGTGGAAAAATTGGTTTATTTGGTGGTGCAGGTGTTGGTAAAACCGTGATCATGATGGAATTGATCAACAATATCGCCATTAACCACGGTGGTGTATCTGTATTTGGTGGTGTAGGGGAACGTACTCGTGAAGGAAATGACCTCTACAATGAAATGATCGAATCTAAAGTAATTAATGAAGAAAATCTTAATGAATCAAAAATTGCTCTAGTTTACGGTCAAATGAATGAACCACCAGGAGCAAGAATGCGTGTCGGTCTTTCAGCTTTAACTATGGCTGAATATTTCCGTGATGTTAACAAGCAAGACGTTCTTTTATTTATTGATAATATCTTCCGTTTCGTTCAAGCAGGTTCAGAAGTATCCGCACTATTAGGTCGTATGCCTTCAGCGGTGGGATATCAACCTACTCTTGGTACTGATGTAGGAACTCTACAAGAGCGTATTACTTCCACTAAAGAAGGTTCTATTACTTCTATTCAAGCAGTATATGTACCAGCAGATGATTTAACAGATCCCGCTCCTGCTACTACTTTTGCTCACTTAGATGGAACAACTGTATTGTCCCGTGGTTTGGCTTCTAAAGGTATTTATCCAGCGGTAGATCCTCTAAACTCTACTAGTACTATGTTACAGCCAAACATTGTGGGTGAAGAACACTATAATACTGCTCGTGCTGTACAAGCTACTCTACAACGTTATAAGGAACTTCAAGATATTATCGCTATTTTAGGTCTTGATGAATTATCTGAAGACGATCGCTTGATTGTAGATCGTGCTCGTAAAATTGAGCGTTTCTTGTCTCAACCTTTCTTTGTAGCAGAAGTATTTACTGGTTTATCAGGGAAGTATGTACCTTTAGAGAAGACAATTCAAGGATTTAACATGATTCTTTCTGGTGAATTAGATGATTTACCAGAGGCAGCATTCTACTTAGTTGGTGATATCGAAGAAGCTAAGAAGAAGGCTGAAGAATTAAAGGCTAAAGGCTAAAAGCTAAAGACTAAAGGTCAATTGGCTTTTCCTTTCGGTAGTTAGTAGTTATTGACTATTAACTACTTTCAACCATTGATAACCGATTCCAATTTATTAATTAATTTATCTAAAAAACTAATGGCTTTAACTGTACGCGTCATTACCCCAGATCAAACCATATGGGACGATAATGCAGAAGAAATTATTTTACCTAGCACTACTGGACAATTAGGTATATTGAAAGATCACGCTCCTTTATTGACTGCCCTTGATATCGGTGTTATGCGAGTTCGCCCAGATAAAGAATGGAAAACTATTGCTTTAATGGGTGGTTTTGCTGAAATTGAAAATAATCAAGTCAAAGTCCTTGTTAATGGTGCTCAATTAGGAGATTCTATTGAATTAGAAGAAGCTCGCACTGAGTACAATCAAGCTCAACAGCTTTTGGATGAAGCAAGTAAAACTGACGATGCTCAGAAGAAAATCCAAGCAACTCAGGCTTATAAGCGGGCTAGAGCTTGTTATCAAGCCGCAGGTGGTATGGTTTAATCTTTAGAGCAAAGATTTTACTGGGGGCAGAAGTGAAAAATATTCTCCCCCATATAAGTTAGAGCATTTTTTTTTAATAGTGATAGAGATTTGTATGGGGAGAGTGGGAGAATGGGGGAATGGGGGGAATGGGAAGTAAGTTTTTATACTGAGATTAAGATTAAGGGAAAAAAGTTTTTCTTACATTATCCTAAAATTAGGAAAATTTATTAAATAAAAAATATCGCTACAAATACTTTACTTTTTGAATAATTAACTATTAAGTAATTAAATAATTATATTTTTTCAATAATCTAATATCGAAATTTATAAATTTCTAATTCTTATTTTAGAGTAGATATCGAATTATTACTTATTAGTTAAAAGATATTTGTAGCAATTATTTAGTAATGATAGAGCTTATTATTCTCAAACTTTAAATCATCAACTGGTTCCAACAAAGGCAATATCAGGAAATTTAGCTTTAACTTGAGATAGAGTAGTGAATTTTGATTTTTCTTGCCAATAATTAATTACTTCTGTGGCAAGGTTGAGAATTTCTACCTTTTCAGAATCGTTAATCCAGCTTTTAGAATCTAACTCATCTTTGAGTTGTTGCCAAGCATCATTACGAGGCCAGAAAAAATACGCTGTTAAAGGACTTGTTCCTTTTCCTACTATTTGATCCACAGCGATTGCTACATCTTTTTCTAACCAAAGCACTTTTAAGAGAAATCTAGACAATTGACCTCCAATTAATCAACTGGGCTTATATTTGACAAACTATTATTATAAACTATTTTTTGAGTTTTTTCTAAATTAAAATAATACTAAATCCGGTTTTCAAAACTGACTTATTAAAAAACTTTTTTATCTTCTACTTTTTCTCAATCTTTCCGAATTCCGAATTCCGAATTCCGAATTCCACCTCACCAATAAAGCTTGTTTCATAACCGGATTTATTATAATAACTTTTTCTAGTATTTAATCTTTTGAAAATAGTCCTAGATTCAAACTTTGAATTATATAAAATTTAATTTACTAAATCAATTCTTCCCTAATTTATCCACTATAGATAGATATCTTATCTTAGAAATCACACCAGTATTTTTATTTAGTTTAGGGATAATTTCATCTCTTGGGGTAGCAATTGGAACACTTTCAGACTTAGGAAATAGAGTTTTAGAGCATGGTTTACCTTTACAATCAGCAGGAATAATATTTTTCTTAAAATTACCAGAATACACCTCTTACGGTTTACCAATATCCATCTTATTAGCAATCCTAATTAGTTATAGTCGCCTTAGTAAAGATGGTGAAATTATTGCTTTACGTAGTGCAGGAATTAGTATATATCGTATTATTTTACCAGGTATAGTTTTAAGTTTAATAGTTACTGGGATTTCTTTCCTTTTTAATGAATTAATTTTACCCGCAGCTAACCATCAAGCTACTACTATTTTAGTGGAAGCAATTCCCGAAGAAAAACCCTTTTTCGTCAAAAAAGATGTTATTTATCGAGAATTTGAAGAGGTTATTTCTCCTAATGGTAAGCTAATTCCTAAAATTAAAACTTTATTTTTTGCTAGAGAATTCCACAATAATCAAATGGAAGATTTAACTATTCTAACTTGGTCTCAAGGAAAACTCCATCGAATTATTATCTCATCCGCTGCCAGTTGGAATAATTTATCCAATGCTTGGGATTTCTTTGATGGAACCATATATAATATTGCCCCCAATACCTCTTTAAAAAATACATTAACTTTCCAAAACAAACAGCTCAAATTTTCTCGCGCTCCCTTGGATTTAGTCCAAAAAAATTATGATCCTGATTCCATGAATATTTCTCAAATTAGAAACTATTTAGAGATAATTAAACATAGTGGCGATGACAAAAGCATTTTAAAATTTCAAGTTAGACTTCAACAAAAAATGGCATTTCCTTTCATATGTTTAATTTTTGGGATAGTTGGTTCTGCATTAGGAATTCGCCCTCAATATATCAGTAGAAGTTCTAATTTTGCTATCACTGTGGGGATAGTTTTCTCTTATTATTTAATAGGGTTTCTGATTGGAAGTTTAGGCTTAATAGGGATTATTTCTCCTTTTTTAGCAGGTTGGTTACCAAATTTTCTTGGTTTAGGAATAAGTTTTTTAATTTTATATTGCACAATAAAATAAATATATAGCTCTATAAAACTGATGGATTAACTTTCTAATCTGCTCTAATATCATTTTTCTGTAATAACGATAGACATTGAGTGGAGAATGGGAGAATGGGAGAATGGGAGAATGGGAGGTTTTAACTCTATCATTATTAAAGACTCTCTTGATATAAAAAACTTTTATCCATACATAGCTGATTGAGGATATCATTGTTTAAGTTATAATAGATAAAAATCGATGGAGAAATAATTTAGAAAAATGGATATAAAAAAAATAGCTCTTGGTTTAATAGGTTCCCTAACCATTGCTTCTATTAGTATAACCCCCGGAAATGCTGAGAATAAAAGTAGTTCTATCCAATTCTTCTGTAGAGAAGGATATAACGTCAATATGGCCAAATATGTTCCAACTACATTTGCTTCCATTCCTAATGGTAGAAAAGTAGCTTTGATACATTGGCAATCAGAATTTTTTCAAGATTCCGGTTTTAGCCCTCAAACTCGTTGCGAAAAAGTATCCCCTAGATTCCAAAAAGCTTATGATTCTGGAACTCTTAGATATTTAACTCATGGAATTTTAAACAATCAACCAGTAATCTGTGCTTCACAAAATATCGGAGGGCTTTGTCAAGAATTATTATTTACTCTTCAGCCTAATGAAGATCCAGAAGTCGCTCTTAAAGAATTAAATCAAGTTCTTCAAAGTAGAGCAAGTGCTTCTAGACCTGTAACTCGTGGTATTTCTCTAAAAACTTATCTTCCTTTTAATATAGAAGAATTATTGAGTAGACCATCATCTAATGAGAATATCAATAATTAAGTTAGTTAGTTAGTTAAGAATCTCTTTTTTGTAGTAAAAAAAATTAATTTTCAAGATCAAATAAATTATTTCATTGTTGATTTTTAAGTAATGGTTTTAAGTAAGGTTAAATTACGTAAAGATTTACTGGCACATCGTAAAAATTTATCTAAAGAAATATGCCGTTTAAAAAGTGATAAAATCTGTTTCAATCTTCAATCAATTCCTGAATTTATCCAAGCTAAGACCATTCTTGCTTATTTTAGTTTTCGTAAAGAACCAGATTTAAGTTATTTATTTAATAAATTTAGTGATAAAAAATGGGGATTTCCCCGTTGCATTGGGAAGTCTTTAAGTTGGCATTGTTGGCAAGTAGGAGATGAGTTAATTAAAGGTACTTATGGTATTAAAGAGCCTATGGCAGATTCTCCTATGATTTCTAACGATGAAGTAGATTTGATTTTAGTTCCTGCTGTTGCTTGTTGTCATCAAGGGTATCGATTAGGTTATGGTGGTGGTTTTTACGATCGTTTTCTGAACAAGGATTCTTGGAATTCAATTCCTACTACTATTGGGATTGTCTTTGATTTTGCTTATTTACCCCAAATTCCCGTGGATCCCTGGGATATTAAATTAGATGGTGTTTGTACAGAAATTGACTATTTAGAAAAAAAATAATATCAATAATATTAAGAAAAAATAATAAATTAAGTGTCTAAATTTTTGAATTTATTAACAATTACCTTTCAAGATTTTTGAGCATTTATACTCAAAAAATTGAGCCTAAAAAGAGAATATTAAAAGTTATTAACAGATAGAAAAAAAAGAAAAATTCTTCGCTAAATTGATTGAAATAATAACAATTGAAAAATTAATATTAGTAATTAGATTATGAAACATTTTAGCGATGAATGGGTAAAAGAATGGTGTGAAGAAAATGGCTGGACAGAGCTATTTATCGAGCGTTACAGCAATTATTGGGCTTTTCCTCCAGGTGCGGTAATGCCTGAGCCTATACCATCAAAAACATTAAGATCTATTAAGGCAAAAAAAGGATTCTGTTTACAGGAAAAGTTGTGGTTAACTATTGCAGCAATAGTAACTTTAATATCAGTTTTTCTGGGTTTTTTCCTTAGATCGCCAATGCCTCTTGTATTTGCCTTTTCTTTTAATGCAATGGTGGCAGTTCAATTAGAAATTGAAGAATAAAGATCACTAGATAATAATTATGACTGAATCTCTAAAACTCAAATTTATACCCTTAAACTTTAGTTGGGTTGCCCTTAACCCTAAACCTAAAGGAGTAATCTTTTTCATTGGTGGTGCTTTTTTTGGGACATTTCCCACCTTATTTTATCGTTACTTATTAAAAAATCTTTTTCTGAGTGGGTATACCATTGTTGCCCTTCCCTATAGATTTACCTTTCGTCATTGGTCAGTTGCTGTTAATTTGGTAAAAGATCAAGTAACACTTCAGCAAGCAATGAGAGATGAAGCAAAATATCTTGGCTACCATTATGCAATATATGAAGAAGATCCAACAGAGGAAAAAGAAAATTACTTTTGGTTAGGTCATAGTTTAGGTTGTAAATATATTGCTTTACTAGAATTGCTCTCTGATTTGGAAGAAAAACCTAAGATCCAAGAAAATATCTGTCCGAAGTTTATCAGTAGTTGTATTTCTGTTGAACAACAAAAACACTTAGAAGAGGCTTTGGCGGATGTAGATTTAGAAAAAATTTCCCTGAAAAATCAAAAATCAATTCTAATGGCTCCAGCTATTGAAGGCCTTGAGGGGGCTATTCCTATTTTACGTGAAGGGAATTTTCCTTGGCTGAGAAGATTTTTAAATAATATTGGGATTAAAGTTGAACCTTCTCAAAAAGAAACTTTTTGTTTGATTGAGCAAAGTAGGTTATTTGGTTTAACTAGTTTGATTTCTTTTAAACAAGATACTAGAATTGCTGCCCCCACTGTTAAATGGTTATTAAAAAATTTGGTTGAACGTTTATTAAATCAAGAAAGTCTTCAGGGTGGACATCTTGCGCCTTTGGGTTGGATTAGTGGTGATTACCAAATTTTCAAAACTGTTGAGGATTTTCTTCCTTCTGTAGAAGGTTAACGGAATTTTGATCATAATTCCTATAGTTAATATGGTTTTTCTTTAACTATGATCGACATTAAGTGGGAAATGGGAGAATGGGAGAATGAGAGATGGGGAAAATTCTGTATTATTTTTTTGGTTCTTAGTTATTACTTTTTACTTTTGACTTCATTAACTATATTAATCTTTTAGAAAATCTAGACACGATCTCTAGTTATTAATTGTTTGATATACAGTTTTTTCTTTGTATCTATGAAAAAAAAATCCCCAGTTATGAGGAGTTTTTTGGGGTTAAAATTTAATAATTAAACTTAATGAGATTACGAGAGATATGAGAGTTTATGAAGTTTAAGCAGTAGGAAGATTGTTGCTAGTATAAGCATCCATGGTATATGCAGGTACTCTGTTGCTATAGTCGATTTCTTTTCCTACAATTGCGGTGGATAATTTTTCAAAGGATTCGGATTTCCAGTTACGGTTGTGAATTGGCTTGGTTTGCTCGCCTCGGAAATAAGCTTGAGTGCCGATGATGGATGCTGCTACCCAGCCGATGATTAATAATGAGATTACTATAGTCATA